>NZ_JBBMQK010000005.1:0-245588 GCF_038899995.1 Sulfitobacter sp. AS59
AATTCCCTTGTTCATATCCGTCTCTCCTTGGTTCCAAAATTACCAAGCAAAGCGTCTACAAATCTAGGGGCACCTCAAGGTTTTGTGAGGAGTTTGTTACTCTTCGGGAACTTACGGAAGATGCAGGCACCAGCACAAAATCTATGTCTATGAAGTTGGCCAAAGCAGGCATTGAGCCGATCATGGAGCGGAGTATCATAACAGCAAAAGTCTTCCGACGAAAAGACCTTTAGGCTAAACCAATATCGGAAAACTCAAGCCGCCCTTCGGGGCGGTCTTTTTTTATGCTCATTTTGGCAAGACTTCCCCCGATTTCCGGCGCAAAACTATACCCGTTCGCTTGGCAAAAGTGGCTGTGCATTTGAGCCATGGTGATTCCGAAGCGTCTTTAAGTCATTGATTTAATATGTACATTTTTAAGTGCGTAAATCGGCGTGGCATAACTATGCCCGCGTCTACAGGACGGGCATAGTTTTTCCAAAACTACCGTTCCGGCCTGCACGCCCAATAAACCGTGCGTCGAATTAAGAAAGTTTTGGCCGAATGAGATACTGCGGCCAAAATTTTTATTTTTTTCCGAACCAGAGTATCAAAATAATCTAAACTTTAAGCAGCGCTTCTGACTGTTCGCGTTCGCCCCATACTTGGGCGATCTTTGGCATGCTGACTTCGATCCAATCGGCCAGAACGCCAACTTTTTCCGCCGCCTCTTGGCCTAAAGGGGTCAGGCTGTATTCTACGTGCGGCGGTACAACATCATAAGAGACCCGGTTTAGAAAACCGTCGTTTTCGAGGTTCTGTAGTGTCTGTGCCAGCATACGTTCGCTCACGCCGCCGACCTTGCGGCGTAGCGCGCTAAACCGCAGCGTTTCGATGCGAAGCGCCATCAACACAAGCACACCCCATTTACTGGTCACATGTTTCAGCACCTCACGCGAGGGGCAGGCCTGCGCCATTAGATCGCCGCGGCGCAGGTAATCAGACAGGGGAATTCCGGGCGCTTTGGTCGGGGTATATGACATTTTCTCAAGCTTACCTTTTTGTGCGTACTAACTATTCGTTAGTATGTCGCATAAGTCTGATGCCGTAACAACAGAATTAAAGGAAACGCATCATGACCATCGCAATCACCGGCGCAACGGGCCAGCTTGGCCGTCTCGTTATTCAGGACCTTATTCCAGCAGTCGGCGCAGGCAAGATCGTCGCGCTGGCGCGGTCGCCGGAAAAAGCTGCCGATTTGGGCGTCGCTGTCCGGGCCGCCGATTATGATCAGCCTAAAACCCTCGGCGCGGCTCTGACCGACATCGACACGGTTCTGCTGATTTCGGGCAGCGAGATTGGCAAGCGGACGCCGCAACACGCCGCTGTCATTAAGGCTGCGCAGGACAATGGTGTTAAACATATCGTCTATACCAGCATTCTGAATGCCGACACATCGACGCTTGGCTTGGCGCATGAACATCGCGAGACCGAGGCGCTGATAAAAGAGTCCGGGATTGCCTATACGATCCTGCGCAATGGTTGGTATACTGAGAACTACACCGGATCGTTGCCCGGTGCGTTGCAAGCCGGGGCCGTGATGGGCTCTGCCGGTGAAGGGCGGATTTCAGCAGCGACCCGGGCCGATTATGCGGCCGCGGCAGCGGCGGTTCTGTCCGGGGCCGGTTTTGAGAACAAGACCTTGGAACTGGCCGGTGACACGGCGTTCACCCTAAGCGATCTGGCCGCTGAAGTTAGCCGCCAGACGGGGAAAACCATCCCTTATTCCAACATGCCACCAGCCGAATTTGCCAAGGTTCTGGCCTCGTTTGGTTTGCCTGAGGGATTTGCGACAATGCTTGCCGAGGGTGAAGTCGAGATCAGTAAGGGTGTCCTTTTCCACGAGGGATCGGAGCTGTCCAATCTGATCGGGCGGCCAACGACACCATTGGCAGACAGCGTTGCAGCCGCGCTGAAGTAAGCGACAGGGCGCAGGTTTTCGGGGCATAGGGCCCGAAAATGAATTCGCATCAACATGTGCAGCGCCTTAATCAAGGCGCTGCACATTCGTTTTCTAGGTCAAGCTGTGGCGCAGTTTTGGCAGGCGCGACAGGATCAAAACGTCAAAGGCCAGCACAGTGATCAGCGCCAGACCCGCCATTGGAAAGGCCATCGAGACGAACAAACCCACCAGCACGGCACCCTGCCACAAAGGCAGCTCTTTTGGCATTGGCGGTGCAGACAGACGGCCCGCATTCGCAGGGCGACGTTTCCACCACAGCACGGCGGAACTGGCGCATAGGAACAAGACCGCAAGGCAAACGACGGTGTTTGCAAGCACGCTCCACAAGCCCATGGTGCCCATGTGCAGGGCGATGCCCACGGCCATTGCCTTGCCGGCAAGCGAATAATCCGCATAGCGGACATCGGCCAGAATTTTACCGGTGTATTGGTCTATGTGAACGGTCCGGTCCGACATCGGGTCGGTGCTGTCGGTGTTCATGGAATCGCGGCTTAGCGTCCAGACACCTGTCGGCGATTGCGGCACGTTCAACTGATAGCGCGTGTCGAACCCGATCTCGCGGGCCAATAGATCGACTGTATCGATTGTGACAGGCCCATCTTGCACACCGTCAATACCGGCATCACTACCAGACGCGGGCATTGGCGTTTGCTCAAGCGCCCAAGGGACCTCGCGACGGTCATGGTTCATGCTGGCGTGAATGTCATCTGACAGCGGGACCGCGTCCCATTTTTCCGCTGGAAATTGGCTCCAGGCCTGAACCATCTTGCCGCCCCATATCCCGGCCCAAGACAAGCCGGAGATCAGGAAGAACACGAGAAAGATAGACAGCCAGATGCCCACAACGCCGTGCAGGGATTTCCACATAGAACGTCCGCGACCAAAGCTGGGGATGAATGCCTTGCGCCATCCAGCCTCGCGGGGCCACCACATATAAAGCCCGGTCGCGATCAGGACCAAGGCGAGCGAGGCGGCGGTTTCAAGCAGTCTATCACCGGTGACGCCAAGCATCAGATCGCTGTGGATGTTGTCGACGAAATCATACCAACCGCTGCGGCGCGGGAACGTTTCGATCACTTGGGCTGAATAGGGATCAACGGCAACCATGGTCGCGTCGCCATCGTGATCCACGCGAAACAGCGCTGCAACATTGGCTGCGCGGGGTGCCACGTATTGTTTCAATACGCCGCCCGGAATAGCCGCGAGCGCGGCGTTGGCCTGATCGGAAACGGGCAATATGATCTCTTGCGGGATGACGGGGGTGCGTTCGCCATCGCGCCCATCAATCCACGCGATCCAAAGCATCGATGCGCCCGTGATAGCGAGAATTGCGAGAAAGGGCAGAACAAAAAGGCCAGCATAAAAATGCCACCGCCATGCTGCGAAATAGAGTTTGTTGGTGCGCCCCTCTGGCTGCACAGGGATATCGGTTGATGTCATGTATTGGCTCCAAGCCTGGAAAACCCGCATCTTTGGCGGGTGGAAATTGAACTCTGAGTGAAAGAGGTCAGGCTTGGGGTGGGGCGCGGGTCAGGCGTGTCGGATCAAGGGGGTGCCGGTGATGCAAACGCTTGGCGACAAAAGTGAGCACCCGCGTTTTTTCAGTGACGACCAAAGCCGCACCAACACAGGGGCGCGGTTCTAACGCGGCCCCCAGCAGGCGGCACACCTCGCATTTTTTCGCTTGGGTGCCGTTCTTACCGCTCGCCGGGCTGCACAGATCCTCAAGCGATCCGCCCGCCGCGACATAGGCAGCTAGATCGGGGGACATCGCACGGGCCATTCCAGTATGCGCCAAGCCGGAAAACACCATCGCGAAAACAAGCGCGAAGGTGGTCAACAGGTTGCGAAATGGCGGCGTCATTTTGAACATCGCCCCCGCTATAATCAGCGCAGATAAAATAGGCGAGGGTTTAGATCGCCGCAGGGGGCTGACGTCGGAGTTCTTCGAGATGTCATCGTGATATCTGGCTTGGTCAGTATTCGCGCAGATAGGCCCAAGATACATAGCCCACCATCCCGCGCGCCTCGTTCAGCGCGACCTTGCACCAACGGGTGCTGCCGGTTTGCTGGCAGCTTTTGACTCGCAAAACTGTGCCGTTGGGAAGACCAAGAACGGTGCGGTATCCTGTGCCGGGGCCCTTGCGCATTTTCAGCATATCACCGTCTTCGACGCCGAAGACCTCGTAGCGTCCAAGGTTTTGTGCGGTAGCGGGGGCACCCATGAACGCGGCCCCGATGGCAATTGCCGCGAGCGCCTTTAAGCTGGATTTTTGCATCGCGTTCTCCTGATCGTGTTTTGGTTATTCTTCACAGTCCTACAGCCCCGGAAAAGAAGCGGCCATAGCAGGGTTGGAAATATCTGCATCAGATGGATCAGCTGGGAGACCGCGACGGTATAATTATAATTGGAAAAAAATTTGAATTGGGCGGCAGTTGGTCGCCGGCGCAATATTTCTGCCGCATTCCACCTATAGCCCCAAACGTGATATAGATCGTACAAGACGCCGCCATCGGTCGGCGTCATGTTAAAGGATGCGAAATGAAAATACTTGCTGTTGACGACGATGAGGTCATCCGCGGACTTCTATCCGAGATTTTGAAGGTTATCGGGTTTCAGGATGTCACATTCGCCGCGTCAGGAAAGGAAGCCCTGAATATTTTGCAGGCCGCAAAAGACCCTTTCGAGTGTTTTCTGCTAGATATCGAGATGCCTGGTATGACCGGGATCACCTTGGTTTCGCACATCCGGAAAATGCCTGAATACGCGCGCACACCGATACTGATGGTCACGTCACTGGCCGAACGCGTATATGTCGATAATGCGTTCGCCGCAGGTGCCACCGATTATGTGAACAAACCAATTGACGCGGCCGAGATGCATGCACGCTTGCAGCTGGTTTCCGAACTGGTTGCCGAACGGAAGAAAGCCAAGGGCGCTAGCGCGGATGGCACTGAAGTTGCGCATGCGCCGGCGGATACAAGCGAGCGTCTGCATATCGATAATGTTGACGGGGTCATCGATTACCTGTCGCTTGAGAATTATTTGCTTCAACTGTCGCGGCTTTCACTTTTCGGAAATTGTGCGTTCGGCGTTGCGATTAAGGATTCAAAACACCTGTTTCACGGGCTGAACAGTTATGAATTCCACTCGGCCATCACCGATGTGGCCGAAGCCTTGTCCGAATGTTTGAAGCCCCACCGTTTTTTCCTAGCGCATATCGGGGGGGGTGATTTTGCCGGCATCACGGACGCGGGCCGCCGGTTCGATGCGAGTGAATTTGAAATCACGGTTGTGCAAAAGCTGCGAGAGATGGACCTTTATTATTCCAACGGCCGCCCCATGGTCGTCCATATTGCTGTAAGCGACCCGATCCAGTTGGATTGGCGGTCGTCGCGCAGTTCGGTCAACGCCCTGCTTGAGGCAGTGGGCGATGCAGAGCAAAAAACGCTTTCACCATCAGATGCTCTGATCGAGATTAATCCGCCCGTTAAGCCCGGGCACTAGCAACAATTATAGGTGCCCAATGAATGGCGATTTTCTTGCTGGCATGGAAAAAGTGCGCGGAAGGTTTTTGACCGAATTATCAGGGCGGAAACAATCTCTGGACGACGCGTTTTCCAGACTGATTGCCGAAGACGCAGATGATAGCGCGATTGATGACATCTCGTGGATTGCACACAAGGTGTCAGGCTCCGCCGCGACCCTTGGCTTTAAGGAGTTGGGCGGGCAGGCGGCGCGCACCGAGCGGATGATCCTTCAGTCGACAAAAGATCACGCCATTCACGATAGCACTTTAAAGGCAGAGGTGGCCGAGCTTATCAGATTGATGGACGACCCTAGCTGACAGCACGCCGCCGGTTGGCATCTTTTCTTGAAAGCAAAGAAAACTTAGCCGGCTGATTTCAACGTCACCTTGAAGGTCGTGCCCATACCCAACTCGCTATCGTATTCGATGCTGCCACCGTGGCCTTCGACGATGCGTTTTGAAATCGACAGCCCCAACCCAGTCCCTTGAAATTTGCGTTGGTCGCTTGAATCAATTTGCCCGAACTCTTCAAAGATTTGCGTTTCACTGCCTTCGGGGATGCCGATGCCTTGATCTGCCACCGACAGAACAAGGTTTTCATCTTCGCTGGTCAGCGCCACGCGCACGATCCCGCCTGTTTCGGAAAACTTTGCCGCATTGGAAAGCAGGTTGGTAACAACCTGCCCCAGACGTTTTTTGTCACCCAGAACAAAGAATTTTTCCGCCGGAATATCAACGTCTACCTCGACGTTAAGTGTTTTAGCATAGGGTTGAAAGTTATGGATGTTGGCCGTCACAAGGCTGCCCAGGTCCACCATTTCCAAGTTTAGCGTGAACTTGCCCGCGTCCGAGGATTGCAACAAAAGCAAGTCACCAACGAGGTCAATAAGGCGGCTGCTGTTGCTGCGGGCAATGCCCAACAGACGGGTCATCTTGGGCGGAACCTCCCCCGCAGACCCCACGTCAATAAGGTCAAGCGCCCCTTTGATCGAGGTTAACGGCGTGCGCAGTTCATGGCTTACCGTTGCTAGAAACCGTGTTTTTGCTTCGCTTGCAGCCAAGGCGTTCTTGTGTTCGATCTGAAGGGCCAGACGGCTTTTGAGCAGAACCGAGTAGCCCAAGATAAAGGTGCGGGCGAGCTCAAGAACAAACCCCAGCACAAACAACACGGTAAAGAGGTTAAGCCAGATCTCGGATTTGAGCGGTGGCCGGACGATCCAAACGTCGCGAATGGCGATATACAGGATCGCAATCACATAAATCGCAAGCCGCGAGGCCAGAACGGGAATGAACTGGTGGTTGTTCATCGTCGCAAAGATTGATGCAGAGATGAGCAGGAATAAAGGGAGAAAATGCCCGCTGTCGGTGCCTTGCTGAACTGCGATGGATACGCAGAACAGCGAAATGGTTACAGCGCTTAGGATTGTACCCGCGTAAATATGGTAGAACATCCTTCGCGGCTTCATCGTCCGCGCCTCGCCGGTGGCTAGGACACGGCGCATCAAAAGGGTGTCGTAGGTTTCGCACACAGCAATCGCGATCAGGAAAAACAACGCCACCTTCGGGTCGTAATAAAAGCCCGCAAGCGCAAGCGCCGACAGATAGATGATGGCTCTTTGCCAAAACAGCTTTTGCCCAACAATCGCGTAATCACGCAGTCTTTTTATTATCGATCGGTGTTCTGTCTTATTCATGCCCGGCACGGAAATAAGATCTTTAGAGTTTACCATACTTTGGGCGTCCTGTGGCCCTGGCGGGCATTGGTGAAAAAAAAATCGCACGACCATACTACTTTGGGTGGAAATTTTGTTGCGAATATGGCAAAACCATGGCTGTATACGATTTATTAACTTTTTTCGGTCTCGTAACCAAGGCGTTAGGCAGTAAAATATGGGGTTCCATAAGGTAAAGACGATTGATGAGGCTGAATCTGTAAAGATTAAGGTCTCATCCGGGCAAAGGTCAAATGCACATCAAGCGATGCCAACGCCGTCGTCTATAGGCATCAGGATTGAAGAAACCGTTGTATCGGCCAATAATCAGCATCGCTATGGACAGCTGTATGCCGATAACCTTCGCGCGCGCAAAGCGGTGTTCATCGATCAGAAATCTTGGGATTTGCCACAAACCGAGGGGATGGAGTTCGACCAGTACGACACCCCGCAAAGCCGTTCCGTGGTGATTCACGAATACGGCCGTGTCTTGGCGGGTGTTCGGCTGCTGCCGACGACAGCGCGCTGCGGATGCTATTCATATATGCTTCGCGATGCGCAGCTTGGGCTACTTCCCAACATCCCCGAACATGTTCTTTACGAGCGCGCACCGGTAATGCCCCACGTCTGGGAGGCAACGCGGCTTTTCCTGACCAAAGACGAACCCGCCGAGCGTCGGCTGTTCATTCAGACCAAACTGATCAAGGCAATGGCCCGCGCGGCAACAGAGCAAGGTGCAACCCATGTGATCGGTATCGTGCCTGCCGTTTTCCAACGGTGGATGAACCGCTTGGGCCTTAACGCGCTACCCATGGGCCCAAAGCTGAGCATCAGCGGTGACCACACGCAGGCCGCTGTAATGCATGTGGCCAACCAAGCGCACTAGTTTTGGTGGGCTAGATAGCGGGGTGCGCCTTATCGGTGTCCGGTGGATGAATAGTGCAAAATGTTCAGGACATTGAAGCCTAATAAAAATGCTTCAAAGCCATAGTTGCTGCATCGAAAAGCAACCTAGCCAAAACCCCACACCGGTCACCATGCGCAGAGTTGCTGTAAAATAAGCGCTACGATGAAATCGCCCGGTATTCTGTGGGCGTAAAACCTTTAGCTTTTACAATCCGCGATGCCGTCATTTAACTTCGGCTAGAGAACCCCGCCGCATTTAGAAAAAAAAATGGCCTAAATGTGTGCCATTAGAGGCATAAAATTGGGGCTGTTTCGGTAGACCTCACCAGAAAATCTTACCTCACGCATCGCGCGCCGATCCCCCAATCGACGTAGTGAACTATTAATATTCAATTTTCTTGCTAATGTGATCTGACCTGTGCATATTTCAACTTTAAGCGTAAATTTTTAGTCCACTCCATTGTTCTCGTTGAATTATGGCATTTTTCGGACATCACTTTATTGGGCTGGGGTCATATGTTAAGATATCTAATGTGTTTCACATTGTTTGCCGGCACCGCGTCAGCGAATGGGCTGTCCGAGTCGGGGTCATGGCAATTCAGGACACCGTCTGAGCGCCAAATTCTGCTGAGCGGCGAGCAAACGCGTCTGAATTTCAAAATATTTGAACGTTCTCAGACCGCAACGGGGGCTTCCGCAGGAGGTCAAACCGGGAACTTGCTGTCGATTACGATCAACGGGAATGGCGATAACACCATCGACACCGGACAAGACAACAACGGCAACCAAACCATTCAAGAAGCGAGTGGGTCTGCCAGCGCTACAATCACGGATGACACTTCGGCCGCAGTGGATGACGCGGCCAGCCGCCTCACCAGCATTGGGAGCGCGGACAATTGAGCCCCATTAAATACACGGTCGGAATCTTGGTCTCAGCTTTGGTTTCCGGATGCGAAGGCCTGCCGCCACAACTTGTTCAACCCCAAGCCCCTTATAATGGCGCAATACCAGTTACGATTGACACACCCGCTGATCAAGCGCTTGAATGTCTTGCACGGTCTTCTGCGGTAAAGCGGAGCCGTACAGTTTTTGCCGTTCATACAATCAGCGATTTGACCCAGAAATTTTCGGTAGACGAGGACGGCCCCTACGTCCCACGCGACTCGGCTGGTATGCTGGTGACGGCGCTAACCAAAGCCGGAGTGAAACAGGTTAACCGGGTCAATACAGTCGTTACCGAGTTTGAAATAGCCCGGGCACGTGAACAGATACTTGGCGACAGCCAAGACGCGGTTATTGAGGGAGAACGGATTCCTTATCGTCCGCTCGAGCGAGGCGCGTTGCTTGGATCCGATTTGGTGATAGACGGTGCGGTAACACAGCTTGATTTCAACACATATTCCGGGGGCACCGAAGCCGCTTTGTTCGGCATCGGCGGCGGCAGCCGTAAGTTCGCCCTGACAGTTGGTGCGGACATTCGGGTCACTGACACCAGATCAACTGAGTTGGTCATGGCCGAGGCATATTCCAAGCAAGCTGTGGGTGTCGAAGTTTATGGTTCGATTTTCCGGTTCTTCGATAGTGAGCTTTTTGATGTAAAAATTGGATCGAAGAGCCAAGAGGGGCTTCATTCGGGCATTCGATGGATGCTTGCCGAGGCAGCATATAATATTGTGTCAACCACCCTGAAGCATGATGGAAGCTGTGATCGCTTGCTGCCCAAAAACTTTGTAGAGGTTGCGGGATGAGGCTCACGCAGTGTTTCGCGCTTTCAAGCGGGTTGCTGGCGGGCTTTTCCGGCATCGCCACAGCACAAGAGACTGGGGTCGCAGTTGCCGAAAACGACGTCTACGACCCCAAAATTTTCCTCGAATCGATGGTGAGTTACCGGTCTTTGGCACTGACATGCGAGGATGTCATTCCTGGCTCTCCGATGTCGGATTCCGGTGAGGTTTTGACCTTCTTTAGCGCCTTGGGGATGGCAGAGCCGCTGGCAATTGACCAAAGAATGCGGCGCATCACCACTAGATTGGTGAGAGCGCAGGGCGCGTCTATCTGTACTGAAAAACTGCAAGACCGTGCGGTAAGGTATGGAGAGCTCGCGGTGGAGTATTCGACAAGAAGGCCAAAGGCCTGGCCCGAAGCACCCCGGATATTGTCGGGGCCTTGGTGTCGGTCGGAATCCTGTTCTGAATTGGCATATTAATTCTACATCAATCGATCTCAGGTTATCTGATGATTGATGTAGAGTTACCAATTTGCGAATGCGTTCCGTTGTTGCTTTGAACGCGTTGCGGTTGGTTGGCTGTCTGAGTGGCGCTTATCTTTGTATTTTTAATCATAACATGATCCGAAGAAGTCGGTTCATTTACTTCCAGCAGGTTTACGATGCTTGTGCTTGAGTAGCTGTGGTTGGTGACGCGGTCGGTTATTTCCGCCAAAGAATGACCATCGCCCGAATTTTCAACGATTTGGGTCCCGTCCGAAACCTGCGAAAGCCCGTCAACTCTGGTCGCGCTGACAAAGTTGGCAATGTTCAAACCAGTTTGCGTTAGGCGAATTGGTACGTTTCCTTGGGGATAGGTCACGATATTTCTGACGGTCTGGGTGCCACTAAACACCCTCGTCACATTCTTGACCTCATCAGCGACGAGAACGTTGCCGATGTTGGCCCCTGATTGAACGATATCAAAAGCGTTCCCCAAAGGATCGGTAACCGCCACTCTGTTTTCAATCAGCTGCGACGTATCGCGAGGAAAGTACTGCCCGCCAGACCCGATCGAGATCTCGGCTGTTGCAACGTTTGCTGTGTTCCTACCGATTTGGTTCACACTGCCAAGTGCGGCCCCTGCGCTGCGCAGATTATTGAACACCTCTTGGGCTGCTCCTGGGCCAAAAGATTGCGTGACGTTGTCAATGCGATTGGCAGTCACGATGTTCGACAGGTTTTCGCCGGTCTGAACCGCAACGAGGGGGGTATCAAAATTATGGTTCTCTGCGGTATTGGTTGCGATCTGGTTACCCTGCATGGATTGACGAATGCTATCCACGTTGGTCCCAGTCGCCATAAGAATGTTTGCTGCGTTCAAAATAGATTGGCTGAGTTCTTGGGTTGTCAACGAGACTGGAGCCAGCTCGGAAACATCATCTCGCCCGAAAGCCTGATTTGGAATAGCGTCTGCCGGGCTCCCGTTCAGTATAGATGACCGCCGGTTGTTGAGGTAATTCAACGAGGTTTGGTCACCGACCATGCTTTGGTTCGTAATAAGTTTTGGGTCGAACTCTGTCTGTGCATTAGCGGATGTGGAAATACTGAAAAAGGCCAAGACGGATAAGCATTTGCGTATGGAGCGTACCATATTCTTGTCACCTGACTGGCCGAATTAATTTAGTTCGGAGCGGCAAGAATCTTGCCGCCCCGTGTGCAAAATTGCTTCGTTTACAGCCCGCTGACCGAGTTGATGACGTTCGTTGCAGCTTGAGTTACTGAACTTAGATCATCAGCACCGATCAAACCGTTCTGCGCCATTTGGAAGCCAGTGAAGTTCTGAGACACTTCCGTCATGCCCGACAGATCAGGCAAAGAACCTGCCGAAAGAATGTTACCGACGTTGGTAGCGCTTTGATCAAAGTTGGTGATGTCTGCGTTGATACCCGAGCCAATACCCTGTGCGTTGTTCATCGCTAGCTGATCAACATGTCTCGCAGATTGGGAAATGGTCCAGCCGACGTCGGAGACTGTCGCCAAGTTGATTGCGTTCAAAGCTGACTGATCAATGTAGTCGTTATTGAGAACATTGGCCGGTCCGGTTACGCCTCCGGTGCTGAACTCCACAAAGTTGCTCGCAAGTTGACCACTTCCATAGCCCTTGTAAACTTGATAAATGGCAGCCTCTGGACCTGAACCACCATTTGAGCTGCTTCCGCCGACATCCAAACTGTTCGCGATGTTAACCGCACTTTGCATCAAATTTGCAATCGAAGCCCCGACTTCGGTATCAAATGCACTGTTGGTGGCAGACTGGGT
This sequence comes from Sulfitobacter sp. AS59, assembly GCF_038899995.1. Lineage (NCBI taxonomy): Bacteria > Pseudomonadati > Pseudomonadota > Alphaproteobacteria > Rhodobacterales > Roseobacteraceae > Sulfitobacter > Sulfitobacter sp. AS59. The sequence continues at coordinate 12,178 of NZ_JBBMQK010000005.1, forward strand.
GCTGTCCTCAACCATTTGGAAAGAAACGCCTTTCAGATCATCCTCAACCTCGGCGAGGTTCATGACGTTGACAGCGTCCTGCGCAATATCTTCTACGCCCAAATCGACGTCAAACTTGTTGCTCGCTTTTTGAGAGCTGTCATCGATCATCTGCAGAAGGTCTGCGCCCCCAGCATTTTCAAGCATGTCGTCCATCGCTGCCATGTTCATCACGTTGGTCGCGTCTTGATCGATGCCAATGCTCGTGCCATTGCGAATATCGATGTCGTTGACTGCTTTTTGACTTGCATCATCGATTTTCTGGGACAGTTGGTTAAGGTCGTAGCTTGTACCCAACTCAGCGGTCAGGTCGATGCTGTTCAGGACGTTGGTTCCCGACTGGCTGACGTCGGTCAGCAGAGCGTTGTTGCCAAAAGTACCCTCAGTTTCAAAGTCATTTTTGGAAATCTGTTTCATTCGATCTTCAGCAAGTTGCTCCACGTCGTCGAGCGATCCAAAGTCGATTGAGATAATGTTTGCCGCGTTGATGCCAGATTGCGAAACATCGGTAGCATCGTCGCTGATATCAATTGTGCTTAGTGCTATTTGTAGAGCTTTCACCGTTTGCGAAATATCGGTCTGCTCTGCCACAGCAGGCATTGCGAGAATCGTGGCAATCGCTGTCGTTGTAAGGAACTTAGTCATAATGGCCTCCAGTTGCATTGGACCCCGTTGCGGGACAATTTATTCGGACAAATTCCAGGCGTGCCTGAAAAGTATCATTCCGCTAGGAAAGCTTCTGAACCACTAAGTTGAAAATAAATATATATGCCTTGGTACCGGTGGAATCGGTAATAATGGCGTAAAGGGATTTGTGATTAGATTCGGATTTAAAAGCTTCATTTGGAATACAAGTGAGCATGGAGCAGCGACAAAAATTCATAAAGTCAGGAAAAACCCTACAGGATTGATGACGCATCATTTTAAAAAAATATATTATTATCAGATCTTTATGTGGCGTTGAGCTTGTTGGGTAAGTCGTAAAGCCGTTAGGGCTTGTAGATTTCGTTAACCTTGCTCATAATGAGGCACATTGTTGACACATTTCATAAGGTGCGGCAAACGCCCCATGTTAATCGGTTACTTCTTATATTTTGGAAGAGTAGTACACACATTTGATAGGAACGCCCTACAGGCATTGAACATCTCGATAATTTAAGAGGTAGCGAAATATGTCTAATTTTTATAACGAATTTCCAAAAATCACATTCCAGAAATTTCGACTGGGTGTATTTTTATTTACTGAAAACCAATTTATTAGAACACGCGTAAGACAAGCTGTTTCCATTTTGGATACCAGAGTAAACACAACGCCCTGCAATAAGCGACTTTCCCCACAACCCAGGGGGGAAAAGAAACTATATGTTGTGGATCCCAGTATTATTAGGGAAAAAGAACATGATATTGAAAAGCTTTTGAATAGCGATAAGTTCTCTGTACTTTTCTATGGAGGACCCGCGGGAGATTTGATTGACGCGCAATCTGTCCGATACGTTGCCCCCAACGAGGTCAACGCCAAAGAACTTGCAACCATCATCGCTGATGTAGCGGGCATAAAAAACCTTAATCGCGCGCCAAAACTGAGCCAGCGAGAAAGAGAAATCTTACAATATTACGGTCGGGGGTACACCCTTAAGGCAATTGGATACGAGCTTGGCATTAGTCCGAAATCTGCTGAAACCTACAAAGCTCGCGCCTGTCGTAAACTTGGTTTGACCGGGCGGGCGGCCGTACTCAATTTCATTGACCCGAGCCTGCAGAAGACAAGTGTGATTCACTAGAATATCGTATTTGTCTTTGTTTCACAGATCGGTTGCATGGCGAGCTTTCGCCAGACGGACTTAGCTTCCCGCCTCTGTGACAGGTATGCTAAGATGGCCCTGGCGGTTCAGGACAGCGATGCGGATTTGAACGTCCGCGACCTGCCGCTCATAGTGGCCTCGCCATGCAGTCCTAGGCTATCAGATTCACGCAAGCATTCGCCGCCTCGACCCGGCTCTGGCGGCGGTCTGCGCAGCTCCGTCAGCAACCAGCCTGAAAGTTACTCCGCAAACGGATCCAACTTACTTGGCCGCGTCGGCGTCTTGAAGCTGGGCTCAACGATATCAGCCCGCAGATGCTTCCTGATGGTGTTGCGAGACAGTCCTGTCCGCCGTGAAATCTCGCGAATGGGCATCTTGTCCCTCAGTGCCCATCGACGAATTACGCTCAAAAATCCCATGTCTATCACTCCAATAACCCCCGACAAATCCCGTCAGGGGCAAGGTTGCACATGGGGCAGTTCTCAGTGACAATTCTGACCGCTACCGGGTCAGTTTTAAGTGACATTCAACACCCTCACCCTCTTATGTAACCTAAACACATGCCTTTGCGTTGGCCGTTCTGGCGAATTGAACAGGCGGGCCCAAAGCTGTTCTCCGGCATCGGCGTGCATTGCAGGTGAAATTTTGGTTTTGCGGTCCCATAATGGATCACAACGCCAAATAGCCGATGCCGATGAAAACGATGAAGCAACCGCCCCACTGTTTAAGGTTGATCCGTTCTTTCAAGAAAAACGAGGCCAGCCAGATTGTTGGCAGCCCGTAGATCGCCGTTGCCACGGCGGCATATTCTGGGTGTGGGTAATTTGCTGCCGACATGATCGACAAGATCGCGATACCGTCAAGAAGCCCCATAATAGCCAAGATGCCCCAAGTACCAGACTTTGGCCAAAGCGTCAGACGCAGTGCCAGAATGCCCGCTAGGATAACGCCTATCGCGACGATCCGCATCGCGATGGCCGAGACCAATCCATTTGTCATGTCTGTTGCGATTTGACCAAACGCAAAGGTACTGGAAAATGCCACTGCCGCGACTAAGGCGCTGACCACAGTCCAGAGTTTTGGTGCGTCTTGGGTCTTGGTTTTGTCGGATAGCGTCGCGATCAACGTGATGCCTGTCAGGATTGTCAGGATTGCAGCCCATTGTTCAACGGAAACCGTAGCGCCGCCAAACATAGCAATCCAGACTGAGACGATGGAAAAACACGCTACCAAAGGCGCCGCAAGCCAGACGGGGCCGCGTTGAAATGCAACATAAAGCCCGCAATTGGCAATCGCAAAGGACACGCCTGCGGAAAACATTGGCAAGATGCCTGCGCTCGGGATGCTGGCATAGCTGCCCGTAGCTAGCAAAATCCCCGTTTGAAATAACAGGCCAAACACCATCACGGCAAAAAGGCAGGCGCTGACGGGCGCGTTCTGGCTGATAAAGCGGATGCAGAAATCGTGGACGCCCCAGCATGCTGCCGCCACAAGTCCGAAAGCGAGAGAAATCACAAAGTCACCTATTCTGGGAAAAAGAAGCCGCGTGGTCGTTCAAAACAAGCTGCGTGATTTTCCTGTGCTGAGACGCCAAATTCGTTTGCATGAGTTGCAGTCATGTATATTCTTCATGTTAAATAATTTTTCCACTCGTGCAACAAGTGAGGCGTAGATGCGGGACGAATATTTAACGGTACGCTCGGGCCCGCCAAAGCCAAGCGCCATATATGAACCGCGAGTTTTTTCCCTGCCAGCGGGGACGGAACGCTATGTGGTCGAAGGCGGCGGCGCAGTATTACTGGCGCTTTCAGTTGGGGACCGGTTCACCGTCATCAACAATGAGGGCGGGCAGCGGTGTGAAATCCTCGCCTGCGAGGCCAGCGGCAGGGTCGATGCGGGGGTGATCGGGGCGAAGGGGCAGGGGCCTGCGGTTGGCCTGCAGGCGCTCTTGATCAGCTCTGACACATCCTTGCGCGGTCTGCGCATGGGGTTGGACGCCCGCAATATCGACGTTGCTGCGTCAGGCGCCGTGCATTTCTTTGAGACAACGACTCCCGCCAAAACCGAACAGAATTTCACCGTCCAGCGGGACGGTTGCGCCATAATTGCCGCCCCCGGTGGTGCCATGGACATTGAGGCACAGGACACAGTCACGCCGCTGACCGTGATAATCAAACGGGCTGTCATCAAACAAAACGTTCGCTTCGAACTGCCCACGCCGTTGGCCGATCCGCTGCAAGACATCCGCGTCCATTCCCAAACCGCCGAAGCCTATTTCGTGAAAGCGGGGGATTACATCCAAATTCTGGATGTGGACGGGCGGCAATGCACGGATTTCGAATGTTTCAGCGCGCGAAAACTGGACAAGGGTATTGAGCACGCACTGGATGTGACGACCACGCGAACCCTTATGGGCCATGCCTATCCGATGCCCGGATTGCATGCGAAATACTACGATCAGGAAATGGTGCCGCTGGTCGAGGTCGTGCAGGACACCTGCGGTCGCCACGACGCCTTTGCCCTGGCGTGTTCGGCGAAGTATTACGATGACATCGGCTATCCAGGGCACATCAATTGCTCGGATAATTTCAACGGGGCGTTGGCTGAATTTGGCGTTTCGGGTCGCCCCGGCTGGATGGCGATCAATTTCTTTTTCAACACGGGGATCGACGATCACGGGGTGATGTATTCTGACGAGCCATGGTCGCGGCCGGGTGATTACGTTCTGCTGCGTGCGCTCACTGATATTGTCTGCGTTTCCAGCGCATGTCCTGATGACACGTCACCCGCCAATGGCTGGAACCCCACTGACATCCACGTGCGGACCTATTCCGGCAAAGAGACCTTCCAACGCGCCATTGCCGTGCGCGCGACCCCAGATGCGGAGCCTAAGATGACCAAGCAAACCGGATTCCACGACAGCTTTGCCAAGCACACCCGCAATTTTGTGGAGTATAACGGCTACTGGCTGCCCAACTGCTTTGCTGACGCGGGGCCAATCGCAGAATATCACGCCTGTCGCCAAGACGCGGTGATTGTGGACCTCTCCCCTTTGCGCAAGTTCGAGATCAACGGCCCTGACGCTGAAGCGCTTTGCCAATATGTCTTTACCCGCAATATGAAGACGCTGCCCGTGGGCGGGGTCGTCTATACGGCAATGTGTTATGAGCACGGGGGCATGATTGATGACGGCACGGTGTTTCGCCTTGGGCGCGACAATTTCCGCTGGATCGGCGGCAGCGATTATGGCGGTGAATGGATCCGCGAACAGGCGGAAAAGCTGGGGCTAAAGGTGCTGGTGCGCTCGTCAACGGATCAGTTGCATAACGTCGCCGTTCAAGGACCGAAGTCACGCGATTTGTTGCGCGATTTGATTTGGACTGCGCCCCACAACCCCGAATTCGATCAGCTTGCATGGTTCCGATTCACCCCTGCGCGCCTTCGCGATGAGGCAGGCACGCCGTTTGTCATTTCGCGGACAGGCTACACGGGTGAGTTGGGCTATGAAGTCATGTGCCACCCCAAACATTGCGCCGAAGTCTTCGATGCCATCTGGGAGGCAGGGCAAGGTTATGGCCTGCGCCCAATGGGTCTTGAGGCCTTGGACATGGTGCGTACTGAGGCTGGCTTGATCTTCGCGGATTATGATTTCTCGGATCAGACCGATCCGTTCGAAGCGGGCATCGGATTTACTGTGCCGTTAAAGTCAAAGCCCGATGATTTCATCGGCCGTGACGCGTTGATCCGGCGCAAAGATCACCCGATGCGCAAACTGGTCGGTCTCGATATCGGCAGTGAAGTTGACGTTGCCCATGGTGATTGCGTCCACATTGGTCGTGCGCAGATTGGTGAGGTGACGTCCTCGATCCGATCACCGTTGCTGGGCAAAAACATCGCAATGGCTAGGGTTGATGTGGCCCATGCGGATGCGGGGACCAAGGTTGAGATTGGAAAACTCGACGGGCACCAAAAACGTCTGCCCGCTGTGATCCGCCCTGACTTGGCAGCCTTTGACCCCAAAAAAGAACGCCCGCGAAGCTGATCGCGGGCGCTGGTTGGGTTATCCCATCCGCTCGGAAGCGAAGGACCCGGGTGAGGCGGGGAACACCACAGTCTTGTTCCCGTTCAAAAACACGCGGCGGTGGATATGCGCGTGGATCGCACGGGATAGTGCCTGACTTTCCACATCACGCCCCAAGGACACGTAGTCTTCTGGCGACTGCGCATGAGTGACGCGTACGATGTCTTGTTCTATGATTGGCCCCTCATCCAGATCAGCCGTTACATAATGGGACGTCGCCCCGATCAGCTTCACGCCACGTTGGAACGCCTGCTTGTATGGGTTGGCCCCCTTAAAGCTAGGCAGGAACGAGTGGTGAATGTTGATGATCTTGCCCGACATTTTTTGGCACATCTGATCGGACAGGATTTGCATGTAGCGTGCCAGAACAATCAATTCCGCGCCGGAGTCTTCGACTACCGACATGATCTTGGCCTCGGCGTCTGGCTTGTTCTCTTTTGTCACTTTGATGCAATGGAAGGGGATGTCGTTGTTCACGACGACCTTTTGGTAATCCATGTGGTTTGAGATCACGGCCACGATATCAATCGGCAACGCGCCAATACGCCAGCGATACAATAGATCGTTCAGGCAATGACCAAACCGCGACACCATGATCACGACCTTCATTTTGACGGTTTCGTCGTGGAATTCGTAGGCCATGCCAAAGTCTTTTGCTGATTTGGTAAAGCCGTCAGTCAACGCGGCGAGGTCCGTGCTATCGTCGCAATCAAAACTGACGCGCATGAAGAAGTTGCCGGTTTCCTTATCATCGAACTGCGCGCTGTCGGTGATATTGCAGTTGTTGTCAGCAAGGTAGTTCGCGATGGCCGCAACGATGCCGCGCTTGGATTGGCATGTTACGGTGAGGGCGTATTTGCTCATGGAAATGGTCCTGTTCGAGTGGTGATGAAATGGTAAGTGATGTGTTCAAGGCCATAGACCGCCCCGGATTGGGGGGCGGTTTGGCTGACAGAATGTTGGAAACTTGGCTTAGTTTTGCAGGTAGACCTCGAGGCTGTCATCAAGCGCGTCTTTCCACGGCGTATGGTGCTTGGGCGCCATCGTACCGGTGATGACGGATTTGTAGCCGTTATCGCGGAACGTCATGATATTCTTCTTCTTATGGCCCTTCCACTCCTTGAAGGCCTTGCACGCGCCTTCCACGTCAAAGGAGGGGTAGTCTGTTTCTGAAATCAGTTCCTTGATGTAATCGCCCTGATACCAGATGGCGTCATAGTCATCCTCGCCCGCATCTTCGCGCGCGATCCGGTCGATGACATCAGCCTTCATTGTCGCATCGTCGGGCAAGGCGATCCGCCCCATGATCACGTCACGTACGAACCACGCTTGCGCGTCGAACATATTGAAGGTGAACCACTGGTCCTGCATCCCGACATAGAACAGATCGGGTTCGTCCACATAAGCCACGCCTTTATAGAGGTCCGCAGTCGCCAGGCGGTTCGCCGTTTTGAGTTTCAGATCGTCAGGTAGGAACGGGAAGTGGTGTCTGTAGCCTGTGCACAGGATCACCGCGTCGACGTCTTTGGATGTGCCGTCTTTGAAATAGGCGGTGTTGCCGTCCACATGGGTTAGCAAAGGGACCTCGGCCCAGTTCGCGGGCCAGTCATATCCCATCGCGGCGGTGCGGTGGCTGACAGTGATGGATTTCGCGCCGTACTTCCAGCACTGCGAACCGATGTCTTCGGCGGAATAGGACGTGCCGACGATCAGAATGTCCTTATCTTTGAATTCCATCGCATCGCGGAAATCATGGGCGTGCAGCACGCGGCCTTTGAATTTATCAAAGCCATCGAAATGCGGAACGTTCGGGGTGCTGAAGTGGCCCGTGCAAACGATCACATGATCGAACTCTTCGGAATAGGTGTGATCATCGGGGAGGTGGCAGACGGTAACTTGAAACTTGTCCCCATCCTTTTTCACCCAACGCACGGCCGTCTCAAAACGGATCAGGTCGCGCACACTGGCCTTTTGAACGCGGCCTTGGATGTAGTCGAACAGAACAGCGCGGGGCGGGTAGGACGCGATTTGTTTGCCGAAATGTTCTTCAAACGAATAATCGGCAAATTCTAATCCTTCTTTCGGACCGTTAGACCAAAGATAGCGATACATGGAGCCATGCACAGGTTCACCGTATTCATCCACCCCCGTCCGCCAAGTATAATTCCACAATCCACCCCAGTCCGACTGCTTTTCAAAGCAGACGATTTCCGGAATCTCTGCGCCCTTAGCTTGAGCGGATTGGAAGGCACGAAGTTGTGCAAGGCCAGATGGTCCGGCACCGAGGATGGCAATACGTTTGGTCATCATAGATTCCTTTTTCGACGGTTACCAAATTGGACCGAGGATACTACTGTAAGTCAATAAATATTCTTGCCAGTGAATATTATTTCAGCACTATCAGGACATCTAAGCGCTTTGATCCCCTTTTGGGCTGCGGTAGTGATGACGCATTGAGCAAAGGACAAATGATGGAAAAGCCGAGTTTTAGCTATTGGTCGATCGCCGCACTGGGGCTGGTGTGGAGTCTGATGGGCTGCGTTAGCTACATCACACAGAACAACGCCGACTTTGTCACTCAATTGGCTGAGCCTCAACGCTCGTTCATCACGCAGCGGCCATTCTGGGCATCAGCGGCTTTTGCTGTTGCGGTCTACGGCGGGGCGGTTGGTTGCATCTTGTTGTTGTTGCGTCGGGTCGCGGCCGTTCAGGCGTTGGGGCTTTCTCTGATGGGGGCTTTGTTGACGCTGTTTTATATGGTTTTGACGCTAGGTCTGTCCGTCGGAGTCCTGCAGAGCGCGGGAGTTTCGGTTCTGGTCGGTTGCGTCCTGCTTTGGATTTCAATGGCGGCGCGGGTCCGCGGCTGGCTGCGTTAACCTAGCGTTAAAGCGTTTGTCGCTCGGCTTTTGTTCAGTGCCACTCCGCTGAACCCAAGGGCGCGCATGATCTTACTGACAGCGGCGACCATTTCGGGTGTCACGCACCATGCGATTGCGCGCAGTCGGGTACACGTGGTTGCAGGATCAAGCAGCGAGTTGCGAAAAGCCCCCACAGTCAAGGAGGATACGGGCGCAAAGGCGGCCGGATCGTGTTGCGTCATAATCAGCGCGGTCACATCGTCGCCATCGACCTGCATGACATCATCCAGAAACGCCTTGAGTGGCACATCCGCAAGGCAATGCTGCGCCGCTAAACGTTCAACAGGGCCGTTGGCGGACAGGCCTGCCAATTGATCCCCTGTGCGCACAGGCTTTGCGTGAGCCAAAAGCTGTTTCAGCGTGGCCCATGTGAAGCGTTGCCCGCGAATATCAATTCGATAGGTCATAAGCAAAGACGAGTACAGACAGGTTCGTCCCTCAATAAAAAGGGGCCGCGAAGTGCACACGCGGCCCTTATCTGGTCAGCTTTTAGGCACATCAGATGTCTAATGTGTTATCCTTTTCCCATTGGCTAAAGTAGCCAACGAAGCTGTCCCATTCCTGCATTTTCATTTTGATGTATGAGGCGGAGAAGTCGTCACCCATGGCGGCCTTCAGGCCGGTGTCTTTATCAAAGGCGCGCAAGCCGTCCAGCATGTTAAGCGGCAGCAGTGGCGCGTCTTTGATTAGGTGTCCTTCGGCGTACATATCGATGTCATGGCGCTTCCCCGGGTCGGCCTTGCTGCGCACACCTGACAGACCCGCTGCAATGATGACGGCCTGCAACAGATAAGGGTTCACTGCGCCGTCCGGCAGACGCAATTCAAACCGGCCCGGACCGGGAACGCGCACCATGTGCGTGCGGTTGTTGCCCGTCCATGTGACCGTGTTTGGTGCCCATGTCGCGCCCGATGTCGTGCGCGGGGCATTGATGCGTTTGTAGCTGTTCACCGTCGGGTTGGTGATCGCGGGCAGCGCACTCGCGTGTTTCATGATCCCGCCAAGGAAGTGGCGGCCCTGTTCGGACAAGCCGAGCTCTGCCGTCTGGCTGCTGTCGTTTGCGTCCATCGCGAAGACGTTTGTTTTGCCGTCCAGATCCCAGACCGATATATGCGCGTGACAGCCGTTGCCAGTCAGACCCTCGACCGGTTTGGGCATGAACGTGGCGCGGTACCCGTATTTTTCCGCAACGGTTTTGACCATGAACTTAAAAAAGCTGTGCTTGTCAGCGGTGGCCAACGCATCGTCGTAATCCCAGTTCATTTCCCATTGGCCGTTCGCGTCCTCATGGTCGTTCTGGTAGGGGTTCCAGCCGAGTTCCAGCATGTGGTCGCTTATTTCCTGGATCACCTCCAGGCGGCGCATGAACGCCTGCTGGTCATAGCATGGCTTGGCGGCGGTATCGTATGGGTCACTGATCTGCTCACCGTCCGGTGTCAGCAAAAAGAACTCGGCTTCGATCCCTGTTTTGACGCGCATGCCTTCTTCGGAGGCTTCATCAATCAGGCGGCGCAGAACGTTGCGCGGGGCCTGTGCGACGGGTTCACCTTCCATGACGCAATCCGCAGGCACCCATGCCATTTCGCGGTTCCATGGCAGAATGATAACGGCGTCTGGGTCGGGGACCGCCAACATATCTGGGTGGGCAGGGGTCAGGTCTAGCCATGTGGCGAAACCTGCAAAACCAGCCCCGTCTTCTTGCATGTCGGCAATGGCGCGCGCTGGTACGAGTTTGGCCCGCTGCCCGCCGAACAAGTCAGTAAAGCTGATCATGAAGTATTTAACGCCGTTGTCGGCCGCGAATTTGGCAAGATCTTTGGTCATTGCAATTTCCCTTGTGGTGCAAAGAAAGGGCGCGACCCACGTGGTCGCGCCCATATTATCGGTCAGTAGGATGTGCCCGGTTTTCCGGGGTACCAATCGGTACCCGCCAGCGGGATTTTGGCCATGGCGGCGGCTTCCATCGTCAGGGCACACAGGTCTTCGGGTTCGAGGTTGTGCAGATGGTTTTTGCCGCACGCCCGCGCGATCGTTTGCGCCTCAAGCGTCATCACCTTGAGGTAATTGCTCAATCGTCGCCCACCCTCAATGGGATCAAAACGTTTCATCAATTCAGGGTCCTGCGTGGTGATGCCTGCGGGGTCTTTGCCCTCGTGCCAATCGTCATAGGCACCCGCCGTTGTGCCAAGCGCATTATACTCGGCCTCCCATTTAGGGTCATTATCCCCAAGTGCGATGAGGGCAGCGGTGCCGATGGCGACCGCATCCGCACCCATCGCCATAGCCTTGGCCACGTCAGCGCCAGTGCGGATACCGCCCGACACAATCAGTTGCACTTCGCGGTGCATCCCAAGATCCTGCAATGCGCGCACGGCTTCACGGATGCACGCCAAGATCGGTTGGCCGACGTTTTCGATAAAAACATCCTGCGTGGCGGCTGTGCCGCCCTGCATTCCATCCAGCACAACAACATCGGCGCCGGCTTTCACGGCGAGCGTGGTGTCAAAGTAAGGACGTGCGCCGCCGACTTTGATGTAGATCGGCACTTTCCAACCTGTAATTTCACGAAGCTCGAGAATTTTGATCTCAAGATCATCAGGGCCCGTCCAGTCAGGGTGACGGCACGCCGAACGTTGGTCTATGCCTTTAGGAAGGTTGCGCATTTCGGCGACGCGGTCGCTGATCTTTTGACCCAACAACATGCCACCGCCGCCCGGCTTAGCGCCCTGACCAACAACAATTTCAATTGCGTCGGCGCGGCGCAGATCATCGGGGTTCATCCCGTACCGCGACGGCAGATATTGATAGACAAGTTTGTTGGAATGACCGCGTTCTTCGTTGGTCATGCCGCCGTCACCCGTCGTGGTCGATGTGCCAGCAATGGTGGCTCCGCGCCCCAATGCTTCTTTGGCAGGGCCGGAGAGAGCACCAAAGGACATGCCAGCAATAGTAATGGGGATGTCGAGCTCGATCGGGTTCTTTGCGAAGCGCGTGCCAAGCGAAACCGAGGTCTCGCATTTTTCGCGGTACCCTTCGAGAGGGTAGCGCGACATGGACGCTCCAAGAAACAGCAGGTCGTCGAAGTGAGGCAATTTACGTTTCGCGCCACCGCCGCGAATGTCGTAGATGCCCGTTGCCGCAGCACGGCGGATTTCGGCGTTTACGGGGTTTGAGAAAGTCGCGGATTGAATGGGCGTCGTACGACGTGCGCCGTTGGATGTATCTGTCATGGCTGTTCCTTAGTACGCATTATCGATTTTGAAGGTGTAGAGCTCGCGCGCTGAACCGTAGCGTTTGAATTCCTCTGGTTTGGCGTCAGCGCCTGCCCGTTCCAGCAGGTCCGCAAGGATCGACAAATGTTCGGGGCGCATTTCCTTTTCGATGCAGTCCGCACCAAGGGATTTGACCGAACCGCGTACAAAAAGGCGGGCTTCATAAAGGCTGTCACCCAAGGCTTCTCCAGCGTCGCCGCAGACAACAAGGTTGCCCGTTTGCGCCATGAACGCAGACATGTGCCCGATATTGCCGTGCACAACGATGTCGACCCCCTTCATGGAAATCCCGCAGCGTGACGATGCGTTGCCTTTGATAACCAACAACCCGCCGTGGCCCGTGGCACCCGCGTATTGGCTGGCGTCACCGTCGATGACGATCGTGCCGCTCATCATGTTTTCAGCGACACCCGGCCCGGCAGAGCCTTTGATATTAATCGTCGCCTGTTTGTTCATGCCGCCACAGTAATACCCCGTGGACCCTTTGACGGTGACCTCGATGGGGGCGTCTAATCCGCAGGCAATCGCGTGGGCACCTTTAGGATTTACGATTTCCCAAGATGTTTGGTTGGTGTTTTCGGCCTGCGCATGCAGGATTTCGTTCATCTCGCGCAGCTCGATGTCCGCCATATCTAGTGTTTGCATTTAAGCGGCTTTCTCTTTGGTAGGCTGGTCAGAATGGCTCCAGAAATAGACGGTTGCGGGTTCCGGTTCCCAAACGCGGGCGTCCTCAATTCCGGGCAGGTCGACTAAGGCGCGGTATTCGGACCCGAAGGCGACGTATTGATCGGTTTCGGCCATGACGGCGGGCTTGCAGGCGATCGGGTCGCGCACGACGCCAAAGCCGTCCTTGGTGCCAACCACAAAGGTGAAGAACCCGTCCAGATCATCAAGGCTGCTTTCAAGCGCTTCGCCCAAAGTTGCGCCATTTTGCATTTTCCATGTCAGATAGGCCGCGCCGACTTCTGTATCGTTCTCAGTTTCTATGTGAATGCCCTCGCGGCGCAGCTTGCGGCGCAGGCTGGCGTGGTTGGACAGGGATCCGTTGTGTACGAGGCACTGGTCGTTGCCAGTATTAAAGGGGTGCGCACCCATGGTGGTGACCGCTGATTCTGTCGCCATACGCGTGTGACCTATGCCGTGGCTGCCCGACATTTGCTCAATCTCAAAGCGTGCCGCCACATTTTTAGGCAGGCCAACTTCTTTGTAGATTTCCAAAGTATCGCCGCGACTCATGATCCGAAGCGCCGGATTGACCTGAGAAATCGCCGCGCGGGCGTTTTCGATCGCGCATTGAGGGACGCTCAAGACCGCGTGCGTGCTTGAGGTTTTCATCGTTACCGGTGCGCCGATCACCTTTCCCAAGGCGTCGTCTAGACCGTCAAAATCTGTTTCCGGTGTATCCGACTGAACCACGATTTTCGACTTATCCATTGAATCGTTTGAATAAATCGCGATGCCCGCACTGTCGGGGCCGCGGTCCGTCATCGTGATGAGCATTTTTGTCAGCAGTGAACCCAATTGCGGTTCAAGCGCTTTGTCTTTCAGGAATAACCCGACAATACCACACATATCGCTACCCTCATTTGTTCTCCTGCACATCGCAGGTTGATCGAATCTGACGCTAGCACCGCAATTCGGAACGATCAACAGTAGGAAACTTATTTTCACGACAGTCAATAAAGTTCTGGCCAGATGAAAATCTCCGTGGTTCATTTTTAGGAACGACCCGCACTGCAAGAGGTCGGCCGACTGCAACATTAACCGACAAGGGAACGAAACCGTGGAAGAACAACTCGCTGAACTAGTAGCGCAGGTCGCTGCCATAGAAACGAAAGGCAATCTGACGAACACGATGTTCGCAGAGCTTTACTATTACCTCACCATTCCGTTGATGATCATCATTCACGCGGGCTTCTTGGCCTATGAGATGGGCGCATCCCGCGCCAAGAACGCGTTGTCATCGGGTGTGAAAAACATTCTCGCGTTTGCATTCGTTATTCCGGCCTTCTACTTCTTTGGCTGGTGGGTCTACTGGGGCTTCCCAACAGGTCTGACGCTTTCGGAAGGCGCAAATGGCATTTCCGGCGCGGCCTATGCCAACGCCATCGCGTGGCCTTGGGGTGAAAGCGCCGCTTACATGGGGCCAAACACAGAAGACCAGATTGATGGCGTTTTCTGGGGCGCGTTTGCCCTGTTCGCGGCGACGACAGCCTCCATCATGTCCGGTGCTGTGATCGAACGCATCCAGACAGTCGGCTTCGTTATCTGCGCAATCGTTCTTGGTGGTTTCAGCTGGACGCTGGCCGCTGCTTGGGCCTGGCACTCTGATGGCTGGTTGGTCACGCAGTGGGGTGTACATGACTTTGGCGCGGCAGGTTTGGTGCACGCCGTTGCGGCCTTCTTTGCGCTGGGTGTCTTGATCAACCTTGGTCCACGTCTTGGCAAATTCAACGAAGATGGCACTGCAAACGACCTTCCGGGTCATAACATGCCACTGACGGCCACTGGGCTGATGATCATCATCGTCGGGTTCTGGGGCTTTTTGATGGGCTGTGTTGTTGTTGGTGGCGAAGCTTGGTCATGGGGTGGCAACTACGCGACCATCTATGGCACGCCGACAAACCTTGGCGCATTGGCGTTCAACGTTCTGATGGCCATCGGTGGCGGTATCATCGGCGCGTGGGTCTTCACTAAAGATCCGTTCTGGATGATGTCTGGCGCACTTGCTGGGATTATTTCCACCGCTTCCGGTCTGGATTTCTACTGGCCTGGTCTGGCGTTCATCATCGCAGTAGGTGCGGGTCTGCTTCTTAAGCCTGCAGCAACCTTCCTTGAAAAGTTCGGCATTGATGACGCTGTTGGTGCCGTAACGGTGCACGGCACATGCGGCATCTACGGTATGCTGGTCCTTGGTATTACGGCGGCTGGCTATCCAGCACTGGGTGGTGAAGGTGCACCAACCATCAGCCTTATGGGTCAACTTGTTGGCTCCGTTGTGTTCATCGCACTCGGTCTTGGCACCGGCTACGGGACATCCTTCGTGTTGAAGATGTTCGGCATGCTACGTGTTCCTGCCGCCGTTGAACTTGCAGGCCTCGATACCGTCAAGGTCCCTGCACAAGCCTACCCAGAGGGCATCTCCATCTCTGCCCCAAGTGCAACCAAAGCTTAAATAGAAGGAGTAACGACTATGGGATTTCCATTTGAACCAGCGACTTGGGAAGGTGTGTCCGGCCCAATCTTCATGGGGTACGGTAGCGCATGGCCGGGTATCTTCAGTGTGATCGGGATCGCTCTGTGTATCGCAGCCTTGGTGATTGGCCAAAAGGCCGAGGCCAAGAGCTACAGTAAGTACAAGAGATACGGCAAGTCTAAGTAAGACGCTGAATAATGATGCAGAGGGGCCTGTTATGCGGGCCCCTTTTGCCTGTTAGGAAACTTTATTTAGTGTCAGTCTTGATTTTGTTTAGCGCCTGAGTCTCAATCATCGCAAGCAGAACAATACGATCAACACCGATAGGGGAATCAAAATGGCCATTCTTTGGAGAGCATCCGCGCTAGCACATCGGCATGCTGAAATTGGCGGTGAGTTGGAAGATTGGAATGGTATGGGAACCGCTTGGTTCTATGACGACACACCAGAACGCGCCAAAGCAGACTACGAAGCGGTCCGCACAAAAGCCGGCCTTATGGATGTGTCAGGCCTCAAGAAGGTCCATGTCGTTGGTGCCGATGCGGCCTATGTAATCGACCGGGTAACCACCCGCAATGTCGAGAAAATCGCGCCGGGCCGGTCGACCTATGCCTCGATCCTGAACGCTGAGGGCAAGTTTATCGATGACTGCATCATTTACCATATCGCTGTGAATTCATGGCTGGTGGTGCATGGCACGGGCACGGGAATGGAACAGCTGGCCTCTGTCGCTGCCGGTAAGAATTGTGAAATCCTATTTGACGACGATTTGCACGATATGTCTCTTCAAGGACCTGTGTCGGTTGATCTTTTGGCGCAAGAAATCCCAGCGATCCGCGACCTCGCATATTTCGGCCTGATGCAGACACGCCTTTATGGGCGTGATGTTATGATCTCTCGCACGGGCTACACTGGCGAACGGGGGTACGAGATTTTCTGCCGCGCCAAGGATGCCACCCACCTTTGGGACAGTATTCTGGAGGCGGGCAAAGACATGGGAGTGCGCCCCGTGCAATTCTCCACGCTCGATATGTTGCGGATCGAAAGCTACCTGCTGTTCTATCCCGGCGATAACTCTGAAACCTTCCCGTTTGACGATGAGCCTTGCGGCGACACGCTGTGGGAACTGGGCCTCGACTTTACGGTCTCACCCGACAAGCAGGGCTTTATCGGGGCCGAAAACCACTACGCCGCAAAGGGCAAAGAACGCTTCAAGATTTACGGCGTGAAATTGTCTGACAGGATGGATCAGATGGAGATGTTTGCCCGCGTAATGGCGGACGGCAAAGACGTCGGCGTGATCACCTACGGGTTGTCCTCCGAGTTGAACGATTACTCCGTTGCGATTGCACGCCTTGACCCGAGCGTGGCCAAAGCAGGCACCAAATTGACTGTTGTCCAACCGGACGGAACCGAGCTTGCCGCGACGGCCGAAGAGATGCCGTTTTACGACCAAGACAAATCCATCCGCACAGCGAAAGGGTAGGGAGGACGCAGCATGTCGAAGTTTGTATTCCCACCCAGCATCGGAAGCCGCCCCATCTGGGGGGCGTTGGAGCCACGAGCTGGCGCGTCACATTTGTTTATAGCTGACGCGCAAGGTGCTGAGGCGATCATCGACGTCGCCACACCGGAGTTGATGAAGGCAGGGCATATCATTTTCATCAGCCGTGGAACGGATTACGCCGATAAGTTGCGCGCGCTCGCGCCTGCGCAGTTTTACGAAGGGCCAAGCTATGAGGCATCGTTGCCCCGCATCAAACGCGTCCTGAGCGATGCAAAAATGGGACTCCAAGTATACCTATCCGGCACTGAAAGCCTGATGGGTCAGGCCACAATCGAGGCGACCTCGGCGGGCGTGCCACCGGCGGCGATCCAAACCGAACACCGCGGATCGACGGCACGGCGGATGCAATGTGTGCACTGCAAAGGGTTTACCGAGGATGTGGAGACTGATCCGTTCGTGTGCAGCCATTGCGGATTAAACCTGTTTGTTCGCGACCATTACTCGCGTCGATTAGCAGCCTATCAAGGGGTCTGCGTCGACGCCGAAGATCCTGGAAATGTGCCAACGCCAAAGAGGATCTACGAATGAGCGCGCCGCAGAAAACTAAATCCGGCCCCGCGCAAATCGACGTCACGGTCAGCGCGGTTGTCCCCATTACCGAATTTGTGACGCGGTTCGAATTCACTCGCACGGATGGCGCGGATTTTCCGCCGTTTTCGGGCGGCGCGCATACCGTTGTTACCATGCAAGACGGAACGCGCACGAGGCTTAATCCATACTCCCTCATGTCCGATCCTGCCGACCTTTCGACCTACGCTATCTCGGTGCGCCGCGAAGACGAAGGACGGGGCGGGTCGGTGTTTATGCACAGCCAGGTGACGCAGGGCGACGCGATGACGCTCACCAATCCGGTGAACTTGTTCAGCCTCGACCTTCGTGCCAAGAAACACATCTTCTTTGCGGGCGGTATTGGCATCACACCGTTTCTGGCGATGATCGGGCAGCTCGAACTGACCAACGGAAACTGGGAATTGCACTACGCGTCCCGGACGCCTGAAAACGCGGCTTATGCGGATGTGCTTTTGGCTAAGTTCCCGACCAAGGTGCATGTTTATTACAGCAGCGCGAATGAGCGCATTCCGCTTGCCGACGTATTGAATGGTCAGCCACTTGGCTCGCACGCTTATGTCTGCGGGCCCGAGCGTTTGATCAACGGGGTTCACGACACAGCGACCGGTCTTGGATGGCCAGACACCAACGTTCATTCCGAAGAATTCCTTGCACCCGCCGCCGGTACCCCGTTTGAGGTTCGCCTGTGCAAGTCGGACAAGACGATCACCGTGGGCGAGCACGAAAGCCTGCTTGAAGCGTTGGAACGCGAAGGTGTGGATGCGCCGTTCCTGTGCCGTGGCGGGGCGTGTGGGCAGTGCGAAACCGATGTTGTCGGCGGCGCGGGTGAGCTCATTCACCGCGACCACTGGCTTGATGATGAAGAGCAGGCCAGCGGCAAGAAAATCATGCCTTGTGTTAGCCGTTATGCCGGCGAATTGTTGGAGATTGACCGATGAGTATTCAATTCAACGACGAAACCTTTCGTGACGACTATTCATTCCATAACTCCGAATGGGCGATCAAGCGGTTCCCATTTCCGTTCCATGAAGACAATTACATGTATTCAATGAATGCTGAACAACATCAGGGTGGGCCGGATGGGTCTGTCTATGAAAACCGGTTCGATGTGGATGAACACTACGTCTCAGAGATGCACGACCGTACCAAGGTTTTGGCGGATGATCCGCTTCGGTGCCAATCCTTGCCGCATATGACTTTGGCGGGGTGGGACCTGCTCGAACTGATCATGGTTTCCAAATCCGAAGACTATCCCGACTTGTTCGAACTTCACCGCGACGGCAATCAATGGCGTTGGGTGAACAAGCCGCTTGGCATTAATGATACGTTTACCTTTTTGGATGACTCCACGCTGCCCTACGGACCGATGGAATACATCACCCGTCAGACACAGGGCGATTTTGCCTTGCTGGATCAGCGCGAGGACAACCTCTGGATGGACGCGGGCATGATTACTACGCAGGCTGACTGGTCACTGGATTTTGACATCGGAATGAACTTTTTCGAGTGGCATGCGCCTGTGCCAAAGGCCAACGAGATGGGGATTTTCAAACGCGCGTTGAAGTACCTCATCAACATTCCGCAGGGGTCACCGGGGCGGCGGTTGAACTGGACGATGACGGTGAACCCGCTGCTCGATACCTCGCCGGAAAACTACCATAAATGGGGCATCCAGAAGACTACGTTGACGCCGGAAAACATCGGCGCGAAACAACACCTTCGTGTCGAATTGCAAACTTTCTTTCGCTTGCCGCGATCCAATGCTTTGGCATTTCCGATCCGCTGTTATCTGTGCAGCTTTCAGGATCTGACGACGATGCCGAAATGGGGCCGCCGTTTGCATCGTGTTATTCGCGATTTACCCGATGAACTGGCGACCTATAAGGGCTTCATCGACAACCGCCCCATGATGTTGGACTATCTGTCGAAGTTTGATGACGGGTTGCCGACGAGCCCCGGAATCTTTCCCGAACCAGAGACCGAGCCACCTCTCAAAGTGTAAGAGGATCAGGTTTTCTGCGGGTAGCTGATGATCGAGAGATAGCGCGACGGTAGCTTCACGAGTTCTTCGGGGCCGTGGGGCGCGTCGGCGTCAAAGAACAGGGTATCCCCCGGCTTGAGTGGGTAGATCTGATCCCCGTGGCGGTAATTGACCTCGCCTTCGAGCATGTAAATCGTTTCGATCCCACCGTGTTGGAAAGCGGGAAAGACGTCGGATTTTTCGCTGAGGGTAATCATGTATGGTTCGACGATCACGCCGCTGGCGTTTGATCCGATGTGACCCAAAAGGTTGTACTGGTGGTTGGCGCGGGTGCCTTCACGTTCTAGCTCAACGCCTTCACCAGCTTTGGTATGAACCGCCGAGCGCCCTTCTTCAAAGCCACGGAAAAACGATGTGATCGGCACGGACAGTGCGTTCGCCAAGGTTTGCAATGTGGTCAAAGACGGAGACGTGTTTCCGTTTTCGATCTTGGACAGCATCCCGATTGACAGGCCCGTGGTTTCGGAAAGATCGGCCACCGTGATGTTTTGCTTGCGACGATGGGCGCGGACCTCCCGACCGATCGCAACCTCGAGAACTTTTTCGCGAGTCTCGCGGACGCGGTGAGGATCTTGGGACAATGGGGTCGCGGCCATAGAACTGGTTTTCACTTTATAAAGGGTTCTTCGGTTCTAAGGCTTTCGTTAGGGTGGTCAAGACCTCAGAGGTTAACGCGGGGTTACGCCACAGAGGTCGCAGCGGTCATTAACGCATGGTGTAGGCTTTGTGCAGACGCACGTGGTCCAAGGATACGGATGTGATCCTCGTCGGCGCGGCGGATAATGAAACAGCCCAGCTGGTGGATCATCGTGCGTCGAACATCACCGGCGACCATTTTTCGGATTGGGATGTTGCACAGGATTTCGCACATGTCCGGCATTTTCGCGCCCGTCACATCGAACACAACCCAAGCGCCCGATTGTTCGGTCACAGAGGCCGCATCGCCGAGCTTGGCCTTGAGCTGGTCAGCTATGTTTTCGTGAGTTTCCATAGGTGCGCCAATCATCCACTGATCCAGCCCCATCCAGAACCCTGCTTCGGGGTCGTGTAAAACGGTTCTTCCCACATCCGGCACTTCGCCAAGAACGGCTTTGAGAACTTTGGCGCAAGTATCCTTGCCGCCGTTTCGCGCGGCCACAGAGGCCAGCGCGACGCCAGTGTTCTCTGCGATGGTCACGGTGCCGATGGTGTGCGGTGTTACGCCAAGCGCGGGCGTCGGTGTTAAGTCATGCACGAAGCCGCTCCCCCTCTGGGTCAATGAAATGGGCGCTGCAAATTTCGACCGCGACATCAAAGCCCGTCAGTGGGCTCACCAGTCGCATGGTCTCGCCGATCCGATTGCTGCCGTCCTTCAGATACGCGAGCGCGATGTGATGGCCCAGATTGGGGGAATAGCAGGCAGACGTCACATAGCCTTGGTCGTGGGCTGCATCTACGGGACCATCGGCTGTCATCAGATGTGCTCCCGCTGGAACCTTGTCAGCCGGATCAAGAGGTTTAACCCCGACCGCACGTAGGTCTTCCGGTTGTTTCAACCCTTCGCGGCGCGATAGCACCGCACCGATGCTGTCCTTCTTGGTACTAACCATACGCCCCATGCCTAGGTTCGCCGCTGTGGTGGTGCCATTCAATTCATTACCCGCCGCATGGCCTTTTTCAATCCGCATGACGCCGAGGGCTTCGGTGCCGTATGGGGTGATGTCGAACTCTGCACCAGCCTCCATTATGCGGCGGATCAACGCGTCGCCGTAGGCTGTCGGAACTGCAAGTTCATAGGCGAGCTCACCACTGAACGAGATGCGGAATAGCCGTGCCCGCAGACCGCCGCACACAGTAATGTCGCCGCATGCCATGAAGGGAAAGGCGTCGTTGCTGATGTCTTGATCGACGATCTTTTCAAGCACGCAGCGCGCGTTCGGGCCAGCCACAGCGTATTGAGCCCATGCTTCGGTCGTGGATATAAGTTGCACGTCCATATCTGGCACGAGGCATTGGCGCACGAATTCCATATGGCGATACACGGGTAGGGCGTTTGCGGTGGTGGTGGTGACAACGAAATGATCTTCGGCCATTCGTGCGGCCGTGCCATCGTCCATGGCGATGCCGTCTTCGCGCAACATCAACCCGTAGCGCACTTTGCCGACGGGCAATTTCGCGAAACCGTTGCAATAGATCATATTTAGGAAGTCGGCTGCATCGGCGCCTTGCACGTCTACCTTTCCAAGGGTCGTCACGTCACACACGCCTACCGATCCGCGCGTTGCCAAAACTTCGCGGTCGACACTTTCGCGCCACGTCGTTTCGCCCGCACGCGGAAACCACTGGGCGCGCATCCAATTGCCGACCTCAACAAAGACCGCGCCTTGTTCTTCAGCCCATCCATGGGTTGGTGTGAGGCGTTTGGGGTGGAAGTCCTGGCCACGGTGCCGTCCACCCAAGGCACCGATCGCGACGGGGGTATAGGGGGGTCGGAACATCGTCGTACCAACCTCGGGGATGGTTTTGCCCGCAAGTTCAGCCATGATCGCAAGCCCGCCCATGTTGGCTGTCTTGCCTTGGTCAGTTGCCATGCCGAGCGTTGTGTAGCGTTTGAGGTGCTCGACAGATTTGAACCCCTCTTGGTGGCTGAGTTTCACGTCCTTCACGGTCACGTCGTTTTGCTGGTCAAGCCATGCGCGGCTTGCACCTTCAACATACCAGAACGGCGTGATGTTGACGGGCGCATCCTCGGCCTGCGGCATTTTGGGCATGCGTCCCTTAAGGCCCAATGCGGTACGTGCCGCTGTAGCGCCACCCGCCAATGCGCCGGCAGTGGACATGTCGCCCTTGGCAGCGCCCGTGACGATCATGCCCACAGGCAAGGCATCAGGGGTGAATGCCGCGAGGGCATCGTTCCACGCTGGACGCCCTTGTTGGTGGCACGTCATATGCACGTTGGGGTTCCAGCCACCCGATACGCCCAAGGCGTTGCATTCGATGGTCCGATCAGTCCCATCCGAAAGGCGCACCTGCACAAAGGTCAGCCCAAGCCGCCCCATGGTGTCAGTTACTTGCGCACCAGCCAGAACTTCGTAATCCATTGAACGCGGCGCATCTGTGCGCGGGTCAATAACAGTGACTTTCACGCCCTTGGCGTGCAAGTCGGCGGCTGTGCGGTGACCGTCATCGTTGTTGGTGAAGATCGCAGTTCGGTGCCCCACAGCCACACCAAAACGGTTGGCGTAGCTGCGCAAGGCGCTGGCAGTCATGATGCCGGGGCGATCATTGTTGTTGAACGCAATCGGGCGTTCGATGGCACCCGCCGCCAACACGGTTTTCTGCGTATAGATCCGCCAGAGGATTTGGCGTGGCTTACCGTCCATCGGGGTGGCGATATGGTCGCTCACCCGTTCAACGGCACCATAGGTGCCGTGATCAAACGCGCCGATTACAGTGGTGCGTGCCATAAGCCGCACGTTGGGCATCGCCGCCAGTTCCGCGATAGTTTGCGCGGCCCAGCCTGCACCAGCGTGGTCGCCAATCGCAAAGGTTTCGCTGTTCAGCCGTCCGCCCATGCGAAAATCTTCATCCGCGAGGATCACGTCCGCTCGGCTGCGTGCGGCCGTTAGCGCGGCCATCAGTCCCGCTGGCCCCGCACCGATGATTAACAGATCGCAATGTAGGAAACCCTTGTCATACACATCGGGGTCATCTTGAAGCGAAAGCGACCCAAGTCCCGCCGCGCGGCGGATGATTGGCTCGTACACTTTTTCCCAAAACGCCTTGGGCCACATGAAAGTCTTGTAATAAAACCCTGCCGTTAGGAAATTTGATAAGCGGTCATTGATCGCCAATAGATCGAAGGACAACGACCCAAGTCGGTTTTGGCTCGTCGCGGTCAACCCTTCGAACAGTTCCGCAGTCGTGGCGCGGGTGTTGGGTTCTTGGCGTGCTCCGCTGCGCAATTGCACCAAGGCATTCGGTTCTTCTGACCCAGCGGTCAACGGCCCACGTGGACGGTGATATTTGAAGCTGCGCCCCATGAGCCGCACACCGTTTGCCAACAAGGCAGAGGCCAGCGTGTCGCCCTCGTGCCCGTGATAGACTTGTCCATCGAAGGTGAATTTCAGCTTTGTGTCGCGGTCAATCTGGCCGCCGTCGATCCGGTTTTTCTGGGTCATTTTGAACGCCCCTGTGCACGGGCCACATCACGGGCGAGTTCAACGTTTGAAATCTCATGGGTCAGCGTGTTGCGTGTTACAATCAACCAAGAACGGTCACCCGCCTCATGGAACCACAGCTCTCGGTGCCAGCCCGCAGGGTTGTCGCGCAAATAGGCGTAGTCAAAGAACGCCGCCGCCGCATTCGCGTCGTCTGGGTCCGGGCGGTCGATCAGGCGGGCGTCGCCCATGTAGGTGAATTCGGCGCTGTCGCGGGGGCCAAGCAGGGGGTGGTCAATAATCATCAGTGCAAATTGGGCTGATTGCCCATCCCTTTTTCGTCAATCATCAGGCCCTTTTCAAACCGATCAAACCGGTAGGCTGTGGCGTTGGGGTGTGGTTCGCCTTTGGCCAGTAAATGCGCAAAGGACATGCCGCTGGCAGGGGTCGCCTTAAAGCCACCGTAACACCAGCCGCCATTGAAATAGAGCCCGTCGATATGGGTCTTGTCGATGATCGGGGAGCCATCCATCGACATGTCCATAATCCCGCCCCACATGCGCAAAAGCCGCGCACGGCCCAACATCGGGAAGATCGCCATTGCGCCCTCGCAGACGTCTTCGACCACGGGAAGGTTGCCGCGCTGGGCGTAGGAATTATAGCCGTCAATGTCGCCACCAAAGACAAGGCCGCCCTTGTCGGATTGACTGCAGTAAAAGTGCCCCGCGCCAAATGTGATGACGCCGGGCAGGACGGGTTTGAGCCCTTCGGAGACGAAGGCCTGCAAGACGTGGCTTTCGATGGGCAGGCGCATGTTGGCCTTGCTCATCAATCGTGACGAGTTACCTGCGACCGCGCAGCCGACTTTGCCTGCGCCAATAAACCCGCGTGATGTTTCAACGCCTTTGCAGACACCGTTTTCGATACGAAAGCCCGTGACCTCGCAATTCTGAATGATATCAACGCCGCGACTGTCCGCACTGCGCGCATAGCCCCATGCGACCGCATCATGGCGCACCGTGCCGCCGCGATGCTGCGCCAAGCCCCCTTTGATCGGGAAACGCGCATCGTCTGTGTTCAAGAACGGATAGCGCTTTTTGATATCGGCCGTGCTAAGCATGTCAGCATCTGCACCGTTCAGGATCATTGCATTGCCACGCCGTGTGAACGCATCCCGCTGTCCGTCCGAATGGATCAGGTTCAGGATGCCGCGCTGGCTGACCATTGCATTGTAATTGAGGTCTTGTTCGAGGCTTTCCCACAGCTTGAGCGACATCTCGTAGAACGGCTCATTGCCGTCCAACAGGTAGTTGGAGCGCACAATCGTGGTGTTGCGGCCAACGTTGCCACCACCAATCCAGCCCTTTTCAATCACGGCAACACGGGATTGCCCGAATTCCTTGGCAAGGTAGTGTGCTGTCGCCAAACCGTGCCCGCCGCCGCCAATAATGACAATGTCATAGTGCGACGCCGGTTCGGGGTCACGCCACGCAGGCGTCCACCCCTTGTGCCCTGTTAGGGCTTCCTTGATCACACGAAAACCAGAGTAACGCATTGTAACCTCATCCGAGCTCTCTAGAGCGGTTCCGTGCTAGCACGAATCTCACGCCTTCTGAGCTACATGAACGGGTTTCTGCCGAGATGGCAATATTACTAATGAGAAATAATATTGAATATTGGGAATAATTCTGTCGCGTGAGGAGCTGCTTATAACAACCGCGATACGCGAACACATAGCGCGGCCGGACAGAGCGTAAACTTCAAATATTGGATATCTGTCTGGTTGCGCGGGCTTCTTGTTCTCCGTGATCGCGGCATGTGTAGTACGGCGCGCGGGTTCAAAATCGAATCGAGCATGACAACACGGTTGCCCCCAAATGAGGTCGCCGACTTGGTGAGTCCGTGAGTGATTGGACACATATATGTGCAAGTACGACATCGACGTTCAAATAACGGGCAGACGAGCTGTAACCGTAAGAAAAAAACTTGACCCACAGGAAAATCATGAGACGCTGAACTGGAAGTAATGCCGGCGCAGATGAAGAAACGCGCGGTCAACCTACGGCTTCGATGACCTGAAGCCAGAAAGACGCCGCACAACAAGGCGTTGCCACACAAGGAGACTAGACATGAAAAATATGACAACAGCTTTGACCGCAGGCGTGCTTGCGCTTGGGTCTACTGCCGCAATGGCGCAAGACAGCAGCGACCCGATCGTGATCCCTATTCACAACTGGTCCAGCCAGATCGTGATGTCCAACGTCGTTGGCCAGATCCTCGAACAGCAGGGTGCAGCGGTTGAATACGTTACCACGGACAGCCAAGCCGTTTATGAATCAATTCGTTTGGGTGACGTCACATTCGAAGTCGAAGTCTGGGAAGGCGCGTTTGGCGCATCCTTCCGTGCGGCCATGGAAAAGGGTGGCATCGTTGACGTCGCGGACCACGATGCCGTGACCCGCGAGGACTGGTGGTATCCTATGTGGACCAAAGACGCATGCCCCGGACTGCCTGATTGGGAAGCGTTGAACGATTGCGCCGCTTTGTTCGCAACAGCTGAAACCGGCGAGCAAGGTCGTTACCTTGATGGTCCTGTTGACTGGCTCAAGCACGGTCAGGAACGCGTTGAGGCGCTGGATATGAACTTTGTTGTTGTGAACGCAGGTTCCGCAGCCGCGCTCTGGGCCGAAATCGGTGCTGCCGAAGCAGACCAACGCCCCGTTGTGGTGTTTAACTGGACACCCAACTTTGCCGAAGCCGTCTGGCCGGGGGAATTCGTTGAATTCCCGCCCTATGAAGAAGGCTGCGACACAGACCCTTCTGTTGGGGTGAACCCTGATGCGCTGTATGATTGCGGGAATCCTGCGACGGGTTACCTCAAAATAGCGGCTTGGGAAGGAATGGAGGAAAAGTGGCCTGACGCATACGCTGTGCTCGAGCAGGTCAGCTTCACCAACCCGCAGATCGCCGAGATGGCCAAGATGGTCGACATCGACGAGATGGAGCCTGATGAAGCTGCGGCTGTCTGGCTCGAAGAGAACGAGGATGTTTGGGGTGCGTGGGTTAACTAAGCCCCAGCAACATTGAACGTAAAAGCTATCCCGGGCCGGCAATATGCCGGGCTGGGGCATTTATCACGAGGATTCACATGTCAGTTGATAGTCCCGTTATTTCCTGCAGGAACGTATGGAAAATATTTGGCCCCGATCCTGCGGCGTTCTACAAGAAAATGAATGATGGAATGAGTTTCGATGACATCCGTAAAGCGGGCTATATTGCTGGTGTGCGGGATGTATCCATCGACGTTCACAAGGGCGAGATGTTGGTGATCATGGGGCTTTCAGGGTCTGGTAAATCGACATTGGTGCGTTGTTTTTCGCGGCTGCATGACATTACCGGCGGATCAATAGCCGTCGAAGGGCAGGACATCATGTCGCTCGTCGAGAAAGACCTGATTGAACTACGCCGATCTAAAATGGGCATGGTGTTTCAATCTTTCGGATTGCTGCCGCACCGCACTGTTCTGGAGAACGTGGCCTTTCCGCTTGAAATGCGTGGCCAAGACAAACACACGCGGCGCGAACGCGCGCTTGAGGTGGTGAAGCTCGTTGGACTTGAGGGACGCGAAGGCTATTTCCCGCGCGAGTTATCTGGTGGCCAGCAGCAGCGCGTCGGGATCGCCCGAAGTCTTGCGATAGAACCCGATATTTGGTTTCTGGACGAACCGTTCAGCGCGCTTGATCCGTTGATCCGCCGCGAGATGCAGGACGAATTCTTGCGCCTGCAACAGCTGTTGAACAAGACGATTGTGTTCATCACGCACGATTTTGACGAGGCCCTGCGCCTTGCAGATCGCATTGCGATCATGAAGGACGGCGCGATTGAACAATGCGATACGCCCGATCAGATCGTGTTGCATCCAGCCACGGAATACGTTCGCAAATTTACCGAAGATATAGACAAAGCCCGTGTTGTTCATGCAGGTGTATTGGCGAAACCTGATGTCAAAGGTACGGGCGACCCTGTTGATGCCAAGGCCACGATCAAAGCACTCGCGAACCAATTAGTTTATGACGCCCGAGATGTCATCCCGGTGCAAAAGGACGGTAAAATCGTTGGCGGCTTGAACCGACAGGACGGACTTACTGTTCTTTTAGGGGCCGATTGATGGCCAGAATTGCAACGACCCGGCCAAACACACACACACCGTTGTCGGGCCGCCATTTGGCATGGGGATTTTTTGCCGCTGCGGTTGTTCTTACTGTATCGCATTACATAGGGTTATTGCCGTCGTGGCTGCACCGCCTGCCAGAAGCAATGATCCCAAATTTTGCAGCCTGGCTGGATTTTCTTTTCAATTTCATTAAGGATGATTTGGGGCTGTTGAAGCTCACAAGATTTGTGACAGGTGGTCTCGAATGGCTGCTCGATACCTCGGGTAACATCTTTTACGGAAAGCGTCGTTGGCCGAATTTAGGCCCAATCCCATGGACTGCTTTGACCATGGCAGTGGCAGTGATTGGTTGCTACCTAGGTGGGTGGAAACTCGCACTTTTTGGCGGCATTACCCTGTCGTGGACAGCCTTGATGGGCCAATGGGAGATAGCGATGGAGACAGTGTCAGTGCTGCTTGTCTCTGTCCCCATGGCTTTCGTGATTGGCTTGTCGCTGGGCATTGCTGCTTGGAAGTACAAAAAGGTCGATGCGGCGATTAAACCGATCCTGTCGGTTCTACAAACGCTGCCATTCTTTACATACCTTTTACCCGCCGTAATTTTCTTTAAGGTAGGGCCGACAGCGGGGGCCGTGGCGACGACAGTCTACGCGATTCCTCCTATGATCCTTATGACGACGCTTGGGCTCCAAAAAGTATCACCAGAAGTAGTCGAAGCTGGAGAAATGTCGGGGTGTTCGCGGTATCAAATGTTGCGTCACGTCTACATCCCCGCCGCGCGCGCCGAAATTTTGATTGGTGTAAATCAGGTCATCATGTTGTCGCTTGCAATGGTCGTTCTTACGGCCTTTATCGGCATGCCGGGCCTTGGAGCGAAGCTGCTGCAAATGCTTGGCAGTTTCAAATTGGGCCGCTCTTTCGAGGTCGGTGTTACGATTGTCCTGCTCGCCGTCACGCTTGATCGCATGTCAAAGGCATGGGTGTCTAAACAGCCTGAACATTTCGAACGTGGAACCGCCTTCTGGGCACGCCATAAGACACTGCTAATCGGTGTCGTTCTAGTCGGTATCTGCGTGGTATTGGCGCGATCTATTCCGTTTTTGGGAGAAGTCGGACGTGGTCAAGATTTCAGCGTTGGCAGGCAATTGGACACCATAATCCGCGGGTTCCTTGATATCGAATGGGTGAAAGCCACGACAGGGTTTCTGCGGGCGTTCCTCAATGTCCAAGTCTTGATCCCTTTTCGAAACTTTATGTTGTCGATCCCCACACCCGCGATGATTTGCCTTGTCGCGGCATTTGCCTTCACATTGGCAGGTCGCAAGCAGGCGATGTATGCGATTATTTTCTTCTCGCTGGTGGCTCTTTCGGGGTGGTGGGATCGCGCCATAATTACGCTGTATTCTGTGGTGTCGGCCGTTATAATTGCGGCATTCATAGGACTGCCTGTAGCGATCATCGCAGCGCGGTCAGACAAGTGGTCGCGCCGGATGCTTCTGATGTGTGACACCTTCCAGACGTTCCCAAGCTTTGTCTATTTACTGCCCGCAATCATGTTGTTTGGCATCACGGACATCGCGGTCATCTTTTCGATTGTTATTTTTGCGACAGTGCCACTGATCCGCTACACTATCGAAGGGTTAAGCACGGTTCCCCGTGAAATGACCGAGGCGGCGGATATGTCAGGCGCTACGCGCATGCAAAAGTTGTGGAACGTGCAACTGCCGCTGGCCCTGCCAACAATGGCCATCGGGTTCAACCAAGCGATCATGTTCGCCTTCTTCATGGTCATCATAGCAGCTTTCATCGGAACGCAGGACTTGGGGCAGGAATTGCAACGGACACTGGCGGGAACTGATCTGGGCAAGAACTTTGTGCTGGGTATCTGTGTATCGCTCATGGCACTCACGTTTGATTTGACAATTATGAAATGGGCCGCTGACAAAAAACGAGCGTTGGGGCTGCCTTAATCTTATTCTTGATCGCTTTGCGAGATCGGTCGCGGATGTATGGAATGTAAGTAGTTAATTTTCTTACTAGCTCTTTATCTGCTCATCGGGCGACGCAGCCGATTTGGCTGCGAGCAATAATACGTTACTGGAGCCAGAGTAAGGTTAGAGGCTATTCATTGAATGTGTGATCCTCGAAAGCGGCCCTTCATTCATGCCGCAACATTGGCCAATGAGGGCTCCTTGCTGCCGTTCGCTGCCAAATGCCCCAAGGTCTGTACTGGAGTAGTGCACTGCTACCTAGAAACTGGACCATTTTGAATTAGAGTTTCCGACTGCTGCTTTCCTGGCTGGGACGGAGAAGCAGTTTCGACTGGCTGAGTGGGTCGAGATGAGCCGCAGCAGGCTACCGGGCGATCGATAGCCGTGCACCGCTCTCACAAAGGGCTAAACAATCGGGCTGAGAACATCCATCTTCCGTTTCGAAAACGAGAAAGAGCGCAGCAAGTTTTTGACACAGGTAAGAGAGCAGCACAGAACCCAATGCGGAGCAGGATGTGATACAGTCCAGAGTGTAAACATCGTCATGATTCGAGAGTAATTACACAATATCAGGTGTTTAAGTAAAATTTTCTACTTTAAAATGGTGCCCAGGGGCGGAGTGCAAATATCTATTTAAAACAACAATTTGTAAGAAGGTGGGATACTAGATTTGATCACCGTTTATTGAGAGATTTCGAATTTTTGTCCCACCGGTTTTGTCGGGCTGGCTCGCTTGGGCGGCACAAAAGCTGGCTTGAGCTTCAACTGAGCCTCATTGAGCGTCTTGGTGAAAAATCATTTAGCGCAAAATATGTTTCGGGTGCTGCCTCTTCAGAATACGCGTCATTATCTGGGCCTCAACGCAAGCCACATGATTGTGTCGCCGCCGAGGGCAGAGATAACCTTGGGACCTACATTGGCCGATAAAACAGCCACAAAAGCATTCAGCCCAAAGTCCTGAAGAAAACTACGCGCACCTTCATGTACGGGACCACCAAAGTTCGGATTCCTGCTCCGGAAATAACTGACGCCCACACCCGCCATAATCACACCAGCGGACGTTCCGAGCGCGAAGGGGATGCCGGAAACCGTGACTGTGACGATCCCGACCAAGTACCCAACCAACATGGCAAGCGCGAGATAGAGCACTTCGGACTTCATTGTTGGCAAAATCGCATGCCCGCCAAGTTGTTTTACTGCCGCTTTAATGGCAGCATCCGGACCTATCAGGCGCAGCACATCGCCAAAACGGACGTCGCTGTCGGGGCTCTTTATGTTTTAACTGGATTAGCTCAAGTAGCGTTCAGCGAGCCGCGCCCAGAGTGCTGCCCCAGTTGTAAGGCTACGGTCGTTAAAATCATAATTTGGGGTATGCAAGGCCGCGGAGTCTTCGCCATTCCCGAGACGGATGAAGCAGCCGGGTTTGTGGTCAAGGTAGTGGGAGAAGTCCTCGCTTCCAGGAATTAACGCGCACTCCGGAACGCTTCCTTCGCCGGTGAGTTCAGTTGCAACCTCTGTGGCAAACGCTGTCTCTTCAGGCGCGTTGAACACGATAGGGTGGCCGCTGTCATACTCTATATCAACAGTCGCACCCCAGCTTTCTGCTTGTGTTTCTACGATCATATATATGCGGTCTTTGATAAGCGCACGGACCTCGGGAGAGAAGGTGCGCACGCTAAGTGACAAGCTTGCCGACTGAGCGATTACGTTCGTCGCGGTGCCCCCATTGAACGTGCCGACTGTAACCACGGCTGTTTCCGTGGAATCGACACTGCGTGACACGACCGTTTGCAGAGCCATGACTATAGAGGAACCAACTACGATGGGATCGATACACAAGTGTGGGCGGGCAGCGTGACCACCTTTTCCGTGCAGCGTGATATTCACAGTGTCTGCAGCAGCCATCAACGGGCCGGACCTCATCAAGATGGTGCCCGCCGGAGCGCCTGGATGATTGTGTAGCCCAAAAATTGCATCACAAGGGAAGCGTTCAAACAATCCATCCGCAATCATTGCTTTCGCGCCGCCATTGGGTCCAACTTCTTCCGCTGGTTGAAAAATGAGATTTAGCGTGCCCGAAAAATTGCGAGTGCGTGCAAGGTATTCAGCGGCCCCCAGCAACATTGTAGTGTGTCCATCATGGCCACAAGCATGCATGATCCCAGGGGCTGTGCTGGCATATTCGGATTCGGTGACCTCAGTGATCGGTAACGCATCCATGTCCGCACGGATCGCAATAGAACGGTTGCCGTCGCCTTCTCTCAATCGTCCTACAACCCCATGACCACCAACGTTGCGAGTAACTTCATAGCCCCATTGTTCAAGCTTTCCAGATACAAACGCGGCTGTGTTTTCCTCCTGAAACGACAGTTCTGGGTGGGCATGCAGGTGGTGCCGGATGCGCAGCATTTCTGCTTCCGCCGAGGCGAAGTCTTCAAGTTCTGCAAATTTTTTCATGTCTTTCCGAACGGCGAGATGCCATCCGCCTTCCGTGGAGTTAAAGGACGCGGCGCAGAAATTCTTTTGTGCGCTCTTCTTTGGGATTTACCAAAACATCTTCGGGCTTGCCTTGCTCAACGATATGTCCGCCATCCATAAAAATCACGCGATCGGCGGCTTCTCGGGCGAATGCAATCTCATGGGTGACAACGATCATCGTCTGACCTTCGGCGGCGAGGCCACGCATCGTGCTTAGCACTTCTCCAACCAGTTCCGGGTCTAACGCTGATGTTGGCTCGTCAAACAACAGGATTTTGGGTTTCACGGCCAATGCTCGTGCAATCGCGACCCGTTGTTGCTGCCCACCTGAAAGTTGACGAGGATAGGCGTTAAGTTTGTCGGCCAACCCAACTCGATTGATCAGATCCGTTG
Source organism: Sulfitobacter sp. AS59 (assembly GCF_038899995.1). NCBI lineage: Bacteria > Pseudomonadati > Pseudomonadota > Alphaproteobacteria > Rhodobacterales > Roseobacteraceae > Sulfitobacter > Sulfitobacter sp. AS59. Next base: position 44,839 of record NZ_JBBMQK010000005.1, read on the forward strand.
CAATCGTGATGGCGTCACGACGCTTGATGCCATGCACACCTACAGGCGCTTCGATGACGTTTTGTAGCACCGTCATATGCGGGTAGAGATTGAAGCTTTGGAACACCATCCCCATTTTGCTGCGCTGCTTAGCAATAGCGGTGCTGCTGAGTGCGACCAGTTTGTTGTTGCGCAACTCAAAGCCGATTTGCTCACCATCGACCTCGATAAACCCTTGGTTGATGTGTTCCAACCGGTTGATGCACCGCAACAAAGTGGATTTTCCTGATCCAGACGGCCCGAGGATCGCAACAACCTCGGAAGGAGCGACGTCCATATCGATCCCTTTGAGTACATTATTACTTCCGTAGGACTTGTGAACATTGCGCGCACGCATGATCGGGAGAGCCGGCGGATTTTTATCTACGAAGGTCATAGCTTTGCCTCATCCTGATTGATAAGAATTTCGGAGTTTTCCATAACGACCCGATGTTGATCACCGCGAGCGTAGTAGCGTTCGATGCGGGACTGTAGGACGCTAAGGACGGTAACGATCAAAAGATACCAGAGTACGGCAACCATCAGCATCGGGATCACCTCGAAATTTCGGTTGTAGATGGATTGAACGGAATAAAGCAGGTCCGCCATAGCGATGACCGAGACCAAAGATGTGGCTTTGATCATACTGATGAATTGGTTGCCGGATGGCGGAACAATGCTGCGCATAGCCTGGGGGATCACCACTCGCCACAGCGCTCGCATGGGCTTCATTCCAAAGGATTCTGCAGTTTCCATTTGCCCGCGCTCAACGGACAGTAAGCCACCGCGAATGATCTCAGCCATGTAGGCCGCTTCATTCAGGGCGAGACCGATGATGGCGGCCGTAATTGGGGTGATCAAATCATTGGAATTCCATGCAGCCAGGGTGGGGCCGAAGGGGATTGAGAGGGAGATTTGAGGGAAAAGGAAAGACAAGTTGTACCATAAAATCAGCTGGACTAGTAAAGGGGTGCCGCGAAAGAACCATACGAAGCCCCCAGAAATCAGGCGTGCGAGGGGATCATCCGACATCCGTCCAATTGCCAATGGTAGACCCAGGATGACGCCCAACACCATGCTGACGACGGCGAGCCATATAGTCACAAAAAGTCCGTCCAGAACCGTTTTGTTAAAGAAGTATTCGACAACAATCGGCCAGCCAAAATTCTTATTCTCAGCAACTAAAAGAGCGAAGTCCGCTGCAAACAGGAGGACAAGGACCCACAACAGGACCTTGGCTTTTGGTATGGGGCGATGCGCCCTTGCGACATCGCGCAGCATATACTCCTGGTCCGCCAATGGCGTTCTGGATTGCGTCTGGTTCAAGTTCACATCGCTCATAATCAGAGTGCCTCACCGAGGTTGATGCCGGGAGCATCAATCATGTTATTCTCAAGCCCCCATTTTTCCATGATTTCGGCGTAGGTTCCGTTGTCCATCAGGATCTGAAACGCCTCTTTCATCACACCGCCCAGCGGAGAGTCTTTGGGAACGACACCGCCTTGCATCAAACGTGGAAAGCCGTTTGACTGGGCGACCCCGGCCAATTCAAGCTCACCTTTGGCTTGTTGTACAAAATACGTCAGTGGTGCTTGCGAAGAGAAAAATGCGTCGGCACGGTTGGAGCGCACTGCAAGTATAGAGCTTGGTTGATCTGTATAGGATTGTGCGTCGATTGCAGGCTGACCGTCCGCCTCGCACTTTTCAGATTGCGCCAAGATTACGCGTTCTGCAGACCCGCCTGACATGACCGCAATGCGTTTACCGCAAGTCGTGTCGAGGCTTGTGATCGCCTCAGGATTACCGGCCTTGACGGCAAAAACGACAAATTCCTGCACCCAGTCAAAGAAATCGTTAGCTTCTCGGCGCTTCGGGAAATCGCCGACTGGACCCATTGCGAATTGGTAGCGATTGGCACCAATACCAGTCAACAAGGCGGGTAGCCCGGCAACAACGGCATGTTCAATTTCGACACCTATAATCTGGCTGACCTCTTTGGCCAGATCAGCGGTCGCTCCAGTATGCTGGGTACCTTCGACTATTTCGTAAGGTGGAAACGAACCGTTGGAAACTGAGATCATAGAGCCCGCATCGCGGATTTCCTGGGGTAGACGGGCATTAAGGTCAGCGTTGAACTCTTGGTCCGCCTGCGCTGCGATTGGCGTAGTTAAGGCTGCCAAAGCCAAGCTGAGATATAGTTTGTGTTTCATGGGTTTTCCCTCTTTGGTTTTCTTAGGCCGTTTCCATTACGTCCCGTTCGTAGCCGAAGACATCTTCGACGGTGAGTGGCTTTGGCAGAATGTTCTGGTCGTACATTTGGACCATAAAGTCTGCAGCCATCTTGTGATTGTTTTGTAGTCCGCTGTCGTCCCACGTCGCAGGGAGGGATGACGCTGTAAAAAGTAATTCGTCCATGATGAACGGGGTTGTGTCTGCGTAGCGTCGCCGCTTTGTGGTCCACATCTTCCGGGATCTGTCGATCAAATCACTCAGTTCTTGAGCTGCCCAAGGATACGCGTGTGCGACTTCCCTATCTAACGTCAACATGTGGATCCCGGGGACGTAACCGACTTCGTCAAAGTAAGATTTTTGGGCTGAGCGGCAATCGGGCAGAAGTTGTCGAAATTCGGATGAGCGGCCAAAGAAACCTTCTGGCATAAAGGGGGTGAATACCGCGTCGAGCCATCCGTCGGAAAGGCTTTTCATCATGGGTTCTTCGCCTGGCATCGGTTCTATTCGGCCGGGTTGACCAAACTCGCCAAGGCGGTCTTGAATGGGGTGGTCTTTTGTCAAACGCCCAGCATACCAATAGGCATCTTCCGTCATTACACCCGATTGACGCAAAATTGCGCGGGTCCATGTGTTTCCGGAATCTCGCCAGCCTGTCACACCGATCCTTTTTCCGGCGAGGCTCTCTATCGTGGTTAAGGGGCTATTCTTACGGGTGATGATGCACGCGTGCCGAAATCCACGCATCAAAAAGTTTGGGATCGCAATCGCGCGGTGATCGCCATTTTCTACTGCGGTAAGATGGCGGCTAAATGAGGTTTCTACGGCATTGTATTCACTGCCCCGACCAATTTCGGCAGGCATGGAGGAAATACGGTTGATCTCCACTGTCATCCTTGGGGATGATACGTCGCCGAGAAGAAGGGGAGTTAAATAATCCCAATCCCGCGCACCAAGGCAGATTTTCAAAGTCATATTGACCCTTCCAAAACAAATGATTGGACTAAGGGTTAAGTGTTCACTTTTTTTTGCGCAAATGTTATTAGGTTACCGAACATTTATAGGAATGTACGGGTGCAAATAATTTCGGCGGAAGAACTCGCTACTCAGTTGAACGATAGGTCTACGAGGGGCATCGCCAGGGATACGGCGCGTCTGGTCCGGACAGGCGCATTGCCTGTGGGCGCGCGGCTGCCAGCAACGAGGGATTTAGCATATGTGATGGGCATCAGCCCGAGTACTCTCTCTGAGGCCTGGAAAGAACTGCGCCGATTACGCGTTTTAACCGGGAGGGGACGAAACGGCACCTTTGTAAGCGGATCAAGTTTCTCGCCGCGTCCATCGCGGGTGTCTGCGCAGGGGCACTTTTCGCCGAGTACGCGGAACATGACGATGGCAACACCCGCTCTGGATTTACTGCCGTCATTGGATAAAGCCCTTCTTCATGGTGCCAGAGCTGAGAATCTCAATAGTTATGAAAGGGTTCGTATTCTGCCAGAGCTGAAGGATGCTCTCCGAGACAAATGGCCATTTCAATCCAGCGAAATGTTAGCAACCAACGGGGGGTACAATGCTGTTTATCTTGCTTTGCATGCGTTGGTACATCCAGGGGCTATAGTCGCGATCGAAATGCCGACACCTATGCGGATTCTGGACATCATTGAGGATTTGGGCGCACAGATCATACCGGTTGAAAGCGACACATACGGTCCGTCGCCCAAGTCGCTTGCACTCGCGCTTGAGCAAAAACCGACAGCATTTCTGTTCCAGCCCGTAATAAGCGCGGTCACTGGCACTTACCTGTCGCCGTTACGATTGAGCGAATTGGCAGATATACTGGAAGATAGCGACACGCTCATAATCGAAGACGATGGTTTGGGCGATATCGCGCTCGCTCCTTCGCAGTCTTTAGGGGATCGGTTACCTGATCGGGTGATCCATATTCGATCCTTTTCTAAATCCTTCGGTCCGGACCTCCGGATGGCTGTGTTATCAGCCTCTGAAGAATTGGTTGATCGCATTCAATCTTACCGCGCATTTAGCGCAGGCTGGACCAGCCGTATTTTGCAGTCGGCTGTTGCATGGCTGCAAATCGATCCAGAAACCAGAAAGAACGTAAGCGACGCAGGGGAAATCTATCGTAGCCGTCGCAACAGTCTCGCAAATGCGCTACGAAATCGGGGCATAGAGGTTCCGGATGGTGGCGGGCTTAGCCTCTTCATGCCAGTACATTCCGAAACTTTCGCTCTTATTACGCTTGCGGCGCACGGTATTTCGGCCTTGCCGGGCAAGAACTTCTCGCTCACCGCCACTGGCCATATCCGACTGGGTACTGGGCGTCTTAGCACAGCAGAATGTGAAGTTGTCGCAGACGTTGCTTGCTTGGCCGCGGCCGAGCCATTTTCAATTGGTATGGGTCCGTAAGTGAAAATTGAGAGCATCGCTGAGCCCCCCACCTGTGAAGTGGTCCGCCCCTATAGTTAGGAAAGGGGAGGACCAACGATGGCCTATTAAGAAACCTAAGCCCGAAGAGATTGTCATGAAGTTTTGGCAGGCTGAAGTTCTGATGGGCCAAGGCATGCCCCATCATGAACGTGCGCCCAAACTGCTTCACTGCCAACTTTTTGCCCCATGAAGCTTGTGATATGGTTTATCCAAGGAGTGCTCCATGACCCTATTTGAGACAATCATTTCTGCTGGAAGCGTCATGATCGCAATTTGCGGTCTTTGGTACATTCGGTATATTGTCCGCACGAGTGGGAGGGATCGCCCCATGATCCCGCAAGAGTTAAGCGCCTGGTTGAGATGGTTAGGCAAGACTGATTATTCGTTTTGTCTTCAGGCCTACGCATGTCCGTCCAGACCGACATTTTGGGCGCAAAATATCACAGTTCCGTTTTATCGAAGCTGCTTTAGTTATGATGGGCGGACTGCGGACATTCGCTGCACCTCGATATTGGAAGAATGCGAATGCAGGAAGCGGCCGTTCTCCAATGAACGGACCCTCAGCCTGCAAATATGCAGATGATGCTACCAATCCTGGTTGGGATGGTGGGCGCACCAGTCAAGCATTTAACTGTTCAATAGTTGGATTTTCCGCTGGTACAAAGCCCACGTTTAGATAATTTACTAGCCAAACGCTGCATAAGCGATCTGTTTGCGCAGCAACTTACTACAAATTGTTCAGCAACCAATAGCAGGAAATGCAATATGACTGATTTCGTTTTTGACGTTTTTGTTCCCAATGGCACACCGACCCATACATACGTCGAACGCGTAACGGAGAAGAATGAAGCTAAACTCAGTACTGCTCTTGATATGCCCAAAATGGTGATTTCCGTCTCGGGGCCGTCAAAGACTGGGAAGACAGCCCTAATCGACACCTGTATCACTTCAGACCGAATTATTCCGATATCCGGCCAATCGCTACGCGATTCAAATCAGCTTTGGCAATCAGTTATGCGGTGGATCGGTGGGCCAGATGAAATCGAAAAGATAAAGGGGCGAGTTCTGAAAGCTGGTGCAGCAGGAAAAGGGAGCGCAGAAGCTGGAGCTATCTTTGCCAAGGCAAAAGCCGAAGGAGAGATAAACGGCGGAGTTGAATTCACGACTGCAACATCAGAGAAGTATGGAATCGAGTTTTTTGAAGCTGTTGTAAAGGAACTCAGCGGGAGCGAATTCGTAGTGTTCCTAGACGATTTCCATTACATCCCAAAGGAATCACAGATCGACATTGCTAAGTCCATCAAAGCGATCTCGGAACGGGGCGTTCGTCTTTGCATTGCTTCAGTTCCGCACAAGTCAGACGATATGGTTCGCGCCAACGATGAATTGACTGGCCGTATTGTTTCGATCCTGTTTGATTATTGGCGCGTGTCAGAATTGGAATTGATCGCAAATGCCGGTTTCGCTGAACTAGGTGTTGATATTGCTCCAGATCGGATCATGCAGCTAGCGACGGAAGCGCTTGGCTCCCCTCAACTAATGCAGTCCTTGTGTTTAAACCTGTGCCTTGAGAAGGGCATTCGGGAAAAGCAAACACTTGAGGAGAGAACCGAAGTTACGGATGCAGATATCAGCGCAACGCTAGAACGAACGACACTTCAAACAGACTTTTCCAGAACCGTCGAGAAGCTTCACACGGGCGCTAAAGAACGAGGAACACAGCGGAAAGAGTTTAAGTTTAAAGATGATTCAGTAGGTGACGTGTACCGTTCGGTGTTGCTTGCGCTGATAGAGAATCCGCCAAGATTAAGTTTTGACTACGATGAGATTATGGCCCGGATTAAAGCTGTATGCGCCGACGAAGTTCCAGTTGGTTCCAGCGTCCAACTTGCTTTGAAACAGATGGATGGGATTGCAGCCGATCTCAATCGAGATAGCCCTATTCTTGAGTGGGATGACGATAAGTTGGAAATTACCAATCCATATTTTATGTTTTATCTTCGATCCTCGAATAAAGTTGCACAAATCTATTCAAGTAAATCGGGCATGATTTGAGGACGTGTGTAGAGAATGGCCGCTTTGGGCCGTTCGAGTGGAATACCAATAAGGGGCGGGGAGCAGTCATTTGCTGCACCCGCACAATGAAGTGTATAACGTCGGGATTCGGGACGCCCGCCAAAGGTCTTAAAAAGCGCTGCGGAATCTACTAAGAGTAGCAATGCTCTTTCGGAAACGCCATCTCAATCTCGGAAAAGCACGCGGAAGGAAGAATTACTTCTCCGATTGCTTGGAGACCGTCGATTTTCTCGCGAAAGGACGCTTAGTCGAATCTTCGATAGTAACGTTGATCAGGCGCGCGCAGTTCGCAGCCAGTCGGCACTATCCTTCAACTGCTTCTCGATGATCGCACGGAAACCTTCCCCTTTGTCGGTAGAAAACGGATTGGGTCCCGGCGCGCTTGTTTCCAGAATGACTGGGCCCTCATAGCCGATATCGCTCAGAGCGGCGATCTGGGCCAAGAAATCCGTATGGCCGCCCCCAATACCTTCGCGATTGCTGTCGGCTGCATGATAGAGGCCCAGCTTGTCGCCCGCACGGCGGAGGGCCGCTGCGGGGTCACGTTCTTCAATGTTCATGTGATAGGCGTCGGGGAGCAATTTGAGATTGTTGGCGCCAACCTCAGCGAGAAAGGCGAGCCCTGCGGCCACCGTGCGGATCTGGTGAGTCTCGTAGCGGTTCAGAATCTCGAACACGACATTCTGGCCCTGTGCTGCGGCCAATTCACAGATCGCGCGGGTCGATGTGATGAGATGGGCATCCTCTTCGGCCTGAGTGGATATCGGAGCGATGCGGGTCACCTGCCCATGACATGAGATCAGCGGCCCTCCCAACGCAGCGGCGAAATCGACAAGCCTGCGATAGTAGTCGTGAGCCTGATCCCGAACGGCAGCGTCGGGATGCGAGATATCCGCATCCCCCGGGGTGAGCGAGAAGACTTCGAGCCCATAATCTCCCAGCACTGCCAGCACCTCTTGCGGGTCGAGCGATATATCGCCGAAAAGTTCGACCCCGTCGAGGCCCGCACGTTTGATCCGCGCCGCCGTACCCGCAAGAGGTTCACCGCCAAAGATCCATGTGCAGCAGCCGATTTTCATGCTGCAGTTCCCGTCATGTCAGCTGTGAGCGCCACAGTGCGACCCGTTTTGAGTGAGAGATTGGCTGCTTCGGCAAGGGCCAGAGCGTTTACGCCGTCCTGGACTGTGGCGGGCATGGCCGTGCCGTTGGTCAGTGCGTCAAGGAAAGCGGCCCATTCGGTTTCATAGGCGCGCATGTAGCGTTCAAGAAAAAACAGCTGCGGTTTGGCAGAACTTACTCCGGCAGTGGTCGATTTGCTCACCGTCGTCTCAAGCTGGTTGCCGACCGAAAGCATACCGTCAGAACCAAGCAGTTCAAGCCGCTGATCGTAGCCAAAGACGGCGCGGCGCGAATTGCGGATCGTGGCGATGCGTCCGTCTGCATAGTGCAGGATGACGACGGCGGTATCGACGTCGCCCGCCTCTCCGATTGCGGGGTCGACGAGGCAGGAGCCGGTGGCAGTGACCTTTTCCGGCAGGCCGAACAGCCAGCAACACATGTCGAAGTCGTGGATCATCATGTCGCGGAACAGACCGCCCGACACCTTGATGTAGCTGACAGGCGGCGGTGCCGGATCGTAAGATGTCACGGCCAGCAGCTCGCCCTTGCCGATTTCACCGGCAACGAACGCCGCCTTGAGCGTGGCAAAGTTGGGATCGAACCGGCGGTTGAAGCCCATCATCACCGGCTTGCCCGAGGCTGCGACACCGGCGCGGACCTTGAGCGCACGTTGCAGATCCAGGTCGATAGGCTTTTCGCAGAATACAGCCTTGCCTGCCGCGACACCACGTTCGATGAGGTCCGCATGGGTGTTGGTGGAAGAGGCGATAAGGATGGCGTCGATACTTGCGTCGGCCAGAATTTCGTCCGCGGTCAGCACCTTGATGCCGTGTTCTGCGGCAAGCGCATGCGCGGCATCCTCCATCACATCGGTGACGGCTACAAGCTGCGCCCGCGGGTCGGATTTGATCGAGGCGGCGTGGACCTTGCCGATGCGGCCAGCGCCAAAGAGAGCGACGTTAAGGGTCATGTTAGTCCTTTCGGGAATGAGAGTTCACAGCGTGACGCGCTGGCCGCTGATGGCAGCGGCGTTGATGGCGTGAATGACGGCCTCAAATGGTAGGGCGTCGGTAAAGGTGGGAGCGCTCTGCGGGCCGCCATTGATCCAGCGCAAAAACGCAGCGACCTCAATTGTTTTTACGTCGCCAAAGCCAAGCTGATGCCCCGCCGCCGGACAGAATGCGCCATAGGGTGTATGATCGGGACCGGTCAGGATTGTCCGGAACCCCTGTGTGGAAGGGGGACCTACGGCCTGATAGAGTTGCAATTCATTCAGTCGCTCTTGCTGATAGGTAATCATGCCTTTTGTGCCGTGGACCTCCCAATCGAGGCGGTTCTTCCGTCCCCAAGCCGAGCGTGATGTGCAAAGTGTGCCTTGGGCACCGCTGCAAAAGCGCACGATAGCAGAAGCCGTGTCCTCGTTTTCGACCGCGGCGTGGCCGCTCCCGTCGGGCAGAGGGCGTGTTTTGTGGATGATCTGCGTATCAGCAACAAGGCTTTCCACCGGGCCCATAAGGCTATAGGCGAGCGAGACAAGATGACAGCCAAGGTCACCCAGAGCGCCAAGACCGGCCTGTGCATGCGTACAACGCCAACTCCAAGGCAGATCCGGATCGGCCTGATAATCCTCGTCTACCCAGCCACGGAAATGCACCGGGGTGCCGATTGCACCTTCTTCAATGAGACGCTGTGCGTGGCGGAAGGCGGGGTTCTGGGTGTAGTTATAGCCGACCATCGTCTTGGTATCATGCGCGCGGGCTGCCGCTTCCATCTGTCGGGCCTGATCAAGGGTGATCGACATCGGCTTTTCGCAATGCACATGCTTTCCAGCCTCAATCGCGGCAAGGGCCATGTCAAAATGCAGGGCATTTGGGCTGGTGATTGCGACAATATCAACCTCGGGTGCGGTAACCAATGCGTGCCAATCTGTGGTCCCCGTGCGAAAGCCAAACTGCGCGGCCATGCTGCCCGCAACGTCCGCGTTTTGATCACACAGAACGGCGAGATCCACTTTCGGCAGGTCCCCAAAAACAGCAGGAGCGGCGCGATAGGCCAGCGCATGCGCCTTGCCCATATAGCCGGTGCCTATTAGGCCTAACCCCAACGTATTCATTGCTGCCCCCTGATCTGGAATAGAAAACAGAAAATATATTCCATTATGTTCATCACTCGTCTAACATGCTCTGTCAAGAGGGAGTTCAATCTTGGAAGATCATATGCAAGCTGCGGAAGGGCCGCCGGATAATATCTCGGAATTGCTGGCCCGGCTCGACCGCATGTCGGCAGCCATGCCGAAGCGACTGCGCCAATGCGCGGAATACCTGCGCGCCAACATTAACTTGGTTGCTGTTACGACGGTGGCGGATATGTCGTCAGCGGCAGGTGTCGCGCCATCGGCATTCATGAGATTTTGTCAGGCGCTTGGCTTTTCAGGGTATTCGGAGATGCAGGCCCTTTTCCGGTCGGAATACGCGCTGTCACGTCCTGACTATGCGGAACGGCTAAGCCACCTGCGTGCGCGTGGCGGGAATGGGAGTGCGCGCCTGCTTGCTGACTTTGTTGAGGCGGGTCATAAATCGTTGGTTTCATTGTTGAATATGACAGATACGGAAGTTTTGGCGCAGGTGGTTGATCGTCTGGCTCAGGCGCGTACCGTACATCTTGTGGGGATGCGCAGGGCCTATGCTGTGGTCAGTTACATGGGGTATATGCTGCAAAAAATGGATATTCCCTGTGTCGTTCATAGTGGTGCGGCCGGCATCGAATTTACCGCATCCATGCAGCCAGGTGACCTTGTCTTTGCTGTTACCTTTGCTCCTTTCGCGCAAGAGACGCGCGGTATTGCCGAGGCTGCGCACCGGGCCGGCGTCCCTTTGCTTCTTCTGACCGACTCCGCTGATTGCCCGCTTGGCAAGATTGCCGAGGCGCAATTGATCACCCGTGAGGTCGATGTTGGTGCGTTCCGGGTCCCTACCGCTTCCATGACACTTGTCACTACAATCGCGATCGCCCTTGGTGGGGCGCGAGGTGACGCAGGGTAAAAAAATGTTGCTTTCCGGACAAAATGGAATATAAATTCCATTATCGGTACCAGGCGAATCGCTTTGTGCTGTGGAGGAGGCGCGGATCGGCTTGCCGTGATGCGGCAGCACCGGATTTTCCGGTGTCGGGCGAAGAGGATCGCCCATACGGTCAAGGGAGGACATATGACCAATTTCGTAAAAATAGCTGCTACGGCAGTCGCACTCGCGGTGGGAACACCGGCATTAGCTCAGGACATCATCGTAGTATCACACGGTCAGGCCAACGATCCGTTTTGGTCAGTCGTGAAAAACGGCGTTGACAAGGCGGCCGAGGACTCCGGCGCGACCGTTGATTATCGCGCGCCTGAAACGTTCGACATGGTCGCGATGAGCCAACTGATCGATGCCGCCGTGAACCAGGAGCCCGACGGTCTCGTGGTCTCCATCCCCGATGCTGACGCGCTTGGGCCATCAATTGAACGTGCCGTCGCTGCTGGCATTGCTGTGATCTCGATGAATTCCGGGTCCGATGTATCCAAAAGCCTTGGTGCGTTGTTGCACGTCGGTCAGGATGAATTCGATGCAGGCAAGGCTGCCGGGGAAAAGCTGGCCTCCATGGGCGGTACTGTTGGCATCTGTGTGAACCAGGAAGTCGGCAACGTTTCTCTTGATCAACGCTGTGAGGGCTTTTCTGAAGGGTTCGGCGGCTCGGTTAATGTGATCCCAACCCAGAACGACCCAGCCGAAGTTGAAGCCAAGGTTAAAGCGGCGCTGGAATCCAATCCGGACATCGATACGATCATGGGTCTTGGTGCCTCACTTGTAGGTGAACCTTCCATTGCTGCAGTAGAGGCAGTGGGCCGGACCGGCGACGTCAATGTTGCCACCTTCGATCTGTCCGCTGGTTTTCTTGAGGCCGTTGACGAGGGGCGCGCCGCGTTCGGCATTGACCAGCAGCAATTTCTGCAGGGCTATTTGCCTGTTATCTTCTTGGCGCTGAACGCCAACTACGGGCTGGTGCCGGGCGGCAACGTGCCATCGGGCCCCAACCTGATCACGCAGGAAAAGGCCGCTCAGGTTGTTGAGCTGTCTGCTCAGGGCATTCGCTAAGCGCGTCTGCCACCGGCAGTAAAACAGGCCGCGGTGCACTCCGCGTCGCGGCCCAAAAACATCAAAAATCCAGATAGCGGGAGGGGACCGGCCATGGCCAAAACAGCCCAGATCGACACTGACGAACGGCTTAAAAAAGAGTCTTTTGGCGCACGGCTCATGAAGCGCCCGGAGTTGGGCGCGATTGCCGGCGTGGTTCTTGTTACGATTTTCTTTTTGATTACCGCCGACAGCGCCATGTTCACGCTCTCAGGCATTATGAATTTCATGACACCTGCCTCCCAGCTTGGCATTCTGGCCATTGGCGCGGCGATGCTGATGATTGGCGGGGAGTTTGACCTCTCCATTGGATCGATGGTCGCCTTTGCCGGGCTTATTTTTGGCGCCTGTGTTGTTACTTTCGGGCTGCCTCTGCTCTTCGCGATCCCGATCACGTTTCTCTTTGCGGCCCTCGTCGGCGCGGTGAACGGCTCCATCGTGCTCAAGACCGGACTACCGTCGTTTATTGTGACGCTGGCGTTCCTGTTCATTCTGCGGGGCGTATCGCTTGTAGGACTGAAAATTGCCACCGGTGGTTCGACCCAACTGCGCGGCGTGCGCGACGCGGTTGAGAACGATTTACTGATGCCGTTGTTCTCGGGGGATGCCTTTACGGTGCTGTTTGCCTGGTTGGCCAAAATCGGCCTTGTCGAGACTTTTAAGAACGGAGCGCCCAAGGTGCCAGGCATACCGGTCGAGATTCTCTGGTTCATCGCTCTGGCTCTGGTAGCGACCTACATCCTGCTGCGCACGCCCTACGGCAACTGGATCTTCGCTGCTGGTGGAGATCGCGATGCTGCGTCGAATTCGGGTGTGCCTGTGCGCCGCGTTAAAATCTCGCTCTTCATGCTTACCGCATGCTGTGCCGCCCTTGTAGCCATTATCACCGTGATGGACTCGGGGTCCACTGACGCCCGCCGCGGCTTCATGAAGGAATTCGAGGCGATCATCGCAGCTGTCATCGGCGGATGCCTTCTGACCGGCGGATACGGATCGGCCATCGGTGCCTTCTTCGGGGCTATCATCTTTGGCATGGTTGTCATCGGCCTCAGCTACACCAACTTCGACCAGGACTGGTTCCAGGTCTTCCTGGGCGGCATGCTTCTGATCGCGGTACTGTTCAACAACTACATCCGCAAGCGCGTGACGGGGGAGCGTTGATATGACCAAACCTATCATCCACATGGAAAACATCGAAAAGCATTTCGGCAATATCATCGCACTGGCCGGCGTAAGCTTTGACGTGGTACCCGGCGAATGCCACTGCCTTCTGGGCGACAACGGCGCAGGCAAGTCGACCTTCATCAAGACGATGTCGGGCGTGCACAAGCCCACCAAGGGCTCAATCACGCTGGACGGCGAACCGATGAACTTCGACAGCCCGCGAGATGCCATGGAAGCCGGGATTGCCACGGTGTTTCAGGATCTTGCCATGATCCCGCTGATGTCGGTCACACGCAACTTCTTCATGGGGCGCGAACCGACGACCGGACGCGGACTGTTCAAGCGAATGGACATCAAGACCGCCAACGAAATCTGCGTAGAATCGATGCGCGAGATGGGCATCAACCTGCGCGGTCCCGATCAGGCTGTCGGTACCCTTTCGGGTGGTGAACGTCAAACCGTCGCCATCGCCCGCGCTGTGCATTTCGGTGCCAAAGTGCTGATCCTTGACGAGCCGACCTCGGCGCTTGGAGTGCGGCAGACCTCGAACGTGCTGGCGACGATCGACCGGGTGCGTAAGCAGGGCGTCGGGGTGGTGTTCATCACCCACAACGTGCGCCACTCGATGGCAGTGGGGGATCGTTTCACGGTGCTGAACCGGGGCAAGACCCTTGGCACAGCGGCGCGTGGAGAGATTACGGCAGAAGAGTTACAGGATCTGATGGCCGGTGGTCAGGAACTGGCGTCTCTGGAAGGCTCGCTCGGGGGGACCATCTGATGGCCAAGTCGCTTGATCTGATTACAATCGGCCGCTCTTCCGTCGACCTCTACGGTGCGCAGATCGGCGGCCGACTTGAGGATATGGGTTGCTTTCAGAAATATATTGGCGGTTCGCCCACCAATATCGCCGCCGGAACTGCTCGTCTGGGTCTTAAATCGGCTCTTATCACCCGCGTTGGGGACGAGCATATGGGCCGCTTTATCCGTGAGGAACTGGTGCGCGAAGGTGTCGATCCCGGCGGGATCGTCACTGACCCCGAACGCCTGACCGCGCTGGTCCTGCTGGGTATCCGTGATCAGGAACAGTTTCCGTTGATATTCTACCGCGAAAACTGTGCCGACATGGCACTATGCGAAGACGATATCGTCGAGGATTTCATCGCTGGTGCGCGGTCCATCGTGGTGACCGGCACCCATCTGAGCAACCCGCGAACCGAAGCCGCCGTCCTGAAGGCGCTGGATCTGGCGCGCAAACATGGCGCGCGCACGGCGCTGGACATCGACTACCGGCCCAACCTGTGGGGCCTTTCGGGACACGGTGACGGCGAAAACCGTTTCATCGCTTCCGAAGCGGTCACGGATAAGTTGCAAGCCACCCTGCACCATTTCGACCTCATCGTCGGCACCGAGGAAGAATTTCATATCGCAGGCGGCACCACCGACACCATCGCGGCCCTGCGCGCAGTGCGGGCCGTTTCGGATGCCACATTGGTCTGCAAACGCGGCGCTGCCGGGGCCGTGGCCTTCGAAAATGCGATCCCCGACAGTCTGGACGACGGCATCGCCGGTCAAGGTTTCCCGATCGAGGTGTTTAACGTGCTCGGTGCGGGCGACGGGTTCATGTCTGGTCTTCTCAAGGGCTGGCTGGACGATGAAGATTGGCCGACCGCCCTGAAATACGCCAACGCCTGCGGGGCCTTCGCCGTGTCACGCCACGGCTGCACACCAGCCTATCCGTCCTGGACCGAACTTCAGTTCTTTCTGGACCGTGGGGTAAAGGACAAGGCCCTGCGAAAGGACGGCGAATTGGAGCAGATCCACTGGGCGACCAACCGCAAGGGTGACTGGTCGACGATGCGGGTCTTTGCCTTCGACCACCGGATGCAGCTTGAGGGTCTGGAGGGCGCAACGCCCGCCAAGATCGGAGCGTTCAAGGAACTGTGCCTTGAGGCCTGCAATCAGGTGGCAGACGGCCGCCCCGGTTATGGCCTGCTGTGTGACAGCCGATTGGGGCGCGATGCGCTTTATAAGGCGGCGGGGCAAGGACTGTGGATCGGCCGCCCGGTCGAGTGGCCTGGCTCGCGCCCGCTGACGCTTGAGCCCGAAATCGGGCCCGATTTCGGCGGACTGTCGGAATGGCCGCTCGATCACGTGGTCAAATGCCTGTGCTTCTATCACCCCGATGATACGTCCGAGATGAAGTCAGACCAGGAAGCCGTTGTGATACGTTTGTTCCACGCGGCGCGGCGCAACCGGCTGGAATTCCTGCTTGAAGTGATCCCGTCCAAAGTCAAGGCGATTGATGATGACACCACCGCGACGATCATCCAGCGGTTCTACGATCTTGGTGTCTATCCCGACTGGTGGAAGCTGGAACCGATGACGACCGATGCCGCCTGGGCCAACGCTTGCGATGCCATCACCAGAAATGACCCCCACACTCGGGGCATCGTCGTTCTGGGGCTGGCGGCCGATGAGGAAACGTTGGCGGCCAGCTTCAAAGTCGCGGCGCGCCATCCGCTGGCCAAAGGCTTTGCCGTCGGGCGCACGATCTTTGGCGCAGCGGCAGAGCGGTATATGGCCGGTACCACGCCGGACGCCGAGATTGTGCGCGACATGGCCGACAAATACACGCGGCTGTGCAGGCTTTGGGACGACGCTCGCGCAGATGTAAAAAGGAACGCCGCATGACCAAAACCATCAGGCTAACCGCCGCCCAGGCGCTGGTCAAATATCTCTGCGTGCAGATGAACGAGGATGGTGTGCCCTTCCTCGGCGGTGTCTGGGCAATCTTCGGTCACGGCAACGTGGCTGGTATTGGCGAGGCGCTTTACGCCGAGAGGGACGCGATCCAGACCTATCGGGGACACAACGAGCAGACGATGTGTCACGCTGCCATCGCCTATTCCAAACAACAGGGGCGCCGCCGTGCCATGGCGGTGACCTCTTCGATCGGGCCGGGTGCCACGAACATGGTGACAGCCGCTGCGCTGGCACATGTGAACCGTTTGCCGCTTCTCCTTCTTCCGGGAGATGTGTTTGCAAATCGTGGGCCCGACCCGGTCCTTCAGCAGATTGAGGATTTCAACGACGGCACGATCAGCGCGAATGACTGCTTCAAGCCCGTCGTGCGCTATTTCGACCGGATTACCCGGCCAGAACAGATCCTGACAGCGCTGCCGCGTGCCTTTGCGACCATGACAGACCCGGCCGACTGCGGCCCGGTGTGCCTGTCGTTCTGTCAGGATGTGCAGGCAGAGGCTTACGATTATCCGGCAGCCTTCTTCGAGCCGCGCATCTGGCACCAGCGCCGGATCGGTGCGGACGAGGGCGAACTTGGGCGGGTGACCGCGGCGATCGGGGCGGCAAAGGCTCCTGTGATCGTTGCAGGAGGTGGCGTGCATTACGCAGGGGCCACAGACGCTCTGCGAACCTTTGCCGAGACACACGGGATCCCGGTTGTTGAAAGCCAGGCAGGCAAGTCGGCGCTGGCCTGGGATCATCCGCTGAACTTTGGCCCGGTCGGCGTCACCGGATCGTCAAGCGCCAATGCGATCTGCGAGGCGGCGGATCTGGTTCTCGGTGTCGGCACCCGGTTTCAGGATTTCACGACCGGTTCGTGGAACTTGTTCCGGAACCCTGCGCGCAAACTGGTGAGCCTGAACGTCGCGGCCTATGACGCCATGAAGCACGGAGCGATGCCTCTGCAATGCGATGCCTTGCGTGGCCTGAAAGAGTTGTCCCAGGCACTGGGCGACTTCACCGCGACGGCCCCGGACGGCACGTTCAAGACTGCCTGGTTCGCGGCGGTCGATCCACTGACTGATGCGCCCACGGACGGCAATGCGCTGCCGACTGATCAGCAGGTCATCGGCGCGGTCCAGCGCGGCTCTGGTCCTGATACGGTGGTGATGTGCGCTGCCGGAACCATGCCAGGAGAGTTGCACAAGCTATGGAAAGCGCCGCGTGCCGGCGGCTATCATATGGAATACGGGTTCAGCTGCATGGGCTACGAGGTCGCCGGTGCCATGGGCATCAAGATGGCCCAGCCGGACCGCGATGTCGTCTGCATGGTTGGCGACGGCAGCTATATGATGGCGAATTCCGAATTGGCCACTGCTGCCATGCTGGGCATCAACTTCACCATCGTGCTGACCGACAACCAGGGCTACGGCTGCATCAACCGGTTGCAAATGGGCACCGGTGGGGCCGAGTTCAACAACATGCTCGCGCATTCGCACCATGTCACCGCGTCGTCCATCGACTTTGCCGCCCATGCGGCGTCGCTGGGGGCCCAAAGCGTGCATGTGCAAAGCATCGCCGAACTTGAAGAGGCGCTGGTCACCGCGAAGAGCGCTAATGGCCCCTTTGTCGTGGTGATCGATACGGATCCCTATCCCAGCACGCCGGATGGCGGATACTGGTGGGACGTGGCCGTGCCTGAAGTCTCCGAGCGCGACGAGGTGCGACAGAAACGCAAAGCCTATGAGGCGCAGCTTCGCGCCCGCGTGATGGGCTGAGGCCCGTCACATTCCCATATACACCCCTATCACAGGACATGTTCCATGATCCGCTTCGGAACCAACCCCATCGCCTGGTCCAATGACGACGACCAGACCCTCGGCGCCCATATCACTCTGGAGCAGTGCCTGTCAGAGGCAGGCAAGATCGGCTTTGACGGCATCGAGAACGGCCACAAGATGCCGTGGAAAGCAGATGATCTGAAAGCCGTGCTTGCGCCCCACGGGCTGCAATTCATCTCGGCGTGGTATTCGCTCAACCTGCTGGCCCGGTCGGTCGACGAGGAGATCGCGATGATTCAGCCGCATCTCGACAGGCTCAAGGCGATGGGCTGTACCGTCTGCATCGCCTGCGAAACCTCGAACGCCATCCACGGCAACGACTCTGCCCCGCTACACGACAGCCCCTCGCTGTCGCCCGAGCAGTGGGAGGAGTTCGGCACCAAGGTCGAGGCGGTCGCGGCCCATTGCGCGGCAGAGGGACTGCTAATGGTCTACCACCACCACATGGGCACCGTGGTCGAAACACCGGCCGAGATCGACCGCTTCATGGAGGTGACGGGGCCGGACACGAAGTTGCTGTTCGACGCGGGCCACTTCTACTTCGGCTCCAATGGTGCTGATCCTGCACCCTACCTACGCAAATACATCGACCGCGTCGGACATTTCCACGCCAAGAATGTCCGTCGCCCGATCAAGGCCGAGGTCCGTTCGCAGCATCTGAGCTTTCTCGAAGGAGTGCGGCGCGGTGTCTTTACCGTGCCTGGCGATCCGGAGGGGGCTGTGGACTTTGCCGATTGCCTCAAGGTGCTGGCCGAGAATGGCTATAACGGCTGGATTGTGATCGAGGCAGAGCAGGATCCGGACGTGCGTAGCCCATTTGAGTATCAGTCACTTGGCCTGAAGACTCTGAAAGCCCTCGCCAAGGATGCCGGCCTGATCGGCTGACATTTTGACCGCCAAAGCAAGGAACGAACCCATGCCAGACCTACTCAGACACCCCAACGGCACCAGTGGCAAAGTCCACGACATCACCGTCGACAGCGCCAGGGGGCCGAAAAGTCCGGATTGGGGGTATGTCGGATTCGGCCTTTACCGTCTCGCTTCTGGTGAGACGGCGGCAGAGGCGACGGGTGACCGAGAGGTTATTCTGGTGCTGGTTGAAGGCAGGGCTGAACTGTCAGCCGGAGGTCGCGACTTCGGCGAAATGGGCGACCGGATGAGCGTGTTTGAGAAGACGCCACCGCATTGCCTCTATATTCCGAACGGCAGCGACTGGCGGGCGGTCGCCACCACCGATTGCACGCTGGCCGTCTGTACGGCACCGGGGCATTCGGGCCACGAGGCGAAAAAGCTTGGCCCGGATGGCATCACCCTGACCGAACGCGGAAAAGGCACGAACACGCGCTACATCAACAACATCGCAATGGAAGACCGCGATGTGGCCGACAGCCTTCTGGTCACCGAAGTCTTCACGCCTTCAGGGCATTGGTCGTCCTATCCGCCCCACCGGCATGACGAGGACGACTACCCCAACATGACCTACCTGGAAGAGACCTATTACCACCGGCTGAACCCTGATCAGGGCTATGGCCATCAGCGGGTCTGGACAGAAGACGGTGCGTTGGACGAAACCATGTCGGTCTCAAGTCACGATGTGACTCTGGTCCCCAAGGGGCACCATCCCTGCGGCGCGCCCTACGGCTACGAGATGTACTATCTCAACGTCATGGCCGGCCCGCGGAGGAACTGGCGCTTCAGGAACCACCCGGACCATGACTGGATCGCGAGGCGCGACGCATAGCGGTTGTCAGAAAGTTCAGTGGTGTTGTTTACGAAGTGATTTACAAAATTCAGGGCGTGGCAACGGTCGTGAACGAGAGGTCTGGTGTCAGGGCTTCGCAAGAACATACAGAGCAATTGATGTAGGCATATGCCGACAGCACCGCGCTTTCGCATGCTTGCAAGGACGCTGCTCATTTTCAGATATGTGTGCGGGGCAGCGATGGGCTCCAGCCTCCGGTAATGCGCTCTTCTCAGTCAAGGCATTTTGCTGAAGCTGATTGATCCGCCAGAGCGATGCCTTGGGTTCTGCTCCTGCCAGTCATGTCTCTTTGCGCAGCCTTTGGCGTGGGTTCTTGGGGTAAGCTTTGGTCCGTGGACAGCACGATCTCTGAAAAAAAGGCTGGTTCGCGGCAATTCTGTTGTGCCCATGGCATCGGCGCGTTTGCCCGATGTCAGCGACGCTCCTGGGCACGATATCACCGGCGCTTCGTCCCTGCAGAATCGGAGAGCCAGCGCTCCGGCAGGCAATGGTTTGCGGGTCGGGTCGTCGGCTCAGCCTCTATTTGGAATGTTGCACACAATGGCAGCTAAGCGAAAGCTGCAGCGCGGCATCGAAGAGGGGCGGGGAAGTCCGCAAAGGGCCGATAGAGTTCCAGACTATCGCGGCGCTCGAGATGGTGGGCAGATCCCAAGAGCCCTTACTCCGAACCGCACTCCCCAAAAGTAGTGAGTTGAGAAGCGTTCAAACCAATTGCACCAGAAGCGGCGCAAACAAGCTGGTCAGCAGAACGACTAGTGGCATGGCAATACCAGCGTAGGCGGAAGAGGCCCTAAAAGATGCCTGATCGGTAGTTGGGCTTTGAAAGTAACCTAAACTGGTGCAATTTTATAATTTATCTGGCGAGGCTTCGAATAGCTTCTCAAAGAACAGTTCAGGATCCGCCCTGACTTCTTTTAGAATAACGCAAAGTTCGACTGCATCGAGACGCCGCTCGCCCAGCTCGTACTTCGCAACAAAAGATGCTGGTTTGCCAAGTACTTCCGCAAGTTTGGCTTGCGACATTCCTGCCGCCAGCCGCAACCCGGCCAGTTCTTGCCGTAGCAACCTGTATGCATCTGTGTGAACTGCGCCTGCCAACGTGCTTGCCCCAAAAACTTCTCGACAAGGACCCTTAGCTCAGTCACTAAATACTCCCAAAATGGGAGTGATTCGTGTACAATTCAACTATTTTTCTGACGCGGAAAAGCTTGCGCCCGAGCGTCGTTCTGCCATTTCACCTTGTTTGGTTCGGCAGATTGTCAAAAAAACAGGGCACCATTGCGTTGGAGAAGGGGTTGATCGTCGCCCTTCGCTCGTCAAGCAAGTCCGAACGCTCCGGTCGGACGGTTCAGATGACGAAAAGAGGACGACGCGGCATAGAAGACATTTTGGGTTCAGAAGAGT
This sequence comes from Sulfitobacter sp. AS59, assembly GCF_038899995.1. Classification (NCBI taxonomy): domain Bacteria; kingdom Pseudomonadati; phylum Pseudomonadota; class Alphaproteobacteria; order Rhodobacterales; family Roseobacteraceae; genus Sulfitobacter; species Sulfitobacter sp. AS59. Next base: position 65,811 of record NZ_JBBMQK010000005.1, read on the forward strand.
CCAATATTCCACGCGTCTTTGCACATCTTCTGAGCAAATCAGGTCACGTCACTGAAGATCCATTCTACATCTACGCGAATGCTCCATTGCTAGAGTCTTGGAGGCACAAGAAGAACCAAGAGTGATCGTGCGGCGGGCAAAGTGGTATCATGAGCAAGTCAATGCCAAGACCTTTAACGACCGGTATCGGGTTGGTTATAAGTGCAGGCTTTTCGCAGTCAGAGGCTACTAATACAGTTCTCAAAATCACGCTTTGTTCCTAATGCAACAGAGCGTGATTTTGAGAACCTGAGGTGAGACGGTGGCGAATATGATGACTTCGGATGAAAAACAGGCAATTTTGTGCGCCATTCCCAAACTCTTTACCCGCTGGGAGCTCACCGAGCAGCAGTCGTTTGAGCTCCTCGGCGTCTCTCGCGAAAAGTGGAGTAGAATCCAAGCGGGACACTGTGAGGAGCCGCTAACTGAAGACCAAAGTATGCGAGCAGGTACGCTAATAGGGATCCACGTCGCACTCGGCACGATCTTCACCAAGCCACGTTGCTATAATTGGCTCCGGCTACCGAACCGCGCTGCGTTTTTTGCGGGTCAACCGGCAATAACGGTGATGATTGCAGGCGGACTACCTACGATCATCCGTGTCCGTCAATATCTCGAAGCTGAACTAGCAATGTGACATGGAGGGTCTCACACTGTCCCAGAACGTTTAGTTTACTGAACGGGTAGGGCGGGGCCATGAAAGGCGGACTGTCCGTCGCCAGGGCTTCTACATGCTCCAGCTGTCTGTTCATCTTCCACTACTCAGTGGTTAAGATATTCCAAGAACACTCTCTTATCATATATCGCTATTTGGACCCATAGAAGCTGACGTCAGACAATTTACAATAATGCTTTTTCGTTATTCAGTGCCAGCCCGATACCGACGAAAGGGTGCCCATAGAAGAAGTCGATGAAAACCAAGAGATGGTAGGAAGGGAGGGACTCGAACCCTCGCAGATACGCTAATCTGGCGCAAAAAAAGGTTTATAAGTCCCATCGCCACACCTGTGCCCTCCCACGCGATTTAACGAGGGAAATCCCGAATTCAGGATATTCGGTACGAGGTATGTGGGGTCAAAGTCATAGGCTAAAGATGGGACATTCTGAAGTAGCGGTCAAGAGTGAAGTGGTCCGGCAAATTCGGACAGCGTGCGAAGTGACCTGCTCCCCATTGAGTCCGCTAATTTGGGTTAGCTCTGTTCAGGTTTTGGTCTTTCTTTGACCGGTTAGCATATTCTGCCGGTGTCAAGCCAGGGAGGCTTGTGTGTGGGCGGTGGTCGTTGAAGTCGGTATGCCATGCGGCGATGAAGTCTACGGGCATGACGCAGGCTGTCAGACACAAAGTCTAAGCCCCGCCGTTGGTTCGGTCCCTGCGGGATCGCCATCGGCGTTCTGGTACCCACGGCACGCTTGCGCCCGCCGCGTTTACATACTGTTAACCCTTCTTCGCGGTAGATCCGATACAGTTTTTTTCACCCTCTCGTGCATTGCTGCGCGATACCCTGCCGGGCAATGGTTCATCTGCCGGCCTTCCCGCTTCAGCAATATGTGCAAACGACGATAGCCAAACCGCCGCGTTCAGACGACAGTTTCTTCAGCAGCCCTCGCAACTCGGTATCGGCTGGGCGGTTTGATACACGTCGGTAAACACGTGGATCGATGCCAGCCAAGGCGCAGGCTCGCTTTTGATTGTATCGTTTCTCAGTCATGGCCCAATCCACAGCGCGTCGCCTTGAACCGTGCCCCAAAAAAAATTTTCCAGCATTTCATTGAGGGTTGAGACATCCGTCATCTGTTCAGCCAATAGCTTCTTAGGTTTGGCATTCTCAGCCTCAAGCGCCTTCAACCTTTTCGCATCAGATACTTCCATGCCGCCATACTTGGACCGCTACTTATAAAACGTCGCATCACTGACCCCATGTTTGCGGCACAGCTCTTTCGTACCAAGCCCCGCCTGATGCTCTTTCAATATCCCAATGATCGGCTCTTCGCTAAAACGGCTTCTTTTCATCGTCTGTCTCCTCAGTTGGAGAACAGGCTAACCCCAAACGACGGTCAATTCAGGGTAGCAGGTCAAAGCCGCAAAACTGTCCTAAAAAGCAGGACCACTTCACAAACGTCCTAGACAAGCACGCTTAGCTCAGCCATCAAATACTCCCAAAATGGGAGTGATTCGTGCCCGTGCCTTAAATTTTACTAACTCGTAAGAGTACCCGTCCGAGCGTCTTGCTGCCGTTCCACCTTATGTGGTTCGGTAGGGTGTCGACGAGGCAGGGATTGATGGCGCTCTGCAAAAGGGATTGATAATTTCAAACTCGGAGAATGTTTCGACGCAATCAAATATCATAATGCGACCGTTCACTAGCAAAAGTTTCGGTCCGCTCGATAGATATAAAATGAGTGGAAGACTAAAAACAATTAATAAATATTTCGACCAGTTAATTTTTTTCCATAATGACATTTGCCATGCAGGGTGCAGTTCGAGCTTAACAACGAAATTCCATACTAATTTTAGTCTTATTAGCTACTCAAGATTCCTAAACAGAAAAGCTTAGTAACATGAGAACCACATCGGAGACAATATTATGCCCCGCCAAAAGACGGTACCAAAGGACATCATTCGCGAACGTCGAACGAAGTTGCACATAAGAGCTTGCGAAGGGGATCTATTCCTGCCGGATGCAGTCAAAGAGATGCGTAATGCAATTGCTATGACCCAGGTAGACTTCGCTTACCATTTTGGATTAACACGAAAACAAGTTATCGAGCTCGAGAACGGTAGGGCAAACCCAACATTAGAAACACTTGTAAAGGTCTGTCGACCATTTGGCTTTAAGGTAGGTTTTGTGTTCCCAGGAAAACCTCCTAGGTGGTAGATTGCGTAATGTTCATACACTATTCTGTCATTAAGGCATGAGATGGCCGTTGTTGATGACGTTTGTTGGAAAAGTGGCTACCCTCACAGGGACAAAGTAAATTCGTCAATACGGATCAAAGAATCCCGATGCGAAATAATAATATAGATGGCATAATATTCGAAATGGCGGCCAAAGTACTATCTCTTAGCCCGGTCAGACTTCGGAAGCGGCCTATTTAGGTGCTTATTCAGGGTGTGTGACGTCAGCGCTTATGGGTCCAAATAGGGTCATTTGCTAAGAGAGGGTTTGTTGCTCATCGTAGCCACCAAGGAGTGGACGATGAGAAAGATAACGAAGAGCCCTGGCGAGAAGATCGTCAAAGATATCAAACGCGCCACGTCCCAAGGCGCGCTAACAATTGGCCGACTTTTGCTCCGCCCCAGTGGTAGGACATCACGCTGCTGTTGAAAGGATATCCACGTACCGCGATCGCATACACAGCATCACGCTTGAAGCCTTTACTGAAATTTGGCTTCCCCATAATCGCCTTCTTGCCTTAATTTTATGGAAGAAAGCGTCTATAATACTAGGGGCACTTCACCTCATTTTTTCGAAAGGGTGTAAACTTTAAATTTATTGAAAACTTTATCTATTATTGGAGAGATCGCAGAACGCGGTTATTTCCAACCTGCCTTCTGCACAAGAAACAAATGCAGAGGGTATAAATGTTCTTCAAATACATATTAGGCATATCGCCGAAATTAACTACGGTCGATGGCACTGGAAGCCAATGCTGACGGTCGAACAGGTTTCAAAGCACTTTAATTTGAGTTGCGCGACAATTCGCAGGAAAGCCGCTGGGAAAGATATCAACGCCATTCGGATTGGAAGGGAATACCGATTTGAATGGGTCGACCTATGGTCTTGCGAAAGCGCCAAAATGCCGCGCGCCTCCAATAGCACACGCTACAAAGAAAATCTTCTTACAAAGTCTGAAATCGCCACTAACTTTCAGGTCAGTGTTCGAACTGTAGAGCGCTGGATCGTAAACGGCATGCCTACGCGTAACGTTTTCAGCAACGTGCGCTGCAACCCGCACGACGTTACTGAATGGCACCTCGGGCGCGGTGTGGCTGTTAGAGACAGTTGGTGGCTGCAATGATCGCCAAGCTTCGCACAACCAAAAAAGCCAAACCTCGACACGGGCCACCATCTTCCGACAGTCGCACAAACGGGACCAAATATCTATCGGCGTTATGTTTTGGACCGCTTGTGCGAAATTCGGAAGAATCCCGTCAGAATGTGCGAAACGCCGACAGCTTTCCGCCTCTCTCCAAACTTTTTTAATGCCACTTAATAGTGCTTCTCAGCCGTCGCCGCACAGCGCGGCGACGCCTAAGCAGCACCAAAAAGGAGAACAAATGCTTAACAAGACCTCTGAACTTAATACCAACAGCGCGACCATCGCAGATGTAGTCGTTTGGGCCACTGATGCTAACTTGCATCGCGACACCATCTACGAACTGCGAAAGATCGCAGCTCGTCTTGGGATTACCGAAGAAGACCTTTCAGCGATACCAGCGGATTTATTTTACTTTGAAACGAGCATCGCCCCTACTCCCTATGGAAGTGTGCCGAATGCGTCGAACATTGAAGCTGCGCGGAAACGCGGTAATTCTCGACTGCGGAGCTGCCTCAAAAAGTTCGGCGGATCGAAGCCGAATCTTTGCATCGACGTCTCAGAATCATTCCTGAAACTAATTGAAGCGGTCAAAGATCGCGAGGGTTTTTCAGCATGTGGTGCCGATCTGCCAACGTGCCAACATCTGCCCATCTATACATTGCGTCGCCTGTCCCGAGTGCCACTTGCTAACCTTGATCAGGCCGAGGTCAACCAGATGGTCGAGGGGAGCACTCCTGAAACCCGCAGATCATTGGTGAAGGGGATCAAGGCTCTGAACATGCTCCGTGATGGGCAAAGCAAGTGGCCGGAGATCGGGTGTCTTCTACCGCCTACCGAGTTGCAAGTCCCTTCTGGTCGCGAACGCGCATATCGCTTGAAGTGGAGCGAATTCACGCCCGAATTCCGCGAGAAAGTGGATGCGTTATTTGCAGAAACCCTGGTGACCCCAGAAAGTCTTGCACAAAGGGCGAAGCAGATGATGACCGACGGAGTATCATCTGAGGCAATCAACAAGTTCGTCACCGACCGCACTATGGGTCGCAAGCATATTTCGAAGAACCACGAAGCGGCGAAAGCAACCTATCGCGCAGCGATCACTTGGGTTGCCCGAGCCTATGCAACTCTCCACCCACTCACAGAACTTGTAGATCCACAGCAGCTATTTGATCGAGATATCATCCGGCGCGCGATTGACGACCAAATTACCCGGTCAAACACGTCGTTAAAACTTAAAGATGCTAACAAGAGCTGCACGTTGGCCAATCGCCTAGTCAGCCTTAAAACACTAGCTCTGTATGGCCTCCGCTCCGAAGCGGTGGTGCTTGACATCGAAGTCCTTTCTGCAGCCTACAAAGATTATATTATAAAACAACGCGAAATGACCGACAATGCCGATGCCATTTGCACAGCGCTTCAGCACAATCCACATTTGGCTGCGCGATTTGTTAACGCACCTACCGCACTTACTCACCTAGCCGGCGAAGTCTTAAGAGCGGCGCAAGAGACAAATAATAAGCTCCACGAACTTTACGCTCTGCGTCTTTATGCTGTCGCCGCGCTCTATGCGATCCAACTATCCCGCCCGTTGCGTACGCGCAATCTGATTACCTTGCGCCATCGTTTATCCCCGCACCTGGGCAAGAACCTCCGCTGGCTCAAGGACGGCGAACATGCCGAAATTCGTTTCAACTCTCTCGAAACGAAAAATGAACGGACGATTAGGGTCGCTGTAGTCGGAAAAGATGCCCAGATCTTGTGGAATTGGCAGAATATCTACCGCCCGCGACTTATCGAGCTGTCAGGCTGTAATGACAGCCCCTATCTGTTTCCCGGCGCGGCCACGCCGCGGCTTGTTAAGAACGGCCTCACTCTACCCGACGGAACTATGTCGCCGGCTTCTTTCGCCGAATTGTGGGCGAAGGGCGATCAGGTAATTGGGCTTGGACTTACACCTCATTCCTGCCGACATGCGATAGCCACTCTGGTGCTCGCCAAAGAGCCCGGAAACTTCGCCAAAGCTGCTGCGGTCCTTGCAGACTCCGAAGCAACTGTACGCAAACATTATGGCAAGGATAGCGGCGAGAGCGCTTCAAGTGCGGTCCGTAGTGTGCTGCTGGCGCAATACCCCAGTTTGTTCAAAAATACCGGAGGCCAGTATTGATGAAGAAATCTATCCTAGAAGCTCGCCTCTCATCGACGCCAGCTCCAATCCGCAAATCGCTTTTGGAAGCCCATGACAGCTTACCAGCTGGGGCCGCTACGGTTATCAACCGTTTCTTCGTTATTGCAGCATCTAGAGGGGAACCACTGGACGCACCATCTGCGAGCAGCTTCCGCTACGCATGCGCGTCAGAATCGACATTCAGGCTCCTGCTGCGCACTCTCGCAGCACATGCGCCACAGGTTTCGACAGCGGCGGCGCTTAGCGTGAAGGCCGACTGGGTATCCAAACGCCCTAAGGGCAGTGCAGCGCGCAATAACACTGCCAACAGACGGCCTCACGTAGAGTTCGACATCACGCACTGGCCAGCCTCCTGGCAAGTTTTTTTAATCGGTTTACGTAGTGCGGATATTACACCCAAAACGTTAAAGCGCTATGTCGCTTCGATTAGCCGATGCGCAGATGTCGTTTCTGAAAATGGGCTGTCGGATGATCTGTCGTTCCTTACCGGCTACGAAATCGCGAAAGTCCTGACTGCGCAGAAAAAGCGTCTTTCACCGATAACTATTGCAAATTACCTGAATGCTCTTGGTATGCTAGGACGGCATGGAGGCGCTGATCCCGCTGGTCTGACTGGCCTCGCGTTCGTCAGTCAGAACCAGCTCTGCCTTTCCAAAGGTCAAGAAAAGAAGAAGTTTTCCCGCATAGACGGTCTCATGGCGCGCGGCGCTTACACTCACATCGGTCGTGTGATCGCCCAACTGCGCGAAGTAGCAGTTCACGCGCCCGGTCATTCATTTGAGCGCACAAAAGCACTCCAATCCGCTGCCATTTGCGTTGTGGCATTGAATATGCCTGCACGTACAGGTGACATGTCACGGTGGGTCATCGGCAAAGAACTCACCAGATCAATTACTGGCGAATGGTCCCTGAATTGGTTTCAAGAAAAAACCAAGAAATCGACGGGAGCCGGAAAGCTTTGGCAAGAGGTCGCGGAATCCCTTGATGAGCACATTCTGGGTGGTCGACCGCAGCGCCTCACATCCCTGCGATACAATGAGTGCATTGGAACGAACTGGCTATCGCTAACCAACAAAGCATACCAGTCCAAGTGGCCTTCGCTGAGGTTCAAAGAGGCGGTTGGCATTCCACTACACGACCTTCGCACGCTGCTTGCTGACCACATGCGCCGGCATACCCCCGAGACCGCAGCAAACGTCATTCAAACAATGCTTGGTCACTCTTCAACAGGATCTGGAGAAGCTTACCGTAGCGATTGCGAGCAGGACTATGCATCTCATGCTTGGGCCAAAATCCGAAAGGAAGTTGGAAAATGCTGATTAATACATCTGACCTGTCCCATCGCATAGGGCAGAGCACGCACCAGTCTCATTCCGACGCGCGCAATTTTGCCGGCGCAATTCGTTCGCAAACCGACAGGTGTTCAGAATGAACGCTCAGACACTGCACCAGCATATTCACAATACACGACATGCGGTACCAACCCCGACCAAGCGCGGCCTCTCTCGCGAAGAGTCAGCCGGATACATCGGTGTCAGCACGTCAAAATTCGACCAGATGGTCCTGGATGGTCGCATGCCGCCCGCAAGGCGCATCGACGGTCGTCGAATCTGGGACATTCGTCAGCTCGATAGCTATTTTGATCGGCTCCCCGGTTGCAACACAATTTCTGACAACCCTTGGGACTGATCCGCGCTGATGACACGTCGCCTTAAATATCTTGCGATCGACACGGATCGTCATGGGAACGAGCGGATCTATTTCCGTCGTCATGGTGTGAGAACGCGCCTACGCGACCCTTACGGCTCGGATGAATTTCTTACAGACTATCAGAAAGCTTTGGCTGTCGATGGTCGAAAGCCTGTACAAAAGAAGGTTTGTAAGGAGCCGGAGAGAACGAGTATTCGCTGGCTTTGCGTACAATATTTCAAGAGTTCTATGTTCACCAGCCTAGATCCGCGAACACAGAAAGTTTGCCGCGCGATTTTGGAAAAATTTTGCCTGAACAACAAAGACGGCTCTAAGCCGTTTGCCATACTTCTACCCAAACATATACGCGCACGCCGAGACGATATGTCTGAATTTCCAGAAGCAGCAAATGGGATGATCAAAGCGGTCAGGCAGCTTTATCGCTTTGCGATCAACTATGATCATCACGACGGCAATCCCGCTGAAAAGGTCGAATACCTCAGAGGAAACCCTGAAGGATTTCACACATGGACCCTAGCTGAAGTGGCAAAATACGAAGCCACCCATCCGGTCGGTACGATGGCACGCCTCGCGCTTGGCCTCGCCCTCTACACTGGACAGCGCCGGTCCGATCTTGTCAATTTCGGTCCTAATCACGTCCAAGACGGCTGGCTGGTTTTTCGACAGTACAAGGGACGCAAAACAAAGCCAGTTCACCTCGAAATACCTATAATCCAAGAACTACAAAGATTGATCGACGTCACGCCCTCGGCCGGAACAACCTTCATTTCGACGGCCTTCGATAAGCCTTTCACATCTAACGGCTTTGGAAACCGTTTCCGCAAATGGTGTGATGAAGCTGGCTTGTTCCATTGCTCGGTCCACGGCCTGCGTAAAGCCGCAGCATCGCGCTTGGCCGAACTTGGCTGCACTGAACAAGAGATTATGGCGATTACAGGTCATCGCACGAGCAAAGAGGTTGTACGATATACGCGGGCGGCATCTCAAAAGCTGCGCGCCAAAAGCGCTTTGAGCCGTATGAGTAGTGAGTTAGAATAACAAAAGTGTCCCACCGACATTCAGAAGTCGAAAAAGTGGGACAAATTCAAGCACTATGTCTTTGGAATTAAATGGTTTTATAAATGAAATGGTGCCCAGGGGCGGCACTAACCACATGTTTTTAATTGTTTTTATCTGTACAGTCATAGTCATATCCCCCTTAAAATATAGCTATCTGTGTCTCGACTTGGCTTGTTCTGTCCGTACCCATCCATTACCTTAGGGTGGATAAATCGGGGGACATAAAATGCGGGCTACCAATAGACTTTCAGCTCAATTCGTGAAGGGTGCACCCGTTGGTAAACACTGCGATGGCGCTGGGCTTTGGTTGGTGAAGCGTGATGACGGTGGCGCGCAATGGGTGTTGCGCGTGACGGTTCATGGCAGGCGAAGGGAAATGGGCCTCGGTGGCTTCCCCGCCCTGTCATTGGCCCACGCCCGCAAGCTCAGTGACCGGTGGCGCATGTTGGCGGCAATGGGTCGAGACCCAATTAAAGAACGTGAGGCCGAAAGTCGCGCTGTGCGACGCGAAGAGATATCTTTATCGATTATTACTTCTGACGCGTTCGAAGCACGTAAGGCCGAACTGAAGGGTGATGGAACAGCAGGACGCTGGCTTTCACCTCTCAATATTCATGTTTTACCAAAGCTTGGAAAAGTACCCGTTACGGACCTTGACCAACGTGACATTCGAGACACTTTGGCCCCGATTTGGCACACGAAGGCAGACACGGCGCGCAAGGCACTAAACCGACTTTCAATTGTACTGCGCCATGCGGCAGCACTGGGCTTAGATGTTGATTTGCAAGCGCCCGAAAAAGCAAAAGCTCTTCTGGGAAAATCACGGCACGTAGCAAAGAACATTCCATCCATGGCTTGGATAGATATACCCAAATTCTATAACAGCCTGGAAGAACCGACGCTAACCCATCTTGCTTTGCGGTTACTGATCCTGAACCCAGGCGCGAGATCCAAACCAATACGTTTTCTGCGTTTGGACCAAGTTCAAGACGACGTTTGGACGGTCCCAGGTGAAGACATGAAGGGCCGCAAAGGTGCGACACCCGCTTTCCGTGTGCCGCTTTCAAGTGAAGCGAAACGCTTGATTGATCTTGCGCGACCACATGCCCGCAACGGATTTCTCTTCCCAAATACTAGGGGGGGAGTGATCAGTGATATGACGCTTTCGCGGCATATGGAAAGGCACGGTTTGGAGGCGCGTCCGCACGGTTTCCGCGCGTCGCTCCGTACTTGGTTGGCCGAAGCTACAGATGCCCCGCATGAAGTGGCCGAAGCGATGATCGCGCATTTCGTCGATTCCAGTGTAGTACGGGCTTATCGCAGAACCGATTTTCTCGAACAACGTAGGCAGCTGGCCGAACGTTGGTCGGATCATGTCACAGGCGGCCACGGACAACTCAGGCAGTTGGGGTCGCTGAAATGACAGGGCAAGAAAAGAGACCGGACGATCCAGACAAAACTGACAAAACGCTCCCTGCTTTAAATGACTGGGGCATTCCAGATTGGCGCAACGAAGAAGCCTATGGTGATGTAAAGGAATGGAGCCTAGATCGCTGGCGATGGGAGTTTTTCAGACGTCGAGAAGATCTCCGGGAGTTCTTTGATGATCATGCCGAAACACGATACCGGTCAAATCAAGCGATGAAGAATAACCCAAATATCACAAACTCTAGCTTCGAGGGGCTGCCTACGGAGCCTGGTTTTGGGGTATCCGCCCCAAACTGCGCCGACCTTTTCGGATATATCTCTGTTCCTAACCCCAGAGTTGGCAATCAGCCTTCAAGAATAATCAAACCTGTAGCCGAGTATCAAATCTTTAAGATTACAGACGGCAGCAGAATACCCGAAGTCGACATTTTCGACGAGGATGACAGCGACAAATGGTATTGCGTTCCTCAGAGAGCGGAAGTGTCGGCGATAGGGAAACCTTCCGTTTCGACTGAAAGAATAACAGCTTTGTCAGCCGCGCCTTTTAGGTACTTCCCAGTTGCGCTCAAAAAACATGAGCTGGCGATCAATTTTGACATTAATAAGCCGATCGACCAGCAGGTAAAAGTCGCTCGCGAGATACTCATTTCATTTCAGTTAGAACGCCATGGAAAAGCGTTACAAGTGCGTAGACATACCAAGAAATGGTTGTCTTATCTGCGATCGCTCGATGCCCGAGAAGCAGGCGCAAGCTGGTCAGAAATATCTAGTCTTCATCCGGAAACCCAGCAAACAGAACAAACGGGTCGCGACAAATGGAACCAAGCGCGCTCCTTGTGTTTTAATTTCTAAATTTATATCACAATTTTCAGTCTGCGCAAGAAACATCAGATTTGAGCTATCCAACACATATAAGGATAGCTGGAATATGAAATACATCACCTTTACCGAACTCCGCGCCAAACTGGGTGGGCGTTCGCGCTCAGCCATCTATCTTGATTTCGAAGCGGGCCGCCTCCCGCGGGGTGTGAAATTGGGTGGCAAGCTTTACTGGCTTGAAGCAGACATCGATACTCGCTTGCGCGAATTGCGCGATCCAGCGTCTAACTAAATGTTTCAACAGAAAAACCCCGGTGCGCTGGCGGGCGCGACCGGGGATGAAAAGCTTAGCCATGCGAATGCGGCGAGCTTTTCTATACTACAAAAAGCGGATCTGAAAAGCAATCCAACCCAGTACGTATCCAACACATTTTTCGGATCAGTTCCACAGTGTGCAATGGTGTTTGCGGTGAACCAAAGCCGTAGCGTTTTCTCCGGCTTCCAGGCATGGGGAAAAAATAGTGCACGATGGGGCTGGAGCGCGAAATGCTGCTCAATGCATGCAAAAAAACTATCCATAATCGCGGGAGGTGCAGGCAATGGCTAACCTTTCCCCCGAACTCAACGTACGGCTGCAGCGTCTTATTCCCAAGCTATCGTCTGAGGCTACCGGCGAAGTGATTGCGACCGTGGATGCGATTAAACGCACACTCGACAAAGCTGGACTGGACCTTCACGATTTAGCAGCACGCCTGTCCGAAGTGCCACGCCCTGTTCACCCGAACAACCAAAGCCTCCATGAACACCCTGATCTCTTGATGATGGCAAGTTGGCTACTGGCCAACTCCTTCTCACGGCTAACGTACCGAGAAATCAGTTTTGTGCAGAATGTGAAACAAACTTTGACGAAAGGACGTCCGCTGTCCCCGCGGCAAACAAGTTGGTTGCGGGACTTATTCATTGCACAAAAGGCAAACTACAATGACTAATGCACAGGAAATAACGTGGGCGTTGGGAGGGAAGTGGCATCAAACCTACGGAACTGCGCCTTGCCCTTGCTGCCAGCCTGAAATGCTCAAACGGCAAAATGCATTGACGCTGTCCACCGGTCGCGCTGGGCAGCTTCTTGCGCATTGCAAGCGCGCAGGCTGCGCCTTCACTGACATTCTTTCGGCGGCTGGTTTTCACGTAGGTTACAATTCAAAATCCTGCGCAGTTGAAATAGCCAAACGCGATGAAGACCTCCGCATGCAGACCCAGCGCAAGGCTGAACTGGCAAAGCGGCTGTGGAAGCAAGCCAAGCCGATATCAGGAACGTTGGCAGAAACATACCTACGTGAAGCTCGGGGCATTACTTGCCATTTACCAGAGGCGCTGCGCTTTCACCCAAATGTGTGGCACGGGCCCACTGCCCAGTGCTGGCCCGCAATGGTCGCTGCGGTGCAAGGTGTACCGTTTCCTGCAGTGCATCGGACCTTCTTGCTTCGTGATGGCTCAGGAAAAGCCGGGTTGGAAGGTGGTGACAAGCTAATGCTGGGTGGAACGCAAGGCGGAGCCGTACGGCTGGGTAAAGGCTCTACCCGCCTTGTTGTTGTAGAGGGTATAGAGACAGGCCTATCGCTCTCCTGTGGGCTTCTGAATGGGCCCGCAACCGTCTGGTCAGCGCTTTCCACGAGCGGGATCCGTGGACTAGGTCTTCCCCAAAAACCCGCCCAACTTACTATCGCTCAGGATGGAGATGTACCCGGCCGCAAGGCGGCAAATGGATTGGCAGAACGGGCGCACGCATTGGGTTGGAAAGTTTCAATTTTGGACCCAGGGACTGGCCGCGACTTCAACGATGTTTTGCTAGAAGGGACCGAGTTTTGAAGATTCACTCCATGAAAGAAAGCCCATTTGCTCCCTCATGGCCGGAGCCGAACCAACGTTTATTGCAAACTGAACTTTTACCAGCTCCAAAACTACCCCTCCGTGATGTATTGGGGCCACGACTAGCAAAATGGGTGCAAGACGCAGCTGAATCCAAGGGTGCCCCCGCCGACTATGTCTTCGCCGCTATGGTTGCAACTGCGGCCGCAACAATCGGCAACACACGCTGGGCGCAAATCTGGCCAGGATGGACTGAACCACCTATCATCTGGGCCATGTGTATCGGCTTGCCCAGCGCGGGAAAAAGTCCGGCAATTGATGCGGCGATTCAACCGCTTCGTAAGGCCGAGCGCACTTTACGCAATAACGCTAAGAAAGAGTTGGCCGAATGGTCAGAAAAATCCGAAGTCGCACGTCTGATAGAACAGACGTGGAAGGAAGCCGCAAGGGCAGCGATAAAAGCAGGGGATACGCCGCCAGAGAAGCCCAAAGGCTGCAACATCGGCGCTGCCCCTCATGCTCCGCGACTGATTGTAAATGATGGAACAATAGAACGGTTGGGAACCATATTAGAGCGCCAACCGCGGGGTACGCTGCAAATGCGCGATGAACTGGCGGGCTGGCTCGAGGGAATGCAGCGCTATGCGGGGGGTGGAACAGACCGACCGTTTTGGCTTGAGGCGTTCGGTGGCCGTGGTTTCACTGTTGAGCGGATCGGTCGCGAACCACTTACGATCGAACGGCTTTCAATTAGCGTGTTGGGCGGCATTCAACCCGCTCGACTAAAGTCACTCTTGTTCAAAACCGATGATGATGGGCTGCTGGGGCGCTTCCTGCCCATCTGGCCCGATCCCGCCCCTGTGCGACGTCCCGAAGTTTGGGTGGATGAAACGATGATGGAAGGCGTCCTAGAGAAACTTTTGACGCTCGACTTTGTAGTCGATGAACAAGCAGAAGCTCAGCCGATGCTCATTCCGTTTTCTCAAGAAGCCTGTGGTCATATGGATAAGCTTCGCCTGACGGTGCAGAAATTGGAATGCAAGGCAGATGGATTAATGTTGTCATTTATAGGCAAACTCCCGGGGCTGACCGCACGCATAGCGCTATTGCTTGCCCTTCTAGATTGGGCATCCGACGGGGGGGAACAACCGCGCTCAATCTTGGGACAACATTTTGGACGTGCTGCACATCTGATCGAGACCTATTTATTGCCTATGGCACAGCGGGCCTATGCAGACGCTACAATAACAAAGGTTGAGAGCGCCGCGCGACAGCTAGTAGGGCTCATACGCGAGCAGGGATGGGAGCGATTTACTTCTCGTGAAGTCATGAAAATTGGCCGCAAGAAACTAGGCACTAAGTCTGAGCTAGACCCGGCCTTGACGATGCTGGAGGAAGGCGACTGTATCCGTCCGGTTGACCCAATAGTGAAGGCGCAGGGAGGAAGGCCCTCACGTCTATTCTTAGTGAATCCGACGCTGCATTCGCAGTCAGCCTGATCCTAGGTGTTCGGTCCCAAGGTTTGATGGTGCGATCTGTTCTTTGGAATGGGAGAAAGCATTACATACGCCTCCGCATCACGTTTTCTCGCGCAGAGGTGGAAACCGGATATGCATCGCTTTCGGAAAGGCGTCAGGGCCATGTATTAAATGCGGGTATTGCTCCATGTCTTTGACAATGCCCGGGCAGGAGAACTACTCCAGCCCATCGTCGTTAGTTTACTCTTGGAAAAGTCTCCAGGCGGATCAGCGAGACACGATCCTTGCAGGCTCATCTCGCTTCTACTAGGTTCAATCGAGATGCCCTAGAAAGGACATTCGAAATGCCCAACAATGATATTTTGACGGTAAAAGAGCTCGCTGAATACCTAAAAATTGCGGAAAAGACAGCATATCGGTTTGCATCGGAGGGCAAGGTTCCCGGGTTCAAGGTGGGAAGCGCATGGCGGTTTCGTAAAAGCGAGATCGACCGCTGGATTGCCGAGCAGGAACAAAAACAAGAAGGGGAGCAAAAATGACGGGACAACAACAGGCAGAGGCATTGCGCCGCGAAATCTGGCAAATTGCAAACCGCGTGCGGGGTGCGGTTGACGGCTGGGACTTCAAGCAGTTCGTCCTAGGCGCGTTGTTCTATCGCTTTATCAGTGAGAACTTCACAAACTACATCGAAGGTGGTGACGACAGTGTCGATTATGCTGGCATGTCAGACGTTGACATCCCCGATGACGTCAAAGTCGATGCGATCAAGACCAAGGGATACTTCATCTATCCCAGTCAGCTCTTTCAAAATGTGGCCAAGACCGCGAGCAAAAACGACAGCCTGAACACCGACTTGGCAGAAGTCTTCTCGGCGATCGAGGCTTCAGCGAGTGGCTACCCGTCCGAAGACGACATCATTGGCCTCTTCGCCGACTTCGATACCACCAGCAACCGCCTTGGCAACACGGTTAAGCAAAAGAACGAGCGTCTGACGGAAGTCCTCAAAGGCGTCGCAGGCCTGCCGTTGAAATTCGACGAGAACGAGGGCGACCTCTTCGGTGATGCCTATGAGTTCCTGATTTCAAACTACGCCGCCAACGCGGGCAAGTCAGGCGGCGAGTTTTTCACACCGACCCACGTGTCCAAACTCATCGCCAAACTGGCGATGCACAACCAAACAAGCGTCAACAAGATCTATGATCCGGCGGCGGGGTCTGGGTCGCTGCTTTTGCAGGCCAAGGATGAGTTCGACAAACACATCATCGAAGACGGCTTCTTCGGGCAGGAGATCAACTACACCACCTACAACCTCGCCCGCATGAACATGTTTCTGCACAACATCAACTACGACAAGTTCAACATTCAGCACGGCAACACGTTGATGGAGCCGCACTTTGGCGATGACAAGCCTTTTGATGCCATCGTGTCGAACCCGCCTTATTCGGTAAACTGGAAGGGTTCGGACGATCCAACCCTGATCAATGATGAGCGTTTCGCCCCCGCAGGTGTGCTTGCCCCGAAGTCGAAGGCTGACTTTGCCTTTGTCCTTCATGCGCTGCACTACCTGTCGGCCAAGGGGCGGGCCGCGATCGTGTGCTTCCCGGGTATCTTTTACCGTGGCGGGGCAGAGCAGAAGATCCGCAAGTATCTGGTCGACAACAACTTCGTTGAAACGGTGATTGCCCTCGCACCGAACCTGTTCTTCGGCACGACCATTGCGGTGAACATCCTGGTGCTGGCCAAGAACAAGACGGACACGGCTGTTCAGTTTATCGATGCGACGGGGGAGGAGTTCTTCCGTAAAGGCACGAACAACAACTTCATGGAAGACCGGCACATTGCCGAGATCATGAAGATGTTCGACACCAAAGAGAACGTGCCTCATGTGGCCGAAACCGTCCCCTATGACACGATTGTCGAGAAAGACTACAACCTGTCGGTCAGTGCCTATGTTGAACCCAAGGACACCCGCGAAGTTGTCAATATCAAGGAGTTGAACGCGAAGCTGGTGACCACTGTCGCCAAGATCGATCAGCTGCGCGCAGACATCGACGCCATCGTCGCGGAGATCGAGGCATGAGCGATCGGGGCTTTCTGGAAAAGCTGCTGGATGGAGTTTCGGTAGAATGGAAGTTGCTGGGTGACGAAGATTTATTTGAGGTCGCGAACAGAGGTCGTAGTCCGGTCAAGGCGTCACTTAGGGTGGCTGGCCAAACCCCTTACTACGGGGCAAACAATATCCAGGACTATGTGGACGGGCACACGCACGAAGGTGAATATGTGCTGATTGCGGAAGATGGTTCGGCAAGCCTTGAAAACTATTCGATCCAGTACGCAACAGGAAAGTTCTGGGCCAACAACCACGTTCATGTGTTGCGGGGCCAGCAGAACGTCAACACAAGGTATCTTTTCCACTACCTTTGCATCGTCAACTTTGTGCCGTTCTTAACTGGCGGCGGAAGGGCAAAATTGACCAAGGGGCAGTTGGTTCAAATTCCAGCACCGATCCCATGCCCAGAAGACCCAGAAAAATCGCTGGCGATTCAAGCGGAGATTGTTCGGATTTTGGACAGTTTCACCGAGCTGACAGCCGAGCTGACAGCCGAGCTGACAGCCGAACTTAAGGTCCGCAAGCAACAATACAACCACTATCGCGATCAGCTTTTGAGTTTTGAAGATAGTGATGTGGAATGGAAGACATTGGTCGAAGTTGCTGACTTTCGCAGAGGCACTGCGATTACGAAGAAGCAAACGATCGAAGGCGATATTCCTGTCGTAGCAAACGGACCTGTCCCAACCTACACTCACGGAGAGCATAACCGAGAAGGCGAAACTGTGGTAATCGCGAGATCGGGCGCATACGCTGGCTACGTCAGCTACTGGAACGAACCAATATTCCTGACTGATGCCTTCAGCGTTCATCCTCATGACGGAGTTCTGAAGCCAAGGTTCGTCTACTACCTGCTTCAAAACAAGCAGGACCAAATCCATGCAATGAAGAAGGGTGCTGGCGTTCCGCACGTTAGGGTTAAAGAAGTCGAGCTCTATGATGTGCCCGTGCCGAGTATGAAAGAGCAGGACCGTATTGTGGCCATCCTCGACAAGTTCGACACGCTGACCACATCCCTCAGCGAGGGCCTGCCGCGTGAAATCAAGTTGCGTCAGCAGCAATACGAATACTACCGCGACCTGCTCTTGAGCTTCCCCAAACCCGAGGAGGCCGCGTAAATGAGCCAGACCCTCGAAGAGATCGCACAACAGCTGCATGCAGCCGATAAGAAGGTGCAGTTGATCTACGCCTTCAATGGCACCGGGAAAACCAGGTTATCCCGTGCCTTGAAGGACCTGATTGCTCCCAAGGCTGAAGACGGTCAGGAAGGCGAGCTCTCGCGCGAAAAAATTCTGTACTACAACGCCTTCACCGAGGACCTGTTTTATTGGAACAATGACCTGCAGGGTGACGGCGATGCCAAATTGGTGATCCAGCCGAATACGTTCACTGAATGGATCTTGGCCGAGCAAGGGCAAGAGCCAAATATCACCAGGAACTTTCAGCGATACGCCAATGACAAGCTGACGCCAACGTTCAATCAGGAATATACCGTTCAAACCAAGGACGAGCTTGGTCAAGACAAAGAGATCGTGATTAAGGCCTTCTCTGAAGTCACATTCTCGGTTGAAGCTGGTGGTGATGAAGAAACCGGCAACTTCAAGATCTCCAAGGGTGAAGAGAGCAATTTCATCTGGAGCATCTTCTTCACGCTGCTTGAAGAAGTGGTATCAGTTCTGAGCATTGCGGAGGTCGACGATCGACCAACGGATCAATTCAACGGACTGCAATATGTGTTTGTGGATGATCCGGTTAGCTCGCTCGATGAGAACCATTTGATCGAATTGGCTGTAAACTTGGCGATCCTGATCAAGGCCGCGATCAAAGTCGCGCACCAACTGAAATTCGTCATCACTACTCACAGTCCGCTCTTCTACAATGTGCTGCATAATGAGCTCGATCTAAAGAAGAAGCCCGCGAACGAAGGTTGTTACCTTCTCGAACGGCTCGAAGACGGCACGTTCAACCTGAATCGTAAATACGGGGACTCAAATCAGAGCTTTTCTTACCATTTGCACTTGCGGCGAATTTTGGAGGGGGCAATCGCAGAGGATAAGGTCGAACGCTATCATTTCACTTTGTTGCGCAACCTCTATGAGAAAACGGCTGGATTTTTGGGCTACGCGAGGTGGAGCGATCTACTGGATACCGCTCCAGGCAACAAAGACGCATATGTGCGCGCCATAAACACGTTTAGCCATTCAGCGCTTTCAAATGAGCAGGTGCGCGACCCAACGCCGCCAGAGAAGAACACGGTGAAGCTCTTGTTGGACAATTTGGTAAACAACTACGGCTTCTTGCAGCAGGACGAACAAAATGGTTGAGCAAACGAAAACCATCGCGGAAACGAAGAATTACATCGTCCTCGACAAGTACACCAAAGAGTGGGACGCCATCGATCGGTACCAGAGCGAAGATGATCTGGAACGTGAGTTGGTTCAGGACCTGGTCAATCAGGGCTATGAATTTATGCCTGCACTCACGACCCAAGAGGCCATGCTCGCCAACGTTCGGGTGCAATTAGAAGAACTGAACAACGTCAAGTTTTCGAATGAAGAATGGAAGCGTTTTGCCGAGACCTTCCTAGACAAACCCAGTGACAACCTCGTCGACAAAACTCGCAAGATCCACGACGACTACATCCATGATTTCGTCTTTGACGACGGGCGCATCCAGAACATCTACCTCGTCGACAAAAAGAATAAGGCGCGTAACAAACTGCAGGTGATCAAGCAGTTCGAGAAAGTTGGTGCCTATTCCAATCGCTATGACGTGACGATCTTGGTCAATGGTTTGCCCTTGGTGCAAATCGAGCTGAAAAGGCGCGGCGTGGCTATCCAGGAGGCGTTCAATCAAATCCACCGGTATAGCAAAGAGAGCTTCAACAGTGAGAATTCCCTGTTCAAGTTCCTGCAGCTCTTCGTGATTTCGAACGGCACCGACACCCGGTATTTTGCCAATACAACCAGGCGCAATAAGAACAGCTTCGATTTCACCATGAACTGGGCGAAGTCCGACAACAGCTTGATCAAAGATCTGAAGGACTTCACCGCGACCTTCCTTCAGAAGCGCACGCTGTTGAACGTCCTTTTGCAGTATTCGGTTTTCGATGTCAGTGACACGTTGCTGGTCATGCGCCCCTACCAGATTGCTGCGACAGAACGCATTCTGTGGAAGATCAAAAGTTCATTTGAGGCTAAAAACTGGAGAAAGCCAGAGAGTGGTGGCTTCATCTGGCACACGACTGGGTCTGGCAAAACGCTGACAAGCTTCAAGGCTGCGCGGTTAGCGACTGAGCTTGATTTTATCGACAAAGTCTTCTTCGTCGTGGATCGTAAGGATCTCGACTACCAGACCATGAAAGAATACCAGAGGTTTTCTCCTGACAGTGTCAACGGTTCGGACAGTACGGCAGGGTTGAAACGCAACTTGGGTAAAGACGACGACAAAATTATCGTCACCACGATCCAGAAGCTGAACAACCTGATGAAATCAGAAGGTGATCTGCCGGTGTATGATCAGCAGGTGGTTTTTATTTTCGACGAATGTCATCGCAGCCAGTTTGGCGAGGCGCAGAAGAATCTGAAGAAGAAATTCAAACGATTTTACCAGTTTGGCTTCACAGGAACGCCAATCTTTCCTGAGAATGGACTAGGGGCTGAAACGACTGCCAGCGTGTTTGGAGATCAGTTGCATTCCTATGTGATCACTGACGCCATACGCGACGAAAAAGTGCTAAAGTTCAAGATCGACTACAACGATGTGCGTCCCCGGTTCAAAGCCATCGAAACAGAGCAAGATGAAAAAAAGCTCAGCGCTGCTGAAAACAAGCAAGCGCTTCTGCATCCAGAACGTATTCGGGAGGTTTCGCAGTATATACTGAACAACTTCCGTCAAAAAACTCACCGAATGCAAGCAGGCAGCAGTGGGTTCAATGCAATGTTCGCTGTCAATAGTGTAGACGCCGCAAAGCTCTACTACGAAACCTTAAACGCTCTGCAAGCAGACAGTGAAAAGCCGCTGAAGATCGCGACGATCTTCTCGTTTGCAGCTAACGAAGAGCAAGATGCGATCGGGGACATCCAGGACGAGAGCTTCGATGTGTCAGCGATGAATAGCAGCGCCAAAGAGTTTCTGAGCGCCGCTGTCGAAGACTATAATGCTTTTTTCAAGACGAATTACAGTGTCGATAGCAGTGGTTTTCAGAACTACTACCGCGACCTTGCCAGCCGGGTTCGCTCGAAGGATATCGACCTGCTAATTGTCGTCGGCATGTTCCTTACCGGCTTTGATGCTCCGACGCTCAATACCTTGTTTGTTGACAAAAACCTCCGCTACCATGGCTTGATGCAGGCGTTCTCCAGGACCAACCGGATCTACGATGCAACGAAGACATTCGGCAATATCGTAGCGTTCAGGGACCTTGAGCAAGCGACAGTTGATGCGATCACGTTGTTCGGTGACAAGAACACAAAGAACGTCGTGCTGGAAAAGAGCTACGACGAGTACATGAATGGTTTCGTTGATCAGGAAACCGGTGCGGCGCGACGCGGGTTCATTGATGTTGTGAAGGAGTTAACCGAACGCTTTCCCAATCCGGACGAGATCGTCAAAGAAGAAGACAAGAAGGAGTTTGCAAAGCTCTTTGGTGAGTATCTGAGAGTCGAAAATGTGCTTCGAAACTACGATGAATTCTCAGCATTGAAGGCCTATCAGGGCCTAGACCTAAAAGACGCTGATGCCGTCGAAGAGTTCAAGCAAAAGCACTACTTGAACGATGATGACCTTCGTGACTTGGAGGCAATAGACCTACCCTCAGAGAGAGTGGTTCAAAATTATCGATCGTCGTACAATGATATTCGCGATTGGTTACGTCGAGAAAAGTCGTCGGCTGAGCAAGAACAGAACACTATCGAGTGGGATGACGTCGTTTTCGAGGTCGACCTTCTCAAATCGCAAGAGATCAACCTCGATTACATCCTCGAGCTGATCTTCGACAAGAACAAGAAGGTGAAGAGCAAGGGAGATCTTATTGAAGATGCTCGCCGTGTCATTCGCAGCAGTCTCGGGAATCGCGCGAAAGAGAGCCTAATGGTCGATTTTATCAATCAAACCGACCTCGATCAGATTGATGACAAGGCAAGTGTGATCGACGCGTTTTATTCCTTTGCCCAAGCGGAGCAGCGCCGAGAACTTGAAGAGCTTATCAATGCGGAAAACTTGAACTCAGAGGCGGCAAAACGCTATATTTTAGCGTCTATCAGACGTGAATTCGCGAGTGAGAATGGCTCTGACCTGAATGCCATTTTACCAAAAATGAGCCCACTGAACCCGCAGTTTCGTGCCAAGAAGACTACTGTCCTTCATAAGGTTTCATCGTTCGTTGAGAAGTTCAAAGGCGTGGGGGGGCAAGTCTAATCGTACTAGCGGACCTACTATTCAGCTAACATCCACTCGGGGCAGAGCCCTTTGGGTTGCACAGTTGCCCCCACTCGTGGACAATTGGTGCACTGCTCTCCAACCTTGGACTGGCCCTGTCGCGCTTTCATGCCGTCCCAAGTGCTACTTTAAGCCAACTTCCGTTCGAACGCGACAGGTCCAATACCTGTTGATCGTATTATGAGGCACACCTGTACGGCGTGTAATCTCGCGAATGGGTATTTTTTCTCGCAGCGCCCATTTCCGAATTATCCTCGAAAACCCCATGTCTAACACTCCTGTGGCCCCAGCTGAGTCAAGTAGGAGCAAGGTTGCACATGGGGCAATTCTCGATGACAATTTCTGCAGATGCCGGGTCAGTCTCAGTGACCACCAACAGGCTTGAACCCGAAGCGTACCCCTTCGCCGAGCAGGCGAAGGGTGCCATCTGCTTCATCGCTCATAGGGTTCGGCAAAATGTCGACCCGTGTTGCGCTCGAAGTTGCCGGGTTGGCTACGTAGATCACGACATAACGCTGACCGGAGCGAGGCTTGGCTGCCTCCCGCGCGGCGCGAACCTCGGACTCCCCCATCTCGAACTGGCACCTATCGCCTTGGCTGGATTTGACCTCGATTAGCCAGGCCCGCCGATCATAATGCAACTCGAAATCGTAACCTAGGTCATCGGACCAAGCCTTGCCGTTCTGCAGTGCGCCGAAGCGCGATACCCATGCCTTGTCGATGTCTTGGTTGCGGAAGCGGTCCTTTAGCCAGTGATAGACTACGAGTTCCCCCAATCGACCGATCATATCCTTCTTGGCTTGTGGGGTGCGATCTGGCCCAGGCGGGACATCGCGCGGACTACGGTTAGTCAGTGCCTTGTTGGGTCGCTTTTCGAGCTGATTCAGCTCGGTCAGCGTGGTGAGCCGCGCCGACTTGACCTGCTTAGAAAGGCGAGCGGCGATTTCGGCTGAGATTTCGGTCCAGTCAGCATGCTCGGGATCGACATCGCGGTCGTTCACGCGAACAGAACGCGCCTTTGCCGCGCGTTCCTCCGCCTCGCGTTGGGCTTCTTTCGCGGCCGCGTTGATCGCGTCTGTGCCGATGTCCAACGTGTCGTGATCGAGCGTAGGGTCCATGCCGTCGGGCCAGAGGCCGAGTTCGACGCACCAAGCAATCAGAACGGCTTCATCCATGGGCTTGAAATCGACAGCTCCCGTCGCGTCGAGCTTGGAACGAATATGCTGCTCGGCCGCTTTGGCCTCGCGCCAATGGTCGCGGATGCTCGAGGTCGGCCCCTTCCACCACGCCCGAACGATGGGAGTCGCCGCCGTGGCGAAGTGACCGATTGCTGAAAGGTTGGCAGATCGAACATCGGCAAGATTAAGAAGCCCGTGTGGGTTCTCGCCGATCGCAGGTGCCCCCGCGCCGTCCAGCCATTGTGCGACGTGCTCCTTCAGCTCGTCTTCCGGCACGAAATGGTAAAGCGTAAGCCAGGCCTGCTCCGCCTTCATCGATCTCAGGCCGTCGCGACGCTGCGCGTAGTCAGTAGTGGGAATGAAAGCTTCGAGGGTAGGCGCGGCCGCATTGCGAAGCGCCTCCAAGATGGATGCCTCATGCTCGACGATGTAGTTTAGAAGCTGAGAGGCGTGGACCGCGGGATATGTGAGAGCGTCGCTTCCTGTCGCCGCCAGGCTTTCGTTGAATCGCGCGAAATCGAGTTCGAGAAGGTCACGAAACTGCTCGGCGGATTGAGCCTGTCGACATCCCTTGAGCAATGCGCCGGCATCAGTCGAGGCGGCGGCGATCAGGGGCATTAGCTCAGCAAGCAAACGCGCGGGGTCTGCGCCGTACTCGGCCTCAAGCCGATCGCAGTCGTATATAGCTTCTGGCCCCAATCCATAGTGGATTGCGGCGCGGATCCAAGGCATTCGATGGTCGATGCGCTCGCCGAGGAGATGTTGGACCGTCGCCACGGAGCCTTCTTCGAGCTGAAAGGTGCGACAGAGGCGAGCAATCACGTCCTCATCGAGGACAAGCTCGTCGATCTCTTCAAAGGTAGCGGACAGCTCATAAGCCAGAAGACGCATACCATTGGCGACCGGAGAGAGATCTATCGCATCGCAGATCGCCGGGAGGCAAAATTGCAGGCCATCCCAAGTGAGTGGACCACCGACCCGGGTAACTACAAGAGTCGTTCGGTCCGAACGTCGAAACACATAGGCTGGCCGCTCACCGGGGTCAGTGATCCGCTGTCCATCGATTTCAAAAGCAACGTCTTCCGCAGGCACAAGGACAATATTGCTGAGGCGCTCGAGAACGAGGCCGCGATCTGAAGGAAGCTGGCCGGCGTCAGTGCCCCGCAGCCCCTCCATCGCCACCGCTAGCATCACGCGAAGCCACGGGCATTGCTCCAGCACTGTTTCGCAGGTCTCGATGTCGTCGATCGCTACGTCGTCGATCTTTACATCGTAGCGCATCGTCGACAAGCGGCTCACTTTCTCGCCGAACAGGGCTTCCGCTACCGCACCCACCCTGGCGCGATCAGCGCCCTTGATGTCGAATAGGAGGCCTTCGACCGACGCGACGAGGCTAGGCGCAAGGTCGTCGTCGCTATCACGAACGTAGAGCGGTGCAGCCTCCTTGTTAGGGATCGTGACCGTAAGATCGGCGCGCCGCCGAACTAGAATCGGCATATCGTTCTCCGCCTTGCCGGTCACTTGCGGATCCGTAGCGTGCCTATCCGCTATGACCTTCCAGGTCGCGTTGTAGAGGTTGACGAGCTGCTGCTCATAGTGCGGACGAACCGTTCCGGCGGCATATTGAGACGCAAGGAAACGGGCTTGTTCGATGGTTGTCGCGGGATCATTAAGGACACGAATGTGCCCGTAAACGCGTAACATATTGAGAGCGTCCGGCTGTCGGTGGTCGATGAGTTTGCCGATCGTGATCGCCACTTGCCGAAGGTAGAAGGGAAACCGTTCGTTACTGGAAACCCAAACATCCGATGGGCGGTAGAAGCGGCGAACAGGCCCCTCAGACGATGGCTCGTCCGCGGGCAGCCATGCGCTGCTGCGGATGAAGGCCCCCGCCGGGGTAGACCATGGATACTGGTCGTTAGAATAGTGCTCGTGACGGAGATCACTTTGGAGTAATTCCTTTCCGTTGCTTGCCAGCCATTCGATCACCAGACCGGCGTAAATCTCACGGCAATCGTCTGAGAGGCGCTCGTGATCGCTCTGACCTGGCAAGTGCCAAAGGGGGCTCGCAAACTTGTAGTTCGTGGAATAAACGTGGCTCAGGCTTTCCTTGCTGAAGGTGCTGACGTCCCGCTTCCAGTCAGCGATGGCCGCGTCGCTTAGGCATAGCTTCTTGGCGAACCCGAAGCTTGTTATCTCGAAGGACCGGGTCGGGGGCACCGAGGGCATGGGAAGCGCACGTAGACCGCTTCCGACGCCCAATCCGCGCAAAAACTCCGACCAAAGCGCCACCTGGCCCTTGAAGGCACGATGGCTCGTCGGCGCGAGGAGACGCTTTCGATACAGAGCAAAGTCGGCGACGTCGGGTGGCGCGGAGCTGAGGAGCGCATTCAGCCGCCTGCCTAGGAACTCTTCTGGCCAGGTTTCCGAGAAGACAGCCTCTGTCGCATGGATCATCCCATCCTCTGTGGGCACACGCAGCCGATAGGAGGAACCAACCTTGATTGGCCTGGTCGCCCGGGCGCGCCGCCAGATCGCAAATGCCCAGCGTAGACCTGCCAGGGCCTCCTTGACCGAGGCAGCCGCGTTAACCACATGAGAGATGCGGCTGAGGACTGCTTCACCCTCATACGCCGAGACTTGACCGCGCTGGAGGAATTCGCGCGCGGCCCGCAGTTCGCCGTGCCAAGGGAGCTTGTTCGATGCAAAAGCGAAGTGTTCCGCCAATGGCGCTGGCACGTGGAGCTGATCGAGCGGGATCTCCGCATCCTCGCCAGACGACCGGGGTGCGGGCGGAAAGAAGAGAGAGGGTTCGATTTGCTCGCCCTTGCGGTGCCGGCGGCGGTCGCGCGGAAGCTGACCGTCGGTCTGGAGGTCGTGGCGACCGGCACGGACCGTTCCATCATCGCATAGGATGACAGGCAAGCCGGCGAGCATCTCCGGCCCCTCCCACATAAAGGAGGGAAGATCCCGGTAGAAGGCGGTCCAGAGGCTCGTCGCGGGCCGCTTACCCGCGCGCAGGGTACCGGCGACCTCTGCGGCAATCAGCGCGCGCTCGAGTGGCGTGAGAAGGTCGTGGAACAAGTCTGGCGCGTATTGCCGAAGGAAAGGTGTTAACCGACCGATCCGCTCAGCCGTGAGCTCGGGCAGGAGCGGCGCAATTGGCGAGGACATATTCGCGCCGTGTCTCGCGACGGCCAAAAGATCGAAGGTCGGCGATGCTTCGAAGGAAGCGCGCACCTCCCGAGGGGAGCGCCAACCGATCGCGATGAAACCGCCCACCGTAACCGCGCATGGGATAACCCGGGCGGATCCGAACTCTTGCTTACCGAGGCGTGAGATTTCAGCGGCCGAGAGCGCGGGCAAATTCAGTTGCTCACTTGCGCTCTTCGCTGCGGTCAGGCTGGGTGGGCTGCGCCAGACCAAGAGATCAACAGATGCCCTCGCCCGAGCGACCGTTGTGAGGGCGGAATGGGCGCGGCTAACATCGCTTCCGGCCAGCCAGAGCACGCTCGCGGCGGCGAGTGTAACGGCCTGGGTGAGAAGCAGGCGATTCAGCGCGACGCCAGCATCAAGTGCCTTGCGGTTCGAGGACGGGAAGAAGCTGCCGTGAAGATGTCCTTGGAAGGGTGCGGCGGCCCCCTCTCCCATTGGCAGGAACGTGTAGAGACGAGGCGATGATATCTCGTGATCGAGGGGCACTGCCAGGCACACCTCGCCAACGCCCGACCAATCCTTCCAGCTGCTATGGAGCTGCTTGGCCCTGACGCCATCGTCGACGGCCCGCCGCATGAGCTCCTCGGGTGCATTGTCGCGGGCAAGTAGCCAATTCGCACCGCTCAACCTGACGATTGAAGCGGCAACCGGCGCGGATGCGATCGGCTCTTCATGCCGATCGAGTGTGAACGCCAAGGAGGTCTTGCTAGCGCGGTCTCGCACCTTGGCGTCAAGCTTGGCGAGACGATCGAGAAAGAGGAGCAACGGCGCGGACTCGTCGTTCAATGCTGTTATTTCAGCCCGCGCAGTCTGCAGCGAGTCATAATCCCGAAGTGGAAGCCGAATAACGGAAGAGAAGCCGCGTGCAGCAAAGTCAGCGACGATCGCTGGCTGCGCATGAAGAGCGATCGGCAGGAAAAATATCGGAAGGTCGGACTGTGCGAAAGCAAGGACAGTTGGATGGTCGATCCGGGACCTGAGATCCTCAGATCGTGCGAAGGTAAAGCAATATCCCTCAAACGAGGTAGCGGTGGTCAGTCCCGGCACCTGCGAATATATCTCGGGCGCATCGCAGACATGGCTCACGCTCCGAAAGCCGAGTCCCTTGTTGCCGATCGATTCCCCAGGCGGTTTGGTGGACATCCCGATGCGCGAAAGTGCGACCACATTGTCGTGACTGAAAGGCTTTCCGAAATTTGCAACGTAGAAAGTACCGAAATCTCCCTCGTCCTCGATCAGAAGGACCTCAATCCGTCCATTCTTCTGGCCGCGCTCATGGACGTCGTTGGCATTCTGAATGAGTTCGACAAGAAATCGACCGTGATAGTCGGCAGCTGTATGCTCAGCGACACTTTTGTTCTGGGCATACACATCATCGAGATACACACCCGCATCAATGTCGATCGTTCCTGCAAACGCCCGCAGCTTCCCATCCGCGATGCGATCGATCTGATCGGAGGGCTTCAAAGCCCCGCCTTGCTCCGCCAGCCCGACGGAAGGTTCAGAAACTACAGTGCTGCCCAAGCTGCCCTCAAATCATACTTTCCCGTCCAACTGGTAACGAAACCACGTTCCTAGGTATAGCATTGAATGGGCCTGTGCTCTCGTATCAAGTATAATGTCGTTCCAAACAGCTGGTTCGGTTGTGTTTCTCCGGCCAAGCTTAATGTATTTAGTCGCTTCTTGCCCAGTTCAGCTTCTGCCGCTTGCAGCATTTGCGAGATGAAGTGAACTTGATCGGGCATTCTTCGATCAAGTTATGAATGCTTTAGGCAGGGTACATGGTAAGTGCCCCGTCATCGCCATCAAGAGTTCTCTTCAACTGCCGTCGATAGCGGGCTTTCGGCAGCTACGAAGCACCAAGGTCAACGCGTTACCGACGGTTCTGTGTCAAGAGCATCAGGCGACGCGAGCACTCGCGCCGTAAGTGTCGCATCCAATTACTAAGCCTTACTGCAAGTGGCCCAGGTAATCCCCCCATTTCGACGGGGTTCAGCTGTAGAATTCACGCAGCTGTTTTCAGCTTCATTACGGGGGGCACACTGCCGATGCCCATGTTGGGTCGCTCGTTATTGTAGGTCCGGAGGCGAGAATAAAACCTGTCGCTCGCAGTTAGTACTTCTCATGCATTTTTCTCGAAATGTCAGGTTTTCTCCGCCTTTTAGGAAACTTTGAGGCTCCCTATTTGCTTTTAGTTGGCTGTGAAAATAGCATTTAAGTTGCTAGTATAGAACGAAAATGTTGAATACAAAGCGCTCTAGATGGTCTTATCAAGCCAGCAGATGCCAAAAAACCGGTACCATTGAGATTTCCGTATAATGATGGGCGTTCTACCTAGCTGCTCCGCTTGAAAAGTAACGGTGCCATACAGATCACTGGGTGCTTATTCCACGCATTTGATCGTTTCTGACATGGGGTTTTGTCAGTTTTGTCCTAGCGCAATATGTGTTTTATCACCTGTCTATCGTATCGCTCAGCGCCTATCCCGATGATTTGCGCCTCGGTGAGGCGGCTCTTTCGCATTCGTGTGCTCCTTCAGAGTTGGCGCAGGCTCTACATCACGGTGAGGGATTTCGCGGAGGGTACGTCATAGCTTGAGAAGCAGGCTAGGCTATGTTGCTTAGTGGGCCTTCTAGAGGTCGTGGTGATCAGCAATTAGCAGGATACAAATGACGGCTAATCTCGACGTCAACCTACTTTCGGAGCAATAAGATATTGAAGCTTTTCAACGTGTACATACACTAGTAGATTAGACCGTTTTCCGCCAGGCTAGGGGAGTACTGCTTCAGCGGTTCGACTTTGCCTGCTCAAACAATCGAAGTCACTCAATTATAGCATGCTCTGCACTGAGCTACGCAATTGCAGTATCAGCTGATATTCAACATCGATCTTTGGGGGGATATTAGGGTGGATAAAATTGGATATGTCGGCTAAAAGTCCATAAAAATCAACGTATTAAATAATATAAGTGGTGCCCAGGGGCGGAATCGAACCACCGACACGAGGATTTTCAATCCACTGCTCTACCCCTGAGCTACCCGGGCACGCCAATGAAACCAAAGGCTTCTAAGTTAAACTTAATGAAGTGACATTAGGCTATCTAGATAGCGTTGTGCCGCTGCATGTTGTGGTCGGGGTGTGACCATCAAACGTCATTTAACTCAGTCGCAGCTAATCTTACATACGACGGATAGTGTCAAGAGCACCCAGAGCAGTTTTTCCATGAAGCGGGAAACATTTAGGCACCCTGTGCTATCCACCCAGAGCGCGCGGGTCGAAAGGGGCGGTGCAGGGCGCTTCGATATCAACACAGGATTGGACTGGGGCATAAGCCGCAACAGTATTCTGACAGGTAAAACGGAGCTGGCGCGACCTGCCGTGCGGCGCTCGCATAAGACGGCCAGATATGCACTGGGCTTTGTCGATTTTGCTGAATACTGTGGCGAAAAATACGGTGGTGTTTCGACCGCCGCGACAATTGCTAAGGAATACAACATGTCTCTCTCTATTGATATCACCCGCTTTACCAATCTGGATGTTGAAGACCACGGGGATGGGGTTTGGGGCGTCACATTGAACCGGGCGGAGAAGCGCAATGCGCTGGATATCGCGACGATCGAGGAACTGGTTGATTTCTTTTCTGTTGCGCCGCGCGCGGGTGTACGGGCCGTGGTTCTGGCGGGGGCGGGGGATCACTTTTGTGCCGGCCTTGATCTGATCGAACACCATGACGAAGACCGCAGCCCAGCCGATTTCATGCATGTTTGTCTGCGCTGGCACGAGGCGTTCAATAAGATGGAATATGGTGGCGTGCCGATCATCGCCGCATTGCAAGGTGCCGTTGTGGGCGGCGGGCTGGAACTGGCCAGTTCGGCGCATGTGCGGGTGATGAATGAAACCACCTATTTTGCATTGCCAGAGGGGCAGCGCGGGCTGTTCACCGGTGGCGGGGCGACGATCCGGGTGACCGATCTGGTTGGCAAGTCGCGGATGATCGACATGATGCTAACGGGCCGTGTCTATCAGGGGGCCGAGGCGATGGATGTCGGGCTTGCGCAATATATCGTCGAAGGGTCCAGCTATGACGCAGCGGTTGAGCTGGCACGCAAAGCGGCACAGAACTTGCCGCTTTCCAACTTTGCGATCTGTTCGGCTGTTAGTCACATGCAGAATATGTCGGCGATGGATGCCGCCTATGCCGAGGCTGTGGTTGCAGGCGTCGTAAACACCCAGCCTGACGCCCGTGCGCGGCTTGCGGCCTTCGCCGACAAAACGGCGGCGCGTGTCAGACGCAATGACTAGGGGCATCGGCTAGGCGGCTTGCCCGGTTACTACACCGATTATTAGAATGCCGCGCGCTTAATGCCTAAGCGCGCGGCATTTTGCGATTCTGTTCCCATATAACCTGCGTAAAAATGCATCGCGCCCAGATGTGAATGCCTTTTGCCGGGGCAGGCAGCCTAGATACGGCAAAACGCTTCACCGAGCGGCGAAAAATGAGGCGATCACATTTGTGTATGCTAAAATAATAGGCGGCCTGGTCGGGCTGGGGCGAACAGCACCGCATTCTGACTGGCAACTTAGCAGATTACAGACCCATCTTATCGTCATGCCGAAACGGCTGCATCGACGCACAGAGGGCTATCCTGGCAGATACTTCCCCCCGTGCGACGACCACAACAATATTGCTGCGGCCCCTAGATATATTGTTCAGGGCTCTTGCGAAAGTGTGTTTTCCGCACCCAAGCGCGTAGCAAATAACAGGGGATATGATATGAAATACTCAACGAAACTAGCTGCTTGCGCAATGACGGCCCTGCTGGGCACCACGTCAATGGGCCTTGCCTGTACTGCACCGATCAAGATCGGCGTTCTGCATTCGCTGTCCGGTACAATGGCAATTTCCGAGACGACATTGAAAGACACCATGCTGATGCTGGTGGATGCGCAAAACAAAAAAGGCGGTGTTCTGGGCTGTGATCTTGAAGCGGTCGTTGTCGATCCGGCATCCGATTGGCCGTTGTTTGCTGAAAAAGGCCGCGAGCTTTTGACCGTGAACGAAGTCGACGTGATCTTTGGGTCATGGACGTCCGTGTCGCGTAAATCTGTGCTGCCCGTACTGGAAGAACTGAACGGCCTGATGTTCTACCCCGTGCAATACGAGGGCGAAGAATCCTCCAAAAACGTCTTCTACACCGGTGCTGCGCCTAACCAGCAGGCGATCCCGGCGGTTGACTATTACCTCGAAGAGCTTGGCGTCGAGAAATTCGCGCTGTTGGGCACTGACTATGTGTACCCGCGCACGACCAACAACATCCTGAAATCCTACCTCATGTCCAAAGGCATCGCCGAGGAAGATATCTTTGTGAACTACACGCCTTTTGGTCACTCTGACTGGGCGACGATTGTGGGCGATGTCGTCGCACTTGGCGAAGATGGCAAACAGGTTGGTGTCGTCTCGACCATCAACGGCGACGCAAACATCGGTTTCTACAAAGAACTGGCCGCTGCGGATGTATCTGCGGATGACATTCCTGTCGTCGCATTCTCGGTCGGCGAGGAAGAGCTGTCCGGTCTGGATACCACGAACCTTGTCGGTCATCTGGCCGCGTGGAACTATTTCATGTCCGCCGACACACCTGCCAACGCCGAGTTCATCAAAACATGGCAAGAGTTTATTGGCAGCACAGACCGTGTGACCAATGACCCGATGGAGGCGCATTACATCGGCTTTAACATGTGGGTGAATGCGGTCGAACAGGCCGGCACCACGGATGTCGATGCGGTACGTACCGCGATGTACGGCCAGACCTTCCCGAACCTGACCGGTGGCATGGCTGAAATGTTGCCAAACCACCACCTGACCAAACCGGTCCTGATCGGTGAAATCACAGCGGATGGCCAGTTTGACATCATCAGCCAAACCGAACCGGTTCCCGGCGACGCATGGACAGACTTCCTGCCCGAAAGCGCTGTTCTGACCTCTGATTGGAAAGAGTTGGGCTGCGGGATGTACAACACTGAAACGAAGACCTGCGTTCAGCTGACATCCAACTACTAAAAGCCAATGACGGGCGCGGGGGTTAACCTGCGCCCGTCTGTCTTCTTGCTTAAAGGTATCCCATGCTGCGCCAATTTTTGACGATCATTGTTTGGCTCGGGTTTTCGGGAATGTCCCTTGCTCAAGACCTGCAGCCGGTTCTGCAAACCCATGCTGATGAAATTGCCAAACCCTCGCGCAGCAGCGTGTCGGCAGTCTTGGACGATATCGTTGCGTCGGGTGCCCCGCAGGTTGGGGATTTCCTTGAACATTGGCAGGACAAAACGGTCTGGCAGCGCGACGCCGATGGCATGTTCTTTTTCGCCGTTGAAGACGGCGGTGATCTGACCCTGCGCGATATTGATACGCGTGCTGAAACCACCGCGCCCAAAGCGGGCTTTTCACAGATCAAACCAAACGGCGGGGTGCGCCGCCTGATTGGTACCGCTTTGGTGCAGTTCCAACTGACGGACCCGGATCTGTCGCGCCGTCAATCGGCAATTGAATCCATCGCACGCAGGCCGAATGCCAGCCAGTTGGAACCGTTGTTAAAATCCATTGATCCCGAAACCGATGCCACGCTGAAAGCGCGCAAAATCCAGTTGGCGAATTTTTTATCCGCCAGCTTTGCGCCTGATACTGCCGATAAGATTGCGGCGATCAATTCACTGTCCCGCGACACCTCGATCGAGGCGCGGGCGGTGTTGAACCAGCTCTTGTCGGTCAAGCAGGCGGTGTCGGCCGACGCCCCAACAGGCAATGTTGCCCGCGTTCTCAAAGTGGGTAGTGACCTGAGCCAAGACGATGCCTATGACCAGCTGGTTGCGGCAAAATTGGCACCGCCCAGAGTTTCACCAGCGGCCATTCGCGATGCGCTGGCGGCTAATATTGAGGGCGGTCGTGTCGGCGGCATTCCCACTGCGCAGCTTGACACCCAACCCATGCGCGAGGCCGCCTATGCAGTGCTGGCCGGCCAAGGGGTCGTGCCGCCACTTGTGACGCTGGACGAGCAGATCAGCGCGGTCGCAGCCCACTCGTTTTACGAAGTGTATGAGGAAAACGATCCCGCGATCACGGATGCCGCACGTGCGGCGCTGGATAGCATCGAAACCCGCGTTGGTGCCGCGCAGGCAGTTGACCTGACGCTGGATGCGCTGTCGCTGGCGTCGATCTATTTTCTGGCCGCGATTGGCCTTGCCATCACCTTTGGCGTGATGGGCGTCATCAACATGGCCCATGGCGAATTCATCATGATGGGGGCCTATACCGGCTATGTCGTGCAGCAATTCGTGCCCGATTATACCCTGTCGATCATTGTCGCGCTGCCGCTTGCCTTTGCCGTGACATTCGCCGCTGGCGTGGCGATGGAACGCTTGGTGATCCGCCATCTGTATCACCGCCCGCTTGAAACGCTGCTGGCGACGTTCGGTATCTCCGTCGCGCTGCAGCAACTGGCCAAGAATATCTTTGGCACCCAAGCCCGCCCCCTCACGTCACCCGGGTGGCTGGACGGCGCATGGGTTGTGTCGGACGTGATCCAGATCAGCTATATCCGCATCGCTATTTTCGTGATGGCCCTGATGTTTCTGGCGTTGATCCTGTTCGTTCTCAAACGCACCCGACTGGGGCTTGAGGTCCGTGCCGTGACGCAAAACCCCGGCATGGCGGCCAGCATGGGCATCAACCCCGACCGCATCAACATGATGACCTTTGGCCTTGGGTCCGGCATTGCGGGCATTGCCGGCGTGGCGATTGGTCTGTACGCCAAAGTGACATCCGAAATGGGGGCCGATTACATCGTACAATCCTTCATGACCGTGGTCGTGGGCGGGGTTGGCAATGTCTGGGGCACGCTTGCGGGCGCGTCGCTGATTGGTTTCCTACAAAAGGGCATCGAATGGTTCAACCCGTCCAACACGCTGGCCGCGCAAACCTATATGGTGTTGTTCATCATCCTGTTCATTCAATTCCGGCCCAAGGGTATCGTCGCCCAAAAAGGCCGGGCGGCGGCGGATTGACCCATGCATAAAACATTCATCTCACAAAACCCGTCTGTCCTTTGGTTCATCGCGCTGCTGGGGCTGTTCACCCTTGCCGTCACCGTCGGATCCGAAGCATTCGGCACGGGGCTGATCTCGACCTCGATGGTCAAGACCTTGGGCAAGACGCTTTGCCTGTGTCTGATCGCCATCGCGATGGATGTGGTCTGGGGCTATTGCGGTATCCTGTCGCTGGGGCATTTTGCGTTCTTTGGCATCGGCGGTTATGCCATCGGCATGTGGCTGATGTATGCCCGTACCGAGGGCATCGTTTTGGCCAGTCTTGCTGATCAGGCAATCCCGTCGACGGCCCAAGAGATTTCGGATGCCATCGGCAACCAGATATTCGGGGTGGTGGGCAGCTCTGACTTTCCATGGCTCTGGGCCTTTGCCGACAATCTGTTCCTGCAACTGTTGATGGTGGTCCTAGTGCCCGGTTTGTTGGCGCTGGTGTTCGGCTGGCTGGCATTCCGCAGCCGCGTGACGGGCGTTTACCTGTCCATCCTGACCCAAGCGATGACCCTCGCGCTGTCCCTATGGCTGTTCCAAAACGACAGCGGTCTGCGCGGCAACAACGGCCTGTCCGGCTTGCAGAATATACCGGGGTTCGAGGGATCCTCCCAAGCCGATATCAGCATTGCGTTCTTCCTTGGCTCGGCATTGGCCTTGGCGCTTGGCTATCTTTTGTTCGCGTGGGTCGTGTCGGGCAAGATGGGCAGCGTCGTCCAAGGCATCCGCGACAACGAGGCGCGCGTGCGTTTCTTGGGCTACCGTGTAGAGGGCTACAAACTCTTCATCTTTACGCTGACGGCTGTGATATCAGGCATCGCAGGCGCGCTGTATTATCCGCAGGCGGGCATCATTAACCCGGCCGAGCTTGCCCCCATCGCGTCGATCTATCTGGCGGTCTGGGTCGCCATCGGCGGGCGCGGACGGCTTTACGGTGCGGTCATTGGCGCGGCGTTCGTTTCGCTGCTGTCCAGCTGGTTCACCGGCGGCGGTGCGCCTGCCATTGATCTGGGCTTCTATACGATCCTGTGGACCGATTGGTGGTTGGTTCTGCTGGGCGTGTCATTTGTCTGCGTCACGCTGTTTTTCCCCAAGGGGATCGGGGGCCTGTTCGACTATCTGGTAAGGAAACCGTCATGAACAACACCTTGCTAGAAGTATCGGGCGTGTCGGTGTCCTTTGACGGGTTCAAGGCGATCAACAGCCTGTCGATCCAGATTGCAGAACCTGAACTGCGCGCCATCATCGGGCCGAATGGTGCGGGTAAAACCACATTTATGGACATCATCACCGGCAAGACCAAACCGGACGAAGGCGTGGTGATCTGGGGCGAACGTAATATTTCCCTGTTAGGGATGTCCGAAGCTGACATTGCCAATGCGGGCATCGGGCGCAAGTTTCAAAAGCCTACAGTGTTCGAGGCGCAAACCGTGCGGCAGAACCTCGCCATGGCGCTGAAAAACCCGCGCGGGCCGCTAGCGGTGTTGCTGCACCGCAAAACCCAAGCGAACGGCGCGCGGATTGAAGCGATTGCCGAAGAAATCGGCCTGTCCGACAGTTTGACCCGCATCGCGGGGGAGCTGAGCCACGGGCAAAAGCAATGGTTGGAAATCGGCATGTTGCTGGCGCAGGAACCGCGGCTTTTGCTGGTAGATGAACCTGCCGCCGGCATGACGGTTGAGGAACGCGAAAAGACCACCGACATCCTTAAACGCGCCGCACAAACCCGCGCGGTTGTTGTGGTTGAACATGACATGGAATTCGTGCGTCGTTTGAATTGCAAGGTAACGGTGCTGCACGAGGGGTCGGTATTGGCCGAAGGCAGCCTTGACCATGTCACATCCAACCCGACTGTGATCGAAGTTTATTTGGGGCGTGGGCATGCTTGAAGTCGAAAATCTTGACCTGCACTACGGCCAAAGCCGCATCCTCTACGAGGTGTCATTCACCGCACCGCAGGGCCAGGTCACCACGATGGTGGGCAACAACGGTGTGGGCAAAACCAGTACCCTCAAGGCGATTGCAGGGCGGCATGCCGCGTCCGGCGGGACGATCAAAATCGATGGTAAACCCGTGCGACTGAACACGGCGTTTCAGGCGGCCCAGGCGGGCATCGCCTATGTCCCGCAGGGGCGCGAAGTGTTCCCAATGATGACCGTGCATGAAAACCTTGAGACCGGATTTGCATGTTTGCCGAAATCCGAACATTTTATTCCAGACGAGGTGTTTGATCTGTTCCCCGTCCTGCGCGACATGCAATCGCGGCGTGGCGGTGATTTGTCGGGCGGTCAGCAACAACAGCTGGCAATTGCCCGTGCGCTGATCACCAAACCCCGCGTGCTTTTGCTGGACGAACCGACCGAAGGTATTCAGCCGAACGTGATTGAACAAATCGGCGACGCCTTGCGATTGTTGCGCAGCAAGGGCGAGATGGCGATCCTGCTGGTCGAGCAAAATGCGGATTTCGCCTATGCGCTTGGGGATAGCTTCATCGTGGTCGAGGGGGGGAGGACCAGCCCGCGTAAACTCAAAGCCGATTACTCAAAGGCCGATTTGATCGCTGACCTCGCGCTGTGAGATGCGCTGGTTAATCATCGTCAGCACCGGCCCCTTTGGCCGATATCGCCGAGGACGGCACCGTCATTTTCAACGCTAAACTGTCTAGCCGGTTCAGGTGTTGGTCCGAGATGATCGCGCTTTGTGATGCTGTTTGCATAGGTGGTTGGTGATCAGGAAGGGCAGGGAATACTGACACCTCAGCCACCCATATCGTTGATTTTTCAGTGACGTGGATTTGGACAGTATCGCCAGACACCCGCAACCATGGTGAACCGTCCAATGTGATCTCTAACGCGGAGCCAAGCAGCTTTGCGGCTCGCGCGACAAACGGCACCAGCATCAACGGCCCGCTCACTTGGCCTAAACAAACACCGTCCGGGCCCGGACCCTCTGGCAGGGTCGCAAAGTCTGACAGCGCCACGCCGACGTGCAAAGCACAAACGGGGGCATCGGCACCCCATCGGCCCACGCGGGGGGTAACCTGTCGCCCACTGGGTGTTTCGAGTTGATACAAAACGGCATCTGCCCAATCGAAATTACGTGCGGCCAGCCATGTCGCGGCATGGGCGCATTCCTCGGCCATGCCCCAGCCTAGCCCCGCACCGCGCGCTGCGCGCAGGCACAAGGCGCTGATCTCGGGCATCGTCAGCTGCGTTTGATCCGCCTTGATCAAAGGTCAGGCTCCGCATGCAGATCATCGGGGTAGGGGGTGTTTTGAAACAGGCTGATGCGCACCCAGCGGTCTGATCTGGGGTCAAAGCGCGACGCGCCAAAACAGGCCAATTTGCAGCGCAGCATATCGATGGGCAGCATGTCGGCGTCAATCAGGTTATCGCGGATTTCGGCGAAGGGCCGCGTCGCCGTCAACTGCGCCCGGCGCACCATTGACCGGTGTTCCGGATGTGCCAACAGAAGCCCGGCGATAGGGGCCGTATCGGGAAAACCTTCCAAAGCTTTATGCAGTGCCGCCGCTTGCCGCCCAATATCAAGCGGCAGCTCGCGGTCGCTGCCCGGTTCATCGAACCGCTCACCCAAGCGCGGTTCAAGCTTGTCTTCTGAGACATACCAAAACCGGCTGGAAGCCTTGCGATCCGCATAATCGACCCCAAGCGCCCAGTCATAGTTCTTCACCAACAACGTTTTCAACGCGCCAATCTGCTGGCCCCCGTTAATTGTAGACGCTGCTGTTTCATCCGCGCTGAGCCCCCCCTCCAGCTCGTCAATCAGATCGCCGTGCGGCTCCAGCATGAGCGACAAAAGCGCTTCCTGCGGCTCTGTTTCCAGATGGGTTTGGCCCCAATGCCAGAGCACGCCCCACGGATACTCTCCTCGTCGATCCCAGCCAGCCTCGACGTAGGCTGCGATCTGGTTAAGCCCCGCGCGCAGGGCAGTCAGACGGTCTTGTTGAAGCGGGTGCGCGCTGGTCCAGACGGCTGCGTTCTCTTGGGCGGCCTTAAGCGTCTGAACAAAGCGCTCAACCGTGTCGGATCCTGCCACCTTTTGCGCCCGCACACGGGAAAGGGCTTCTTCACGCGCCATCATCCAGTTGTTCAACAATATCGGGTGGCGCACCAGAAACGGTGCCATGCCCAGGCCCGTTGAATTCCCGACACCAAGGCTGCGCCGCAGGTTGTCAGCAAGCGGAACAGCCGCCGCCCCGCCCCGATTCCGCGCCATGTGGTTGACCATATCAACGGTAAAGGTGCGGATCAGCCAGACTGTGAGCATTTCTGTTTGGAACGGCGCGGCGGTTTCGGCTCGGGTCCTCAGGCTGTGATGGGTTGCGGCACCGAATTTTCCTGACCCGTAAACGGCCGTGGTGCGCATCAAATACCCGGTTGCCGCCAAGTCGTGTGCATCAGGCTGACGGCCCTCGGACAGACATTGGACTACGTGATCGAACAGCCGCACCGACCGGTTTGCCCGGCTTAGGGTCAGCTCTTTTTGGGTCACGCGTCCGGCTTCTTGCAGCGGTACATTTTCTGCCAACCGGTCAAGGTCGGCAGCATCGGGCGTTCCGTCATGCAAGGCAAACGTCGCGTCCCACGCCGTTGCAATCACCCGGTCTGAGCGTTGATCAGCAGGCAGATCATGGGCAAAGGCCACCAGACTGTAGGTGCGTTCCGGCCCTATGGCGCGGTAAACGGCGCGGCCCACGCCATTGGCATCAATATCAAACACAGGCCGGTCAAAGCGCCAGTTTTCGCGCTGCATCCGGCGCAATAAAATACGCAGAAATGACAGCCGCGTCGGATGCGCAAGACCAAGGCGCGGCAACTGCATGACCTGCGCCGGATCGCGGCGGAACGGTGCCGCCGTCCGGGCAGGGGACAGCGGCGCGCGGGTCATACGGTCCCGCCAAAGCTATCGCGAAAGAACCGCGCCCAGTTGCCACCCATCAGTGCTGCGGTGTCATCGTCGGAGAAACCGATATCACGCAGTCCCGCGGTCAGATTGGGCATATCGGCGTTACCCCCGAACCAGTCCGGCATGGGCGGAAACCCCGGCGCATCCGCGCTGCCCTCGCCATAGTCGATGCGTTTGGTCCAGCGCCCCGTGCGCATCCATTCAACGATGCTGTCGGGTTGATCCTGACACAGGTCCGACCCGATCCCCAGATTTTCGACGCCATAGCTATCGGCGGCGCGCGCAATCATTTCGCAGAATTCGTTCAGCGTGCAGGCACCGCCGTTTTTCAGGTGATGGGGGTAGATAGAAAAACCCAACATGCCCCCCGTGCCTGACAAGGCCCGTAAGACGTTATCAGACTTGTTGCGTAACGCGGCGTGCCACGCGGCTGGGTTGGCGTGGGTGATGGCGATGGGGCGGGTGGAATACTCAATCGCCTCGAGGGTCGAGCGTTCGCCGGAATGGCTCATGTCGACGACCAGCCCGACGCGGTTCATTTCCGCAACGACCTCGCGGCCCATACGGGTCAGCCCGGTATCGTCATCCTCATAACAACCGGTCGCCAGTAGGGATTGGTTGTTATACGTTAACTGCATAAAGCGCAGTCCCAGACGGTGTAGCACCTCAACCAGTCCAATGTCGTCTTCGATACAGGACGGATTTTGCGACCCAAAGAATATCGCCGTGCGCCCCGTTTCACGCGCCAAGGTGATGTCGTCAGCGGTGAAGCCCTGAAAGATCAGATCGGGATGGCGTTCAAAATGCCGGTTCCACGCCTCGATGTTCAGCACCGTTTCGCGGAAGTTTTCGTGATAGGTGATTGTGGCATGCACAGCATCAACACCGCCCGCGCGCATCTCGCGGAATATCTTTTCCGACCAGTTCGCATATTGCAGCCCGTCGATCACCGGGCTCATGTGGCGGGGGTTCCCGCGGCTTTGATCCGCGCCAGCAGCGCGTCATCCACAGTTACCCCTTCGGCCTCGATCCGGGCGCGGTTATAGGCGCGGCGCTGGCCGGGCAGGCGGGCACCATCCTGATCGGTGATCGACGTGGCAAGGCGCAGCATTGCGGCGTGAAAACCGTCCCCACCAAAACTGGCAGGATCAATCGCGATAAAGAACTGTCCGGTGCCGGGCGGCCCGCCCTTGGTACCGGAAAAGGGGCTGGCCTCGGCGCTTAGGTTCGCACCTGATAATGCTGCGGCCAGAATTTCGACCAACAGACCAACGCCGAAACCCTTGTACCCGCCCGAGGGCACCATGGAACCGGCAAGGGCGGCGTCCGCGTCCAGCGTTTCATTGCCATCAGCATCCAGCGCCCAACCGGGTTCAATCGCTTTGCCTTCGCGGCTGCGCAGCAGGATTTCGGATTTGGCGATGGCGCTGGCCGATTGGTCAATCACCAGCATCGCCCCGCCAAGGCCATCTGGCACCGCGATGGAAAACGGATTTGTACCCACAACAGGTTTGCTGCCGCCGGGTGGTGCAATCGACGCAGGCGCATGGGTAAAGCAAAGCCCGACCAACCCGTCTTGGGCAAGGCGTTCCGCATGGTGGCCAAGGACGCCGCAATTATACGAATTATGGATGCTCATCGCCGCGATGCCGTTTGTGGTCGCGGCTTTTGTAAAACTGTCCCAACCCGTATCAATCGCCGCATGGGCAAACCCGTGATCTGCATCCACCCGAACGGTGCCGGGGCGCGGTGTGGTCACGCTGGGGGCGGCGGTCGTTGATACCTTACCGC
Source organism: Sulfitobacter sp. AS59 (assembly GCF_038899995.1). Classification (NCBI taxonomy): domain Bacteria; kingdom Pseudomonadati; phylum Pseudomonadota; class Alphaproteobacteria; order Rhodobacterales; family Roseobacteraceae; genus Sulfitobacter; species Sulfitobacter sp. AS59. The sequence continues at coordinate 107,184 of NZ_JBBMQK010000005.1, forward strand.
AGCGCAGATGTTCGGCATAGATCGGCAGATATAGCAACCCGTGGCTGCGTATGCCGTCACGCTCGGCAAGGCGGGTGGACCGCGCGACCGAACTGGCAGCGGCATCCGTTGCCCCCGCTGCGATCAGCGTGTCGCGGGCCAAATCTTCTACGGCGTCGAGCGTCAGTTTATGGGGCATGGTCTCTCCTCGTTAAAAGGATAATGACGGCATATCGGTATGGATCAATAAAATTATGTGCGGGGCCTGCGGGTGCCGCCTGCACGGGGCACCAAATTCATCGGCGACGGCAGGTTAATGCATCCCTGAAATCCGCGCGCTTGCGCAGATTCGCTTTGCCTGCAATGACGAAATGCGGCCCACCCAACGATGGCTAAAACGGCCCTAAATCACCTGGGATACCCATAAATTCAGAGGTATAAGAGGATAAATAGCAGATGTTGGGGAAATGGTGCTGAAGGGGAGGATTGAACTCCCGACCTCGTCATTACCAATGACGCGCTCTACCACTGAGCTACTCCAGCACGAATGGCGGCTGATTAGACGCATTCGCAATATGGTGCAAGGGCTATCTGGACCCTGACTGCCCGCTGCGCTAGACAATCGACATGTCACAAGGTACCGCCCCTCAAAAGCCCAAGACCGCCAAAGCCATCCGTGAAGATCGGCTCAAGGCGGCGCTGAAGGCAAATATGGGCCGGCGCAAGGCGCAAGCCCGCGCGCGCAAGGCAGAGACCAAGACAGACAACGGCCAATCAGGCCAAGACACGGAAGGCTGAACGATGGATTCGATTGTGGTCAAAGGCGGCGGTGCGCTGTCGGGACAAATTCCAATCGCAGGGGCCAAAAATGCTTGCCTGACCCTGATGCCTGCCTGCCTTTTGTCAGAAGAACCCCTGACGCTGACCAATGCGCCCCGCCTGTCCGACATTCGCACCATGACCGAATTGTTGCGCTCGCTTGGGGCCGAAGTCACGTCAATGCAGGATGGCCGCGTGCTGGCGATGTCGTGCCACGGCGAAATCAACACCCGGGCTGAATATGACATCGTTCGTAAAATGCGCGCGTCTAACCTTGTGCTGGGTCCGCTGCTTGCCCGTGAAGGCCATGCAGAGGTGTCGTTGCCCGGCGGCTGCGCCATTGGTGCGCGGCCAATGGACATCCACACCGACAGCTTGGTGCTTATGGGCGCGCAGATCGACCTGCGTGACGGCTATCTGCATGCCAAGGCCGAGGGCGGCAAACTCAAAGGTGCCGTGATCGATTTCCCGTTCGCCTCGGTGGGTGCGACAGAAAACATCATGATGGCCGCGACATTGGCCAAGGGCACGACCGTGATCAACAACGCCGCCCGCGAACCCGAGATTGTCGATCTTGCGGATTGCCTGCGTGCCATGGGCGCAGAAATCGAAGGTGACGGCACCAGCCGCATTGAAATTCAGGGCGTTGATCGCTTGCACGCTGCGACACACCGCGTCGTGACCGACCGGATTGAACTGGGCACCTATATGCTGGCCCCCGCCATTTGCGGCGGCGAGGTCGAATTGCTGGGCGGTCGGATCAATCTGCTGCAAGCGTTCTGCGAAAAGCTTGATGCCGCAGGTATCGACGTGACAGAAACCGACAAGGGGCTCAAAGTAGCCCGCCGCAATGGCATGATCCAAGCGGTGGATGTGACAACCGAACCTTTCCCCGGCTTTCCCACCGATCTGCAGGCGCAGATGATGGCGTTGCTTTGCACCGCCGAAGGCACCTCGGTGCTGGAGGAAAAGATTTTCGAGAACCGCTTTATGCACGCGCCCGAATTGATCCGCATGGGGGCCGATATCGAGGTCCACGGCGGCACAGCGACTGTGAAGGGCGTCAAGAAACTGAAAGGCGCACCCGTCATGGCGACGGATCTGCGCGCCTCTGTCTCGTTGATCCTTGCGGCGATGGCTGCCGAGGGCGAAACCAAAGTCAGCCGCGTCTATCATCTGGATCGCGGATACGAGCATGTGGTGGCCAAACTGCGCGGCGTGGGCGCAAACATTGAACGGATCAAAGAATAATGACCCAGGACGCACGTTTCGAAGATGGCCGTGAGGCCCCGTTGAACCTTGGCGCTTTGGATGCCGATGACCTCAAGGTGATCTCGTCCTTGACCCAAGACGCGGTTTTCCCCGCTTCCGAGATGCGCTGGCATCAAAAAGGCGCACGGTTCGCGCTGCTTTTGAACCGGGTCCGCTGGGAAGACGAAGGCAAAACGCGCCATGCACCTGAACGTGTTCAATCGGTCTTGATGTTCAACAATGTTCAGCGCGTATCGACCCAAGGCGTGACCAAAGGCGACAGCGATATGATCCTGTCACTGCTCGATATCGAATTCAATGAAACCGATGCGCCATCGGGCGACGTGCTTTTGACCCTTGCTGGCGATGGCGCGATCCGCCTCAGCGTCGAAGCGCTTGAGGTCACCCTAAAAGACGTGACCAAGCCCTATGTCGCGCCTTCACGTAAGTTGCCGGAACATCCGGTCTGATCCGCTTCTCTGGCTCTTAAATATCCAAATTCAACATCACCTTGCATCGCCCCGTCCATAATCGGGCACATGGCTGAAAGGGATCTTAAATGCCCCAGTTCCTAGATTACTCACAGCCTGATTTTGAGGCGGCCTTCACAGCTTTGCTGTCTGCCAAGCGCGAAGAAAGCACGGATGTCGATGATACCGTTGCCGACATCATCGCGCAGGTGCGCGAAACAGGTGATGCTGCGGTAATCGCGTTGACCCAGAAATTCGACCGTATCGCACTGACACCTGAAACCCTGCGCATCACCGCTGCCGAAGTCGACGCTGCCGTGGCCGAAGTCACGGCCGAGGATCGCGCCGCGTTGGAACTGGCCGCCACCCGCATCCGTGATTATCACGCCCGCCAATTGCCCGAAGATGCGGAATGGACAGATGATGCTGGCGCGACCTTGGGCTGGCGCTGGACAGCGGTTTCCGCTGCGGGTCTTTATGTGCCGGGCGGGCTTGCCAGCTATCCGTCGTCCGTTTTGATGAATGCGATTCCGGCCAAAGTCGCTGGTGTTGAGCGTCTGGCGATGGTGGTGCCGACACCTGACGGCGTCCTTAATCCGCTGGTGCTGCTGGCCGCCCGTATCGCTGGTGTCGATGAAATCTACCGCATTGGTGGCGCGCAGGCTGTCGCCGCCTTGGCCTACGGTACCGATACGATCCCACCGGTTGATAAAATCACCGGTCCGGGCAACGCATTTGTCGCCGCGGCCAAGCGCCGCGTGTTCGGCAAGGTCGGCATCGATATGATCGCAGGCCCGTCCGAGATTTTAGTGATTGCGGATGCGGATAATGACCCAGACTGGATCGCGCTTGATCTGCTGTCGCAGGCCGAACATGACGAAAGCGCGCAATCCATTCTCATCACCACAGACGCGGCCTTTGGTCAGGCCGTTGCCGCCGCTGTCGAAAAACGTCTTGAAACGTTGGAACGGCGCAAGATCGCCGGGGCAAGTTGGCGTGATAACGGTGCTATCATCACCGTGCCCGATGTTGCCATCGCCGCAGCCCTTAGCAACCGGATCGCGCCTGAGCACCTTGAGCTGTGCGTCGCAGATGTTGACGCCCTTAGCGCGCAGATTACACATGCCGGGGCCATCTTCCTCGGCCAATGGACGCCGGAAGCCATCGGCGACTATATCGGCGGTCCGAACCACGTGCTGCCAACGGCACGCTCCGCGCGTTTTTCCTCAGGCCTGTCCGTGCTTGATTTTATGAAGCGCACGACCCTTGCCCGCATGTCTCCCCAAGCGCTGCGCGCAATCGGGCCCTCAGCCGCGCGGCTTGCAAGGTCTGAGAGCCTTGAGGCACATGGATTGTCGGTCACAGCCCGATTGGGCAAGCTGAACGAGTGACGCGGCGACCTAGATTGAACAACCCGATTGCGCGGCCTATGGTCGTGCGACCCTAAGTATGAATTGAGAAGCCCATGTCTCGGATCACGCATATCGTGCTTGACGATGCAAACCTGCCGCCGCCCACGCCTGAAATCGAACAGGAACGCAAAGTCGCGTTATTTGACCTGCTCGAAGACAACGTGTTCACGCTGCCAGCCCGCGACGACCGACCCGTACCACAGGGCCCGTACCATCTGGGGCTGTCGATCCGCGACAAACGTTTGGTATTCGATGTGAATACGGAAAGCGATGAAAAGGCAGCGGAATTCCATTTGTCGCTGGGGCCGTTCCGTCAGGTCGTCAAAGATTACTTCCAGATTTGCGAATCCTACTTTGAGGCTGTTAAGAAATCGGCCCCCGCACAGATCGAGACGATTGATATGGCCCGCCGCGGTATCCACAACGAAGGGTCGCGGGTGCTGCAAGAGCGGCTTGAAGGCAAGGCCGAGATTGACACAGACACGGCGCGGCGTCTTTTCACCCTGATCTGCGTCTTGCATTACGGCGGATAAATGGACGAAAACCTGCCCCAATCGGTGCTGTTTTGCTGCGATCACAACGCTGTGCGGTCCCCCATGGCCGAAGGGTTGATGAAAAAGTTTTACGGCACGGGCACCTATGTCCAGTCCGTTGGTGTCATGAATGATCTTGAGATTGACGGCTTTTCCATCGCGGTCTGCCAAGAGCTGGATGTTGAGCTGTCGCGCCACCGGTCGCGCAGCTTTGACGAGATGGAAAACTGGGGCGACGACCTTAGCTCGTTCGATCTGATTATCGCCCTAAGCCCGGCCAGCCAGCGCCGCGCGTTGGAACTGACACGGTTTTATCACCTGACCGTCGAATACTGGCCTATCCTTGACCCCACGGGGCTGGGGGAAACCCGCGACGCCAAGATGGTGCAATACCGTGCCGCACGCGATCAGATCAAAGACCGGCTGATCGAGCGTTTTGGCGAACCAACCCGCCCGCAGATTTGATCACTGCCGTCTAGGTATCAGGCCGCGCTGCACAAGGTTTGCGCGGTGTTGGCATAGGCTTTCCATGTGCTCCAGAACGCGTTGTCACTGGAACGGTCGGATTGGCGGGCTTCTTGCAGGGTGTGGGGGTCTTTGAACACCTCGACACCGCGCCGCTGCTCTGACGCGGAAAGCGAACGATCTGCGACGGCTTGGATGCAGCCACAGCGTGACCGACTTGCCTGCTTGCGCCCTGCCGCCATGCACGCCGAATGGATTGGTCCCGTCGCGAACAGTACGGGCGCGCTGCGGTATCCGCCACTGGGGTTATAGCCGCGTCCGCTGCCACAAGCGGCCAATGCTGACAGCGCGCAAATCATCGTAAAAATTCGTAACATTTATTGCCTCGTCTTCGGCGCGCCGGGTTGATCCCGTTTGCTGCACCTTCTGCCCGGGCAACTATGCCGCATAATCTGCGGTTGGGCAATTCACGATAATGCAAATTGACGTGCCTTTGCCCAAAGTTATCGGGCAAAGGCGTTGGTATGGCAGTGGTTTAGAACTTCCAGCGGGCACCGACGAATGTGACGTCCATGTCTTGGTAAGACGCCGACGCACTGTCGAATTCATAGGTGCGGTAGGTCGCGTAAAGCTCGGTGTTGTACTGGTCAAGACGCTGAACAACCGCAACGCCCACGGACGAGGTGTTGGACCCTGCGACGGTAAAGTCGTTGCCGTCGTAGTAATCGATCGACAACGATGTCGAACCGATGGCCCAGTAATCGCGTGTCAGACCCGCTTTGATATAGGCATAATCAGCGTCACCGGCGACTTGACGACCTGCCGAAACAGCAAGGTTCAGACCGGTTGGCGCGTGCAGAACAGCGGCCGAACCCATGACCAGATCGTTCGTGCTGTCGCGGAAGGAATAGCCCAGACGCGTGTCGATTTTGTAATCGCCATAGTCAGTCGCATAGCGTGTGCCAACATCGTAGTAATCGTTGTCGTCACCCGATTTCAGAACTTCTTGGCCTGCCGAAACCGATGCCGAGAAACCGCTATAGACTGGCGTATCATACCGGACACGCAGGCGACGGCCGCCATCGAACGAGCTGTTTGTGCCGCCGATGTTCACCGTCGAAAGCGTACCATCCGCAAAGCGCAAGGATTGGCCACCGGCGATGTCGCTGATGCCAACATAAGCAGCAACGCCCGTGCCCGAGAAATCAGCCTCGGCGGAGCCGTCAGTCGACGTGCTGCCCTGACCCAAGGAGAACGTCCCCATGGTCGGTGTCTTGTATGCCAGGTCGAATTTGCGCAGTTCAGTCCGGTGGTATTCTGCGTCAAAGTCGTTGTCGGACCCGTTCAGGCTGGACGACCCGGTCAGACCCAAGCCGGTCTCAAAGGTCAGCTTAAGCTCGGATCCGTTTTGCATGGCCTGCGTCATGGATAGGCCGATGCGGCTGTTGGAGTTGTCATTGTCAGTGAAGGCGGAATTACTGTCGACACCGTCATCAACGCTGACGACGCCCAAGTTCAATTGTCCGTAAAAGTCCCAAACTGGCCCGGCGGATTGGGCCTGTGCCAATACGGGTACAAACGCTAGGCCAAGGGCAGCGGCCGCTACAGGTGCAAGCTGTTGTTTGATCTTCATCTCTGAGTTCCTTTTTCACCCGGCCCACGCCGTCGCAGGCCATTAGAGACCTCAAACCTATGAAGGCTCAGTAGCGCTTAAAACCGTAAGGCAGGCGAACTAAATTCGAGTGTTGCAGGAAGGCTCTACTCAAGCAAAAGTGAGAACGCATGACGGCCATATTTTCAAAGCATTTTCCGCTGATATGCAGATTTTGCATAGGAGTTCCCCGTTCCGTACTCTTGTATTCAGACGGGGGCAACCAAGGATCTAGCGCGGCAAAACGTCGATACCCCTTGTGCTATGGTGCAATCATCAATGCCGACAGGCAATCCGACCCATTGACCAGCGCTTAAAACCGCACCATATCCCTATCCATGACAGCTCTTTCACACATCCGCAATTTCTCCATCGTCGCGCATATCGACCATGGTAAATCCACGCTCGCTGATCGTCTTATCCAAGAGACGAACACAGTCGCCCTGCGCGATATGAAAGAGCAAATGCTAGACAGCATGGACATCGAACGCGAACGCGGCATCACGATCAAAGCGCAGACCGTGCGGATCGATTACACCGCGCTCAATGGCGAGAATTACGTTCTCAACCTGATCGACACTCCTGGCCACGTGGATTTCGCCTATGAGGTGTCCCGGTCCATGCGCGCGGTTGAGGGATCGCTGTTGGTTGTCGACAGCACCCAAGGCGTTGAAGCGCAGACATTGGCCAACGTGTATCACGCGCTGGACGCGGATCACGAGATCGTGCCGGTCCTGAACAAGATCGACCTGCCCGCCACCGATTGCGACCGCGTCGCCGAACAGATCGAAGACGTGATCGGCATCGACGCGTCCGAGGCAATCCGCGTATCCGCCAAAACTGGTGAAGGGATCATCGAAACCCTCGAAGCTGTGGTGCATCGTTTGCCCGCGCCCAAGGGTACGCTGGATGCGCCGCTTAAGGCGATGCTGGTGGACAGTTGGTACGACAGCTATCTGGGCGTGATCGTTCTGGTCCGCATTATGGACGGCCAGCTGAAAAAGGGCGACCGCATCCGTATGATGCAAAACGGGTCCGTGCATCACGTTGACCGCATCGGCGTATTCCGCCCCGCGATGACCGAAATTGACGTGCTGGGGCCGGGCGACATCGGCTTTCTCACCGCGTCGATCAAACAGGTCCGCGACACCCGTGTTGGTGATACCATCACGCACGAGAAAAAGGGCTGCGACAAGGCTTTGCCGGGCTTTAAGCCTGCACAGCCCGTGGTCTTTTGTGGTCTGTTCCCCGTGGACGCCGCCGAATTCGAAGACCTGCGCGACAGCATCGAAAAGCTGGCGCTGAATGACGCGTCTTTCAGCTTCGAGATGGAAACCTCAGCCGCGCTTGGTTTCGGCTTTCGTTGTGGCTTCTTGGGCCTGCTGCACCTCGAGGTGATCCGCGACCGGATCGAGCGCGAATATGACATTGATCTGATCACCACGGCCCCGTCGGTGATCTATGACATCCACATGAAAGACGGCACCGTCACGCAGTTGCACAACCCTGCTGACATGGTCGACCTAACATTCGTGGACCACATCGAAGAGCCGCGCATCAAGGCGACGATCCTTGTACCCGATGATTATCTGGGCGACGTTTTGAAGCTGTGCCAAGACCGTCGTGGCATCCAGATGGACCTGACCTATGCGGGCAGCCGCGCGATGGTGGTCTATGACCTGCCGCTGAACGAAGTGGTGTTCGACTTTTACGACCGCCTGAAATCGGTGACCAAGGGCTATGCGTCCTTTGACTATCAGATGATCGGCTACCGTCAGGACAATCTGGTGAAAATGTCGATCCTTGTGAACGACGAACCTGTTGATGCGCTGTCAACGATGGTGCACCGCGACCGCGCCGAAATGCGCGGCCGTGCGATGGTTGAAAAGCTAAAAGACCTGATCCCGCGCCACATGTTCAAAATCCCGATCCAAGCGGCGATTGGCGGCAAGGTGATTGCGCGCGAGACATTGAGCGCGATGCGCAAAGACGTCACGGCCAAGTGTTACGGTGGGGACGCGTCTCGGAAACGGAAGCTGCTGGACAAGCAGAAAGCCGGTAAGAAGAAGATGCGCCAGTTCGGTAAGGTAGATATCCCGCAGGAAGCGTTTATTTCAGCGCTAAAAATGGACGGCTAAAAGCCGACCATTTTTAGCGACGGTGGGCGAAAGAGTTTGGCGTAGCCAAGCGCGTAGCCCACTGGGTGAGGGTGAAGCACATTACATTAGGTATTGAAGGTCACTAGTCTAACTGCCTATGGTTGAATTTTAACCAATGGAATAAGAAAATTGACCAATTTGCCATATCTAGCATCCCCAGGAAATATACCAAAGGCACTCGATGCAATTAGGCGAGCCCCAACGCCCCCGAAAGTTACCCAAGACTTTGTCAAAACTAAATTAGGGATACCGGGTAGTTCTGGTGATCAGATAACCACATTTCTCAAACGTATTGGGTTGGCTGAAACCGATGGCAGCCCTTCTGATATTTATCGTGGTTTACGAACTTCCGATGGGGGGAAAGCCCTAGCTAGGGCGGTAAAGCATGGATACAAACCGCTGTATGATCTAAATGAGTATATGCACGATTGCTCCGAGCAAGAATTAAGAGATTTAGTAATCCAAGCGACGGGTTTGGCTTCTGATGCGCGGCCCGTAGGTTTGATACTTTCGTGTTTGCGGCACTTGATCGACGCTTCTGATTTCGACCATACCGAAGGAACGACCTTGCAAACAAATAGGCCCAGCGAGAGGCCAGATGAATCGGCTTTTCGAGAGCAAGTCCAGCAGCCTGCGACCCCCAAACCTCAGGAACTTGGCCTTAATATTGGGTACAATATAAATTTGAACCTTCCAGAAACTACAGACATTGAAGTTTTCAACGCTATATTTAAGAGCCTGAAGGAGCACCTGCTTAGAAATGACGATATCTAGAAAATCGGAAATGATAGTTCGTGCTTTTGGGATGAGCGGCGCTCAAATTCAATCTGAACTCAAAAATGTAAGCGAGCAAACAGGTCATAGACTTCTGGTTGTGAGAGATGAGCCCGGTGTACGCAAGCTGGAGCAATATAAGAATTTTGAAGGTAACGTTCGAGCAGAAGCCGCCCGTATGTCCGAATACTATGAAATCTTTTACTGCTTGGAAGTGTCAATCAGAAATTTGATAAAAGATACGCTTATAGACGCTGAAGGATCTGGGTGGTGGGAGACACAAAGGGTTGCCGAAGGTATCCGTATTGAAGTAAAGCGAAATCGTGACAAAGAACAGCATGCGGGTTTAACTTTGCGATCTGCCGACCCCATTGACTACACTACGTTTGGTCAACTTTCTCAATTGATTACTGATAATTTTGAACTTTTCGAGCCTGTGCTTTCATCCAAGTCGGCAGTTTCGCGCGTTCTTAACCAGCTAAATCTATTGCGTGGTCCAATTGCGCATTGTTGTAGTCTAGCAGCTGATGAAAGTGATCGTCTCGAGTTGTCGGTTAGAGATTGGTTTAGGCTATTGAGCTAGTGAAACCCACGCGTCACTCCCCCTCAACCGTGCGCAACGCGTGGGTTTCACCCACCCTACGTTACATACTCGCCACGTCTGATTGCCCGATGGACCGTTGAATATGGCCATTCTTCCGGTCGCTCGACAAACCCGTGTTTCACGGGGTTCCAATGGCAATATTCGACATGGGCGGCGAAATCGGCTTCGTCGCGGATGCAATGCTCCCAAAACCGCCGTTGCCAAATGCCGCGTTCATTTTTGCGCGCCTTGCTGGCACTGACCGATACGGGGTGTGGATAGTGGCGGGTGAAAGTCGATTTGATTTTCTTCCAGCGAACAGAGAAATCAGCGTCTCCGTCTGGCAATGTCCACACAGCATGAATGTGGTCCGGCAGCACGACCATGGCGTCGCAGGTCACCGGGTGCTCCGCCATGACCGAGGCATATGCAGATCGTAAAAGCTCAACTTCACGTATCAGCAAGTCTGACCCACGGTCTGCCAAGTTAACGGTGAAGAAATAGGTGCCTCCTGGCACGTAGATGCGTCGGTATCTGCTCATGATTTGATATTGTGCGATCACGGTAAACAAAAGATTGCCAGTGCTGGGTGCGCGGCCTAAACCACCGCCATGACATGCCCCCTTTGCACAATAGATGCCCCGCTCGTCGCCGTCCCTGTAACAGGCGGCCCTGCTGACGCGAGCATCGATATTTGCGCCTTGTGCGCTGACCCGCAAACGCCTGCCGATCACTTCCGCCCCATCGCGTCAACGATGTGGACCGAGGATGCTGCGCTTCAGGTTTATGCCGCGCGGACGCTCAAGCGGCTTGATACCGATTGGTCGCGTGATTTGCTGGATCAGCTGTACCTTGATGACGAAACCCAAGCGTGGGCGGATAATGTCACGGCAGAGGTCATACATACCGACAGCAACGGTCAGGTCCTCAGCCAAGGGGACACGGTCGTGTTGATCAAGGATTTGCCTGTCAAAGGCGGCGGCTTCACGGCCAAGCGCGGCACGGCGGTGAATAAGATATCGCTGGTTGCGGATAATCCGGCCCATATCGAGGGGCGCGTCGAAGGCCAGCGGATCGTGATCCTGACCGAGTTCGTCAAAAAGCGTTAACCGCGGTCAGGCGGCGGTCAAATCCGCGGGCGTCGCACCACCGTCCAAAAGCGTTGCAAGGCAGCGTTGCGTGAAATCCCAGATTGCTTGGTCATGCACGAGATGATGTGTCAGAAACCCCATGGGTTCGGTCGTGTCGGTGATCCCATGTCTGCGGTCCTGCAGCAGCTGCACGATATGCGCGATCAGCTCCTCCGGCGGTACAAGGCCACGCCCGCCGCGCCAAAATATCGGGTCGATATGGGTGTTGATCTGGGCAAGGCCTGGGGCTACCCATTTGGATTTGCGCGGCAGATAGGTCGACACGGCGGTATAGCCCAGCGGTGCAAGCTGCGGCAGCAATGACGCGTCGATGCGGTTCCACGGCGGCACAAAGACGGGCAGGAAACCTTTGCCAAACAGCGCGTTCATCCGGGTCAGCGCACGTTCTGCGTCGGCTAGGGCGGTGTCGCGAGGATGGCCAAATTCGGCTTTCTTCTGCCCTTGGGGCGCGTGGCTGAGGTGCTGCCAGCCATGAACAAGCGGGACGACCACTTCATGATTGGCGCAGAACGCTGGCAGGGCTTCTTGCGCGTGTTTCGGGATCACGGCCAAGTGGACAGGCAGATGCAAAGCTTCGGACATTTCGGTCAGGCGGTCCAACGCTAGCGTCGGTTCAACAGCGTCATCATCGCGCCACCATATCGGCAACGCGCGCTGCTCTGCACGCCATATAGACAGCTCTGCGATCAGCGGTGCCCAGTCTACTCGCATCGCTGACCCTCTCGCATTTCCTGCGTGATCCGCACGGTTTGTGCGGCACCGTCAAATCCGTGGTCGCGTGGGGGGCGCTTGGGGGCGTTCGGCACCGCCGTTACGGCGTCCAACAGCGTTGCCGCATCAAGGTTGGCGTTCCGCAGAACGGCAATACCATCCATCTGTGCCAAGGCATCGGCGCGCAGACCCTGTTCAACCTCGCCGCCCGCATCAAAGGGGATGAACACCGCAGGCGCACCGCTTTGCAGGATGTCCAAAGCGGTGTTGTACCCGCATAAAGACACAGACGCGGCGGCGTGATAGAGCATCTGCCGGAATTCGGGCCGTGCGGGTTCGATGATGACATTTGCCGGCGCATCGCGCATCAGATCGTCGCTGCGTCTTGCGGCATCTTGCCCGCCGAGCAACAGCCGCCATTGCCGCTTTTCGGGGTCCTGATTTGCCGCGGCAAGGGCCGTATCGAACACATGCTGGCCGACGTCGCCGCCGCCAGCACTAACTATGATTTCATTTGTGCCCAACCCGTCAGGGTGCGGCGTGGCGGCGGGTGGAGCGACGTATCCAGTATAGCGCAGCTTGCCTGCCAAAGCGTCCGATACCGGCCAGCTGAGCGACAGGGGCGCGACCTCTGCATCTGAATGGACCAGCACGGCGTCATAGAACTGTGCGATCAGATCATCGGCAAGCGCCGCTTTGGCGGGCTTGGAGGGCGGCGCAAGGATGTCGCGGACCGAGGCACAGATCAGCGGGCGACGGGGCAGGGTCTTTGCGGCGTTCAGCAGGGCTGTGAATTCGGCGCGAAGGATGCGTCTGCCAAAAGGAAACAGCTCGGTGATCAGAACATCGGGTTGCTGTGATTGAACCGTGTCGATCAGCATCCTTGTTCGGGCGTCAAATAGGGCCGCGTCAGCCTCGTTGCCATCGTCATCCAGCAACCGTGCAAAATTCACACCATCGGACCGAAGCGGCGGGAGCTGCACCATTTCCACGCCATCGTTTGACAGTTGCGGCGCTGCCATCCCACCCGAGATCACGACGGTTTCATGCCCTGCGTCGCAATAGGCGCGCGCCAGTGTCAGGGCGCGGGCCAGATGGCCGGTGCCCAGCAGATGCGTAACGACGATGCAAACTTTCATACGCGGTTTTCCAGTCGGATTTGGTCGGGGGATGTCTGCCATCCGGTGGGGTCGATCTGGATCAGATATAGGCGGTTCCGTTTGATCTGAAAGGGAGGATCGCCCTTGAAATTCCAACCCATCGCATGGCCGAGCAACACACGCATCACGCCGATATGGCACACCGCAACCGTATCACGGGTCAGCGCATTGGCCCACGGGATCAATCGGGCGCGCAAATCAGCTGGGCTTTCGCCGCCGGTGGGCGTGTAATCCCAGCCCCAATATTCGATGTCCCGAAAACCGCTGGAGGGGTCTGCTTTCAGGTCTACGCCGCGCAGGCCTTCCCATTTGCCCCAATCCATTTCCATCAAGGCGGGGGTGGTCTGGGGTGGCCTGCCAGCAACCAGTTCGGCGGTTTGCACGGCGCGGGCCAGCGGGCTGGATACCAGATCGGCGCTGTCCCACGGAGCGGGCAGGCACTGCCCCGCAAGCTGGGCGTGCGCATCGTCATCCAAAGGAATGTCAGTGCGCCCTTGGATACGGCCCGCGCGGTTCCAATCTGTGTGGCCATGGCGCAAAAGGGCGAGCTGGATCATCGGTACACTCCGCATTTGGCGAGGCCTGAACACAGCGTTGCCGAAGCTGCGGGCAACAGGTGATGCGCCGCTACGTGGGCTTGGGCAGCGTGGCCAAGGCGGTGCCGTAGGGCAGGATCGGCGAGAAATTGTTGCAAACGCGCGGCTAGGGGTGGGGTGCCCTTGTCAGGATCGGGATAGTAGCCGGGGGCCAGCACGTCACGCACACCGGGGCGGTCTTGCGCCACCACCGGCAAACCCGCAGCTTGGCCTTCAAGATACGCAAGACCGAAGGCTTCGTTCACGCCGGGCCAGAACAACAGCGACGACGTGCGATAGACGTCAGTCAATGCGTCGGCATCCAGCTGACCCAAGAATTGCACCGCCGGGCCAAAGGGGGCCATCAACGCCTCGACGCGTGCGCGCGCGGCCCCGTCGCCCGCAATGCGCAGCGACCAGTCGATGTCGGGCAACTGCGCCAATGTCTCGGCGATGATCTGATACGAGGCGAGCTTGTCCCCCTCGCGCAGCATACCAACGGCGAGCATGGGGCCATCGGGCACTGCCGCCGTATCGACGCGGTCACGCATCAGAAAGGGCGGCAGGTGGATCAACTGCTGGGTTCCGGAGCGGTCGCGTTCAAGCGTTTCGGCGTCGCGGTGGGTGAAATAGAATATCACATCTGCCGCGTCGCTGGCGGCTTCGGCAGCGTGGGCAAATCGCGCCCAAGGGCCGATCAGGCGCTTGCGCGCGCGGGATGCTTCGATCAGCAGATAGGGAATGCCCAAATGGCGCGCGACGGATGGCCCGATCAGGTCAGGCGCTTTGTAGTAATTATGATAGGTGATCCAGGCCCGCCATCCCTCTGCCCGCCCAACGCCGCACAGACGGGTGATTTCCCCCTGTGCCTGATCCAACAGCTGGGTCTGAAGATCAACATCGCCGCTGCCGTCTCGGGATCGCAGGGGCGAGGCCAAGGTGACAGTCGCCCCGCCATATTCCAACGCGGCAATCAACGCCCGCGCCATCGCGCGATCCCCTGACGGGGTGGGATGATCGGGTGCCTTTAGCGGCGCGTAAAACGCAAGGCGCATCAGGTCGCGGGGGACAGCATCGCCCCAAGTCGTTGGTAAAGATGGGCAATGCCGGGTGCCATGGTGAATTCGGCGTGCAGACGTTTATGCGCGGCCTCGGCCAGCCGCGGCCCCAGTTCAGGATCGGCGGCGAAATCCCGCATCGCTTGCGCCAGTGCAGCGGGGGCATCGTCGCTTAGAATGCCGCTGGTGCCGCTGTCGATGAATTCCGGGATCGCGGACACAGGCGTGCTCAGGATCGGGAGCTTTTGGCTTGCGGCCTCCATCAAGACATTGGGCAAACCGTCGCGGTCACCGTCCTTGGCGATCCGCGAGGGCAGCACGAACAGATCGGCCTTGCGCATTTCGGCGATCACCTCGGGTTGGTCGCAGGCACCGCGCCATGTGATGCGATCATTGATGCCGTGGGTTTGGGCGCGGGCTTTCATTTCGTCTGACAACGTGCCGCCGCCGATATGGGTCCAGTGCCAATCAAGCGTTTTGGGCAAAAGCGCCAGCGCGTCGATCAAATTATCGAACCCTTTCTTTTCGACCATGCGCCCGACCGACATCATTTGAAAGGTGTCAGTTACGCCGCGCACCGCGCGGGCCGGCGCGTCAGGAAACCGCGACAAATCAAGGCCGTGATACACCAAATCAATCCGGTCTGGGTCGGCGGCCAGATCGCGCAGATGTTCCGCGCCAAAGGCCGTGCATGTGGCCCCGAAGGCAGCGCCATGTGTTTCGGGGTTCAGCTTTTCGCGCAATTCCCACTCGGGCGAGGTCCAGATATCCTTGGCATGGGCAGAAAAGCTCCACGGGAGGCCACGCAGGATTGCAGCATAGCGCGCGACTGATGATGGCGTGTGCAGGAAATGGGCATAGATGCCGCGGGTGTCGGCGGGGAGTTCATGCGCCATCACGCAGGCCTGACCAAAGCGGCGTTTCCGGTTGGGGGTGTCGTCGCGGGCCAGATCCCGTGCAAAGGCGTCAAGCGCTTGGGCATAGCCCGGCATAGCTTGTGCAGCTTCGCGGGCGGCCGAGACGCGGGCCGGATCGTCGCGCAAATATTCCGGCAGATACCGGACTTGGGCGCTTAGGCGATCATGCAGCGGGTGGGTTTTCGTGTCGGTCGGGTGGCGCAGCGACCAGATGTCGAAGCTCAGGCCTGCTTCCTCTAGTGCGACAAGTTCCTGTGCGATAAAGGTCTCTGACAGGCGCGGCCAGCCTTTGACCACAATGGCGAGTGGGGGATTGGTCATTTAGGGGCATCCATCAATGCCGTGCCACGTTCAATGACCACTTTCAGCCCGTCCAGAATGCCATCTGATCCGGCTTGGGACGGCTTGTTTTGATGGGGCAGGTTGCGAATGGCCGAGATCATCGCATCGGCGGTCATGCCATCGCGGCTTTCATCCAGCATCCGCACAAGGCCCAATTCCTCGGCGCGGCTGGCCCTGATCCACTGCTCAAGCCGGGGCACGGTGCGCGGTACGATCACGGCACGTTTGTCAAAGGACAGCACCTCGCAAAAGGTGTTGTAGCCACCCATACAAACGACGCCCTCAGCACCGACGAACAGCGCCTCGATCCGGCTGTCAAAGCCTACGGCGGTGACACGACCGTTCAGTTTCTCGACCCGTGCATCAAATGCCTCGCGTGTATCGCCGGACAGGAACGGCCCATAGATCAAAACGGCATTCGGGGCCAAATCCGGGTCTTTTTCATAGGCCTCAAGCACCAGCGATACCATCGCGGCACCATCGCCGCCGCCACCGGGGGTGATCAGAACATAGGGGTGTTCGGGCAGGTCAACCTCGTCCGTGGTTTCGCGGCGCAGGTATCCGGTCCAATGCATCCGGCTGCGGGTATTGTCCGACAGGGCCAGCCCCTTGGTCGGGTCATAGATGTCGCGATCGCCATAGACCCAGATTTCATCATAGAATTCTTCTGTCGCCTCGATGGCGTTTTTACGTTCCCATTCGGCGGCCAGCACCTTGGGTTCGTCCAACACGTCGCGCAGGCCCAGCACAGTTTTGGTCGTGCCGTGGTCGCGCAGCCATTCAAGGCTGGGCAGCAGTTCACCGCGAAAGCCCGATGGCTCTTTATCAACGATGAGCAAATCGGGTTCGTATTTCTCGATAGCCGTCTTGATCAGGCCGGACCGCAACGATGTGATTTCGTCAATATCCAGCCCCAAGGTTTGCGACACATAGCTGCCATCGGCCAGTTTGGTCACACCGGGCAGGCGGATGTGGTCTACGCGCTCGGGAAAGGTAAAGCGCCCTGCGACGGGCGATCCGGTCAGGATGATAGCCGATGCGGTTTCGTCGCCTTGGGTCAGCGCCGTTGCCAAAGCCCGAGACCTGCGTAAATGGCCCAGACCGAACGTATCATGGCTGTAGAACATGATGCGGTGCGAAGGCTGGCCCTTGCGGCTTGGTCTCGTGGGCAATTGGCTCATGCGCCGATCCTAACTTGGTCTGGAAGCCTTGCGGCACAGGTCACTTCCTGTGTCGCCAAAGAACCCCTAAATGTCAAAAATAACTTTGCCGATACGGGCAAAACTGCGCGGTCTGATATTCAGCTTTTGCAAAGATGCAAACCGCGCAGGCATCTGTACGGTTCCGCCGCGTAATGCAAGGCTGATCATATGAGGGTCCTTCGTCAGGTTTTGCGACGGCTACGCGTGGTAAATGGTTAACATCACTTTGCTGATTTGGCACGATTCAATAGGTCTGGGCACGCGAACGGCCCGCTTGCGACTAGGACCGGCAGTTAGTTCCATATGGCGCGATTGCAATGGGTGCGGCACTGGCTTAGCGTCTTTTGAGGTATTTTGGCGACAGCGAGGCATTATGCGGCACATTATTTCAGTATTTTTGCTGTCACTGTTTTTGATCCCTTTTGCAGGTCAGGGCGACGCACAAGGGCTGCAAACCCTGTTCCCCACTGCTAAATCCGACACCAGCGACGAAGATGCCCGCGTTCAAGAGATTATGAAACAGGCCGCGGAAAACGGTGTCGGCGTGGTGGTCATCGACAGTAAGGGCAACTTGCTGAACCAGACGGATGCCGCGGCCGCGCCGGCTGATCCGGCGGGGGCCAATGATCCGGGGGCAGAGCCGCAGCATTCCGCGCTCATGGCTCTCCAAGAGCGGACGAACGGCTTTCGCAAGGCCCTGATCCAACGCATCATTCAATTGCCCGATGCGATCAACGAAGTTCTTTATATCCTGCGCGCTGCCAGCCCGGACGGGACGCTTTGGGCCTTTGGCAAGGCGCTGCTGTATTCCTTGATCCTGTTTGCCATCGGCGCGATTGTCGAACTACAGATTTTCGCCAGATATTTTGCACGGCAATTTGTCACCTCGCGCGTTTTGGAAAAACCCGTCGGCTATGGCGAGAAAATGCCATTTCTGGTGTTCCGCTTTTTCATGGGCGTCATGGGCATCTTGGTGTCAATGGCCGTGGCCTATATGTTGGGCGCGATCATTTTTGGCAGCCTTGAAGACACGGCGATGCAGTTCACCGTCACGCTGATTAATATCGGCTATTTCGTGTGCCGTTTCTTTGCGGTGCTGTGGCGGATGATCCTATCCCCCTTCCTGTCGCAATATCGCATCCCTGTGTTCAGCGATAAAGATGCAAGAAGGCTGCACCGCTGGCTGTGGATTTTGGCCAGTCTTGATACATGCGCCATCCTATTCGGCGTCTGGATTGGTGAGTTGGGGCTGAACTACGACGTCTATGCATTCATATCATCGCTGCTGTCTGCGACGATCGTGTTGGCCAATATCCTGATGGTGCTGGTGAACAGGCGCGCGATTTCAAACGCGCTGCGCCACGGCAGACCGGTGGAAGAAGTCAGCGTTGTCGCGCGGATACTGTCGAAGATTTGGGCACCTGTTGTTATCGTCTATGTCCTGTTCGCATGGGTGGAGCTGACCTATGATCTGGTGCTGGCCAACCCCAGTTCCATCCCGCTGATCGCGGGGGCCTACGGGATTTTGGTGTCGATTATTGTGGTCTACGGGGCCATCAACTTTGCCATTGAGCGCGGCTTTGCACGGGCGCGCCACATGCGGCGGCTGAACGAGATCCGCAGCGAACAAGCGGCGGTGCGTGACGCGATGGAGGATGGTGCGGACACCGTAGATGGCACCTCGGCGGCTATGCCAGAGGCAGAACGTCTGTTCGAGGCCGAAGAAGAGGCCCGCGCGATGATGCCCCCGCGCCGGACGCTGAACACCTTTGAGGCGCTTGCCAGACGGGTCGCTGCCATTCTGGCCTTTGTCGCAGGGGCCTATGCGTTCTTTTTCATCTGGGACAATGAAAGCGCGCAGATTGTCGAAAGCCTCGCGGACCGGCTGCTGGATGTCATGGTCATTATCTTTATCGGCTATATCATCTACCATGCTTTCCGGATCTGGATTGACACCAAGATCGAAGCCGAAGCTGGCGACCAACCCGCCGCAGAGCTGGGCGACGAGGGGAGCGGCGCCTCCTCGGCCAGCCGCCTTGCGACGTTGCTGCCCTTGTTTCGGAACTTCATCCTGATTGTCGTCGTCGTCACCATCGTGCTGATTGTGCTGATGGAATTCGGCATCAACGTCGGGCCCTTGTTTGCCGGTGCCGGTATTGTGGGCGTTGCGGTTGGGTTCGGGTCTCAGGCGCTGGTGCGCGACATCTTTGCGGGGGCATTTTTCCTATTTGATGATGCGTTTCGTAAGGGGGAATATCTGGACGTTGGCGGGGTCAAAGGTACCGTTGAAAAAATTTCGGTCCGGTCCTTTCAACTGCGCCACCATCTGGGGCCACTGCATACTATTCCGTTCGGCGAGTTGCAGGTTATGACCAACTATTCCCGCGACTGGGTGATTATGAAACTGCCCTTGCGCGTGACTTATGACACCGATGTGGAAAAGGTGCGCAAGCTGATCAAAAAGCTGGGCGTTGAGTTGTTGGAAGACCCGGTGATTGGCGAAAACTTTATCCAACCGCTGAAGTCACAAGGCGTGATTGAAATGCAGGATTCCGCGATGATCATCCGGGTCAAGTTTATGACCAAACCCGGGGATCAATGGCTGATCCGCAAACGGGTCTACGAGGAAATTCGATCCCTGTTTGAACGCGAAGGCATACGCTTTGCCCACCGCGAGGTCACGGTGCGTTTGGCCGATGGGAAGGTGGATGATCTAAGTGATCAGGAACGCAAAGCCGTCACCGCTGCCGCGCAAGCATCCATCGAGGAAGACCAGTTAGACGCGCCTGAAACAAACGGCGACGACCGCTAACGGCGGTGTGATCGAGTTCGAAATTGAAATGGATGCGGCGCGGGCTATCTGAGGTTGTAGTTTAACAGGAGGTTCCAATGACACAGTCCAGACGTACATTTCTAACCACTTCTGCCGCCACCCTAGGTGTGATTACCATGCTGCCCTATGCCGCGCAGGCCGCCGCCCATGGCGGCAACACCTTTCCTGCTCAGGGCGGTGACATCACAGTGCACCCCGTCGATCATGCGTCCTTTGTGATGGAGACGCCGATTGGCGTGATTTACAGTGATCCGGTGGGCGATGCCGCAAACTATGCCGATTTCGCGACCCCAGATCTGGTTTTGATCACCCATGAACATGGTGACCATTACAATGCAGATACGCTGGCCGCTGTGGTTGGCGAAAACACACAGATCATCACCAACCCCGCCGTTTACGAGATGTTGCCCGAGGCGCTGAAGGCCAAGGCAAGCATGGTCGCCAATGGCGAAACTGCAATGTTCAAAGACCTGAGCATCGAAGCGATCCCCGCCTATAACACGACGCCAGAGCGCGCGAAGTTCCATCCGATGGGGCGCGATAACGGCTATGTCCTGAACCTGCCCGGTTTCCGGGTCTATATCTCGGGCGATACCGAAGGCACGCCAGAGATGCGCGCGTTGGAAAATATCGATCTGGCGTTCGTGTGCATGAACTTGCCCTTCACCATGGACGCGGAAGCCGCTGCCGCAGCGGTGTCCGCGTTCAAGCCGTCATTTGTGTACCCCTACCATTTCCGTGGGCGTGACGGTGGCACGCAGGACCCGGCAGAGTTTGCCAAGATGGTCGCGGCGGGTACCGAAGTGAAAATTGCGGGCTGGTACTGAGTTCTGGTTTCCGGTTGCCTTTGGCAACCGGACCGACGCGGGGGGGCCAGCCCCCCGCACCCCCCGGGATATTTATGAGCCAGAGAAGCTGATTTAGGTTTTGTAAGGGTCCAGGCAGGCACGCAGGCCGTCGCCTAGGAAGTTGAAGGCCAAGACGACTACGATGATCGGCAGCATCGGAATGGCTGTCCACCAGTAGATTTCGATGCTGGCCAGGTTTTGCGCATCGTTCAGCATGACCCCCCAGCTGACGGCGGGCGCGCGCAGGCCAAGGCCAAGGAAGCTGAGTGCCGTTTCGCCAAGGATCATCGCCGGAATGGACAGGGTGGCGCTGGCGATCAGGTGGGACATGAAGTTGGGCAATAGATGTCTGCAAATAACCCGCGTGGGTTTGGCCCCCATCATTTCGGCGGCTTTTACATATTCTTCTTCGCGCAGGCTTAGGAATTTGGACCGGACCGCACGAGCAAGGCCGGGCCAATCCAGAATGCCCAAGATAATCGATATGACGAAGAAGACTGAAACCGGGCCCCAGTTCGACGGCACGGCCGCGGAGAGCGCCAGCCAGAGGGGGAGTTCAGGTAGTGAGCGCAGCACCTCGATCATGCGGTTCACGATCCAGTCGGTTTTGCCACCGAAATAGCCAGCCAGCGACCCAAAGAAGATGCCCAATGCGAAGGAAACCGTGATCCCGATCAGACCAACGGTGAGAGACAGTTGCGCGCCGAACAAAATCCGGCTGAACACATCGCGGCCCAATCGATCAGACCCCCACAGGAACACGGTCGCCCCTTCAGGTGCGCAGAACAGGTGGGTGTCAGAGGGGATCAGGGCGAAGATATGATAGGTTTCGCCTTTGCAGAAGAATTCAAGCGGGCGCGGTTTGGTTTCATCCGTCTCGTAGACCCAGCGGAAGTTCACCAGATCCGCGGTGCCGGTTGTTTCATAGACATAGGGGCCGATGAAATTGCCCTCGTGCCACAGGTTAATGCTTTGCGGGGGGGAATAGAGATGTTCGGCGTTGCGTTCGTTGGGCGTGTAGGGCGCGATGAAACCGGCAATCGGCAAGATCAGATAGCAAAAGGCGAGAAACAGCCCGGAGGCCAGCGCCAGTTTGTGGCGGCGGAATTTGCGCCACATCAGCCGCGCGACTGAGGCATCCATATCGGAGCGTTCGGGCGCGGAGAGGTCGACCACGTCCGTCCACGGTGTGGTGTCAACAAAGCGGTTGTCGGGTTGAATGGCCATTATCCACGCGCCCCATAGCGAATGCGTGGGTCCAGCAGGACCAGCAACATGTCTGAGATCATCGTGCCCATCAGCGTGAGCAGTGCCACGAACATCAAGATAAAGGCAGCGAGGAACTGATCTTGGGATTTGAGGGCGATCAGCAGCGCTGGGCCGATGGTTTGCAAGCCTAAGACAACAGACACCAGAACCGAGCCTGAAATCATCGCGGGCAGCAGGTTGCCGATGTCTGCCACGAACGGGTTGAAGGCCATGCGCAGCGGGTATTTCGCCAACAGCCGAGCCGGGCCTAGCCCTTTGGCCTTGGCCGTATCGACATAGGGTTTGTCCAGCTCGTCCAGCATGTTCGCGCGCAGCCGCTGCATCATCGCGGCAGCCCCTGCGGTGCCAATCACAAAGGTCGGGACAATCAGATGCAGCAGGATGGATTGCACCTTGGCCCAAGACATCTGTTGGCCCTCAAGCTCGGGTGCCATGAGGCCGCCGATGGGCAGGTCGAAATAGCGATGCCCGTAGTAGAACAGGATCAGCGCCAGCAGAAAGTTGGGCGTGGCAAGGCCAAGATAGCCGATAAATCCTGCGGTATAGTCGACCCATGTTTCAGACTTGGCCGCCGCCAAAACGCCCAAGGGCAGGGCGATGAGGTACACAAACAAGACCGCAGAAAGATTGACTAACACCGTCATCCACAGCGCGTCGCCCACGATTTCACCAACGGGGCGGTCAAATTCGAACGACCAGCCAAAGTTGCCCTGCAGCAACCCTGCATAGCCTTGCGGGCCCGGGGCGGCACCGGCCCAGATCAGGTATTGCTTCCAGATCGGTTGATCCAACGAATATTCGTGGCGTAGAAATTCGGCCTTTGCCACACCTGAGGCCTGACCCGTTGCGCGCAATTCGGCGATCTGGTTTGATAGATAATCGCCCGGCGGCAGGTTGATGATGACAAAGACCAAAACCGACACGACCGCGAGGGTCAGGAGCATGGTGATAAAACGCCAGACTGCGTATCTGAGAAAGATCATTTGCTCACCTGTACGAGAGGGTCTTTGAAATAGAATTCGTCAATGCGGTGGATGCCGAAATGCGCGCCGGGGTCATAGGCCCAAACGCCTTCCTGCGGCACGTTCATGAGACGGTTGGATACGACAACGGGCTGGGGGGCCTTGGAAAGTATCCCGATGCCAAATTGCTGTTCGGCATGGATCGCAAGCATGCGTTTCCAAATCTCGGTACGCTCTCGGGTTTCCTCAGCGCGGGTCCAAGCGTTTGCCAAATCCATAAGCTCTTGGGCCGGTTGCAGATCGGGGGCTTCGCCGAATTGGCCCATTGTTTGATAATACTGCCCCCATTTGGGCCAGGCAAAAAATTCCTGAGTGGTCGGGGCGAGGTATTTGGGCGATGTTGCCGGGCCGGGGATGCCATTATCCCAACCGAACCAGACGGCGGCCATTGTCGTGCCTGCGTAGATGCGATTGCGCAGGATATCGCGGTCGAGCGGGCGCATGATCAGACGGATACCAAGGTCACGCCATGTATCGGTGATGATGGCCAGCGCGTTTTCTTCCTCGCTCCGTTCACCGGCGGTTTCCACGACGAATTCCATCGGCCGCCCATCGGGTAGTTTGCGCAAACCAGATGGCATGCGTTCGGTCAGGCCCATGTCATCCAGCAGCGCGTTTGCAGCGTCGATGTCGAACGCCGCCCATGCATGTAAATCGGCCTCGTTAAACAGCGGGCTTTGCGGCAGCGCTGTCATCCCGCCCTCTTGGGCGAGGCCAAAATAGAGAGCACGGTTGATCATCCGGCGGTCGATGCCAAGGCTAAGCGCGCGGCGAAACCGCACGTCGCGCATCACCTCGCGCCACACCGGGTCGGCGAAATTCAGGTTGGGGTAAATGGCGATCTGGCTGGCGGCACCATTGGCCCATAAAAGGACTTTGTATTTGCCGCCGTCAACCTCGCCCTTTTTCAAAATCGAAATGTCAGGAAAATCCAACCCGCGCGCCTGAAGATCGACTTCGCCCGCATTGGATTTGGCCGCGATCAGGCCGCCGCCAACAATATCCATATTCACCACATCGATATAGGGCAGCTGGACACCACGGCTGTCGATACGATGGTAATACGGGTTTTTGACAAACAACTGACGCGACCCGTCACTGTTGCTGGTGTTAATCCAAGGCTGCAATGTCGGCTGTTGCGGGTTGTCGAATTTGTACATGTTATCGCGCTTGTTGTGCAGCGCGGCCCAGCTTTTCACGCGGGCGTTTGTGACCTCTTGGAACAGGCTGTCGGGGTCGGCGAAATCGAGGTGAAACTGTTTGAGATAATGGGCGGGGCGATAGATGAAGGGCGGGCTTGCTTGCGCAAGAAGCGGCAGGAAATCGGGGTTAGGGTCGTCCCATTCAAAGACAACGGTCAGCGGATCAGGGAATGTGACACGGCCCAGCTTTTCCTCGACGAACATGAAATCGGGCGGACCACTGGGGGTGATTTCGGCGTTGTTAACGACCTTTTCCCACCAGTATTTGAAATCATCTGACGTAAAGGGGGCACCGTCCGACCAGCGATGCCCGTCGCGCAGGTGCAGCGTATATTTGCGACCCTCTTCAACATCGACAGCTTTCAGAATGTCGGGGGCCAGCGAATAGTCGGGCTGATAGCCCACCAGCCGGGCATAGCCATAGACAACCATCTGCCTTATGTCTTTGGAGCGCGACACCAGGGTGCGCAAGGTGCCGCCCTGGGTACCGAAACTACGCCCCTTTGCCGCCAGGTCGACGATCAGCGGTTCGCGGGGCAGGCGGGCCTCAATCGGGGGCATGTTGCCGCTGTCGACCTCTTGCGCCCAGAAGGAGCTTTCTTGCAGCGGCGGCAACGTGGGTTGCGCCCAAAGCGGCGAGGTGAGAAGCGAAAGGGCAAGGGCAAGCTTACGCATGGCATCTGACTTTGTGACCGGGTTCCAGTTCGCGCAGCGCAGGTGCTTGCATCCCTTCAAAGCGGTATGCCTCGGGCCACAGCCGTGGGGAACCGGCCCCTTTGGCCACCAGATCAAGGTCGATCGGGCGGCTGATGTCAGGCTCTGGCTGGGCGGCGATCAACGCTTTGGTATAGGGATGCTGCGGGTTGTAGAACAACGTATCGGGGGCGGCCTGTTCAACGATGACGCCCGCGCGCATCACCGCGACCTCGTCCGCGATCCGGGCCACAACGGCCAGATCATGGCTGATGAACAGATAGCTTAGATTGGCACGTTCGCGGATGTCTTCGAGCAGCGACAGAATTTGATCTTGGACAGACACATCCAGCGCCGATGTCGGTTCGTCACAGATCAGCAATTTCGGGTCCAAGGTCAGTGCGCGCGCGATCGATAGCCGTTGACGTTGCCCGCCTGAAAAAGCGTGGGGAAAACGGTGCATCATGCTGGCGTCGAGGCCGACCCAGCTTAACATCTCGGCCGCTTTTTCGCGGCGGTCGGATGCCGACCCGATGCCGTGAATTTCCATCGGTTCGGTCAATGCCTGTTGGATGCGCATACGCGGGCTAAGGGATGAATACGGGTCCTGAAACACCATCTGTGCTTGGCGCTGAAACGCCGTGCGCTCGGCGCTGTTCATGGTGTGAACCGGTATGGCATCTGCGTTTTTGTCTGGCCTGAACAATACCTCGCCACCCAAGTCGGGCGTCTCGGCACCCATGGCGATCCGTGCGCAGGTGGTTTTGCCGGATCCGCTTTCACCGACAATGGCTAGTGTTTTGCCCCGCTCTACTTGCAGATCAACGTTCTGACAGGCGGGAATGCTGATCGGCTTGCGCCACGCCCCGGCCCGCATTGTATAGGTTTTCGACACGTCGCGCAGATCAAGGATCACATCATCATGCTTGGGTGCACGGGCGGGTGTCGCGACCTGCGGGATCATCGGGGCGGCTGCAAACAGCTTGGCCGTATAGGGATGCGCCGGTGCGCCAAGCACGTCAGTCGCGGTGCCGCTTTCCATGACACGGCCCTTGTTCATGACGACGACCTGCTGCGCCATATTGGCGACCACGCCCAGATCATGGGTAACAAGGATCACGCCCATGCCCGTTTCTTTTTGCAAGCTGCGGATCAGGCCCAAAACCTGCGCCTGTGTGGTGACATCAAGCGCGGTTGTCGGCTCGTCCGCGATCAGCAATTCGGGCTTGGCAACCATCGCCATGGCGATCATCGCACGTTGGCGCATGCCGCCTGACATCTCGAACGGATAGCTGCACCACGCCCGCTCAGGGTCCGCAAACCCGACCTGTTCAAATTGTTCCAGCACGCGGCGCTTGGCCTCGCCGCGGCCCATGTTGCGGTGCAGCCACAACACTTCGGCCACTTGATTGCCCAAACGGTGCAGCGGCGATAGTGCGCGCATCGGTTCTTGGAAAATCATCGAAATGCAGTCGCCGCGAATGTCGCGCATTGTCTTTTCCGGCAAAGACATCAGATCGGCAGACCGGCCTTCACCGTAAAAGTTGATGGACCCGCTGCGCAATTGCGCAGCATCGGGCAGAATGCGCAGCACTGATCGACAGGTCAGCGTCTTGCCGGACCCGCTTTCACCGACCAAGGCCAGTGTTTCGCCTGCGTTCACGCGAAAGTTGACGCCATCCACAACCGAAGGGGCGTCGCCGAACCCGATTGCCAGGTCATTCACTTCCAACAGGACAGTCATTTGGATCCAAAAGCGTTAAAACATGTTGTTACACTTTTGAGTGAAGCCGATAAACTGTTCTGCGTCTAGGGGCCTTGGTCTTTAACCTTGGGGCACTACCTATGAATGACCCGAGCAGTGAATGCCCTAGTGGCAAATAAGAAAGAGAGCCTAAAAAATGAGTCGTCTGGATCTATTTATCGACCGCATGGTGTCACAGCGCGCCTGCCTTGATCACGCCGCTAAAATCACTGCAGGTCAACCCGGCCCGGTATTCGAGCTGGGCTTGGGAAATGGCCGCACTTTCCACCACATGCGAGAGATCATGCCAGAGCGTGATATTTATGTTTTCGAGCGGGAAATCGCGTCGAACCCCGACAGCACCCCGGCAGAAGATCGGGTGTTACTGGGGGATGTGTATGAAACACTTCCCAAGGCGTTGAAACGGTTCGGCGCAACAGCGCGGCTTATTCATGCGGATTTGGGCGGTCATAATCTGGCGAAAAACGATGCCTTTGCCCGGGCTATATCGCCGTATATCGAACCGCTTTTGGATCGCGGTGGTATCATGGTGTCAAGCGACCGGATGTATTTCGACCACCTGCAAGAGATTCCCTTGCCCCCAGGTGCGGTCGAGGGGCGTTGCTTCCTTTATCAGCGCGGCTGATATCGCGCCGACCGTCTAAAAAGTTGAAAAACTAGCAGATATTCGCGTCCCACACGTAAAATCCGTGTGGGCGCAATATCCGCTTGCGCGTTTCCATCTCCGGTTCTAGGTTCCGCCGTGACATAGTGAAACCAAGTTTTACATAGTAAAACAAATTTCTTGGGAGGGAAATTCATGTCTTTTATCAAAAACCTATCTTTCGCCGCTGCCATGGGCTTTGCTGCATCGGTTGCGGGTGCTGAAACCGTGTTGATCCACGGCGAAGCGGGCCCAAACCGCGGCGCGCGCGCCAATGCATTGCAGTGGTTCGCCGACCAAGTGGCCGAGCGTTCGTCCGGCGATTTGCGCATGGACATCCAATGGGGTGGCGCGTTGTTCAAAGCGAACGCAGCTGTGCAATCCATCGCGGATGGCGTTGCTGACACCGGTTCCGTGATCGCGGTCTATTATCCGCAAGAGATGGCGGCCTATGGCATCGCCGATCTGCCCGTCAACAACCCTGACGCTTGGGTTGGCATGCGCGCCACGGACGAACTGATGCGCACCAACGAAGCTGTTGCTGAAAACCTTGCCGACAAGAACCTTGTCTATATCGGCACATGGACCACCAGCCAGGTAAACATCGGCTGCAAAGGCGACGCGATCCGTTCGGTTGCAGACATCGAAGGCAAGAAAGTTCGCGGTGTGGGCGCATACGGCAAAGTGTTCGGCGAAGCAGGCGCGAACATGGTTAATATGTCGATCTATGACGCGTACCAAGGTCTGGACACCGGCCTGATCGATTGTAGCCAAGGCTACTCCTATGCTGTTGCCGCGCTGAAGCAGGCAGAAGTTATGGACAACTACACCATGCTGAACTGGGGCCAAGTTGGCGGCGTCGGCATCTTTATGAACAAAGACATGTACGATTCCCTGACAGCCGAGCAGCAAGAGGTTCTGACCACAACTGGAGCAGATATGGCTGACGAATTTGGCCGTATGATCACCATCGCCAACGACAAAGCCATTGCATCTATGAAAGAACAAGGCGTCGAAATCATCGAGCTGCCCGCAGAAGAACGCGCAAAGCTGGTTGAGGGCGGTCAAAAGTTCCTGGCTGCTTGGGTCGAAACAGCTGCAGCATCAGGCCTTCCGGGTGATAAGATGCTGGAAGACTACACCGCATTGATCGCCAAATACACGCAAGAGCGTGATACAAACGGCTATCCTTGGGCACAGTCCGGTAACTAAGCACATATCTTGAGGGAGGGACGGGACCATGTTGGTACCACTAGAGAAAATCCTGCTGGGGTTGGGCGCGATTGCGGTCATCCTGTTGGGGGTCTTGATTACAACCAATGTGGTCGCGCGTGCTGTCTTTTCCTCAAGCGTGCCTGACAGCGTCACCATGGTGCGGGAATTGATGGTTGCGGCCATCCTTCTGCCCCTTGGTGCCGCGACGGCCAACCGCGCACATATCAGTGTCGCGTTTATTTCTGATCAGTTTGGGCCACGGTTGCGGTCCTGGCTGATTGTCATGGGGTCGGTGATGGGGCTGATTGCCCTGGCCGCATTGCTTTATGCTGGTACCCGCGAATTCCTAAGCGTTTGGGAAAAAGGCAGCTTTTTCTATGGTGACCTGAACCTGCCGAAATGGCCCGGACGTCTGTTGTTTATCATCGGCATTGGGGCCTGTTGGTTACGTCTGGCCGAACTGGCTATTCGTGACACCCGCACGCTTTTGTCGGGCGGTATCGTATCGGACGAACAAAACCACACAATTGATGCCCTTGCCGAACAGGAGACGCTGTAATGGATGCTGCAACCATTGGTCTGATTGCGTTTGGCGCGGTCCTTTTCTTGCTGGCCATGCGCGTGCCTATCGCCTTTTCCTTGGCGTCGGTCGCGACAGTCGGCACCTTCTTTATCTTTGCGTTTCGCACGGGCACCTTCATGCCGGAACGTGCCATTCGCGCCACCACATCCATGGTGTTCTCAAACTCATTCGACCTGATCCATTCCTATGATCTGTCGATGATCCCGCTTTTCGTGGCACTGGGGCATATTGCCTATCGCGCCGACATCACGACCAAGATTTACCACGCGGCCAAGGTCTGGCTGACCCGTCTTCCCGGTGGGGTCGCCATGGCATCCGTCATGGGCTGTGGCGGTTTTTCTGCGATTACGGGCAGTTCGATTGCTTGCGCGTCGACGATGGGCCGTATCTGCACACCCGAGATGCTGCGCATGGGCTATGACCCGCGCCTTGCGACCGCATCGGTGGCGGCAGGCGGCACATTGGGATCGCTGATCCCACCCTCCGTTTTGTTCATTATCTACGGTATCTTCACCGAAACCTCGATCTCGTCGCTGTTTCTTGCGGGCGTTCTGCCGGGCTTGTTGACGCTGGCTGGCTTCATCCTCGTCATCGCGGTTTGGGTTTGGTATTCCCCCGAAATCGCACCGCCAACCGATGTGCGCTATTCCTCAAAGGAACGCTTTCAAGCGGCCATTGAGAGCTGGCCTGCGGTCATGCTGTTCGTTTTGATCATCGGCGGCATCTATGGTGGCATCTTTACTGCTACCGAAGCGGCAGCTGTCTGCGTCGTCGCTGCCACCCTGATCGGTTTTGCCCAACGTAAACTGAACCTGCGCGGCTTGTGGGAAGCAGTCAAAGAAACCTGCATTCAGACGTCAGCCATCTTTTTCATTGCAGCGGGTGCCAAGATTTTCGTGGCCTTCATCGCGCTGACCAACGTCGCCCCCATGATCGTGAACGTGGTGTCTGACGCCCAGCTGTCTGTGGTGGTTTTGATGCTGGCGATTGCGGTGATCTATCTGGTGTTGGGCATGTTCCTTGATCCGATTGGCATCATGGTTTTGACCCTGCCGCTGATGATCCCGCTGGTCGAAAGCTATGACCTGAACCTGATCTGGTTCGGTGTTGTGGTGATCAAGCTGCTTGAGATCGGGTTGATTACCCCGCCCGTTGGTCTGAACGTATTCGTGATCGCCAACGTGGTCGGCAAAGACGCCCCGATTGACAAGATCTTTGCCGGTATCACGCGCTTCCTAAGCGTCGACTTTATCGTGCTGATCCTGATCATGTCCTTCCCGATGATCTCGTTGCTGATCCCCTTGGGCGCGCGATGACGTCTGAAGGGACAGATCGCAAGTTTGCGAACACGCTTGCCCGTGGCTTGGCCATTTTACGGGCCTTTCGGGCAAGCGACAGTGGGCTGACACACGCGCAGATATCTGACCGGACGGGCCTGCCAAAACCCACCGTGTCGCGGCTGACCTATACCTTGTGCGAATTAGGGTATCTTAGCCACGGCGGGCGCAATGACAGGTTCCGTTTGGGGCCATCGGCCATTGCGCTTGGGTCTGTTGCATCGGTCGCGGTCAACTTTCTGGATCTGGCGTCTGACGCGATGCAGAAACTGGCCGATGACACGGGCACGCTGGCACTGGTCGCGGTGCGCGACGATTCTAAAATGTTGCTCGTGCGCACGTGGCGTCCGCGCAATGCATCCACCATCTGGCTTGAGCCGGGGCACCGGATTCCGGTGTTTGGGTCGTCCTCTGGCATGGCCGTCGTGGCGTCACTTGGCCAAGAACGCTTTGCGCAGTTGACGCCTGAAAAGTATATGCGACAGTTCCGCTCGGAGGGATATTCACAATTGGTCGAGCATGGTTTCACATACGCACTCAAGGGTACGCGTTATGCCAGCACCATAAATGCCGTAAGCGTTCCCTATTTCGCCGAGGAATTTGGCGAACCGGTGGCGTTTACCTGCGGGGCAATGCCCAGCGATTTATCCGACGATCGGATCCGAGACGAAGTCGGCCCCGCGCTGCGCGATCTGGTGCGCGCACTTGAACAACGCACAGGCCGCACCCCGGCGCTGAGCCGCCGCGACTAAAAGAACAGACAGGAATTTGACAGATGAGCGATAAGATCAAATACACACGCAAAGGCGATGTTGCCGTGCTGCGTATTAAGAACCCACCGGTAAACGCCTTGTCCCACGCGGTGCGCGAAGGTCTGGTTGCGGGCATGGCCCAAGCCGAGGCTGACACCGGTGTCAAAGCTGTCCTGATCGTTGGCGAAGGCCGCGCCTTTATCGCCGGCGCTGACATCACCGAGTTTGGCAAGACCCCGCTGGAGCCCTATCTGCCCGACGTGTGCAAACGGATCGAAGCATCGCCGCTGGTCGTGGTCGCGTCGATGCATGGTGTGTCCTTGGGCGGCGGTCTCGAGATTGCGTTGTCCGCGCATTACCGCATTGCGCAGCCCTCTGCGCGCGTTGGCCTGCCCGAAGTGCATTTGGGTCTGATCCCCGGTGCCGGTGCCACCCAACGTTTGCCGCGCTTGGTTGGTGTGGATGCATCGCTTGATCTGATCACCACAGGCCGTCAGGTCAAAGCGGACGAAGCGTTGAAGCTGGGCATCATCGACAAGGTTGCCGAGGGCGACCCCGAAGAGGTTGGTTTGGCCTATGCCGAAAGCTTGATCGCCGACGCGGCCCCGCGCCGTGCGGTCAGCGAAATGCCTGCGCCCGAACCGATTGATTGGGATGCGGCCTATGACGGGACGCTGAAAAAGGGCCGTGGCCAGATTTCGCCTGCCCAAGCGGTACGCGCCGTTCAAGCCGCATCGGAACTGCCCTTTGATCAGGGCATGCTGGCCGAGCGCAAGATGTTCATGGACCTGATGGAAACCGATCAGCGCCAAGGTATGATCCACGCATTCTTTTCCGAACGTGCCGTCAGTAACCTGCCCGAGTTGAAAGGCGTTGAGCCACGCGCGCTGCAATCCATCGGGATCATCGGCGGTGGTACCATGGGGGCTGGCATTGCCACAGCCGCCTTGCTGGCCGGTTTCAACGTCGTCCTGATCGAGATGACGCCCGAAGCTGCCGAAGCTGCACGTGGTCGCATCGCAGGCAACCTGTCGGGAGCCCTCAAGCGCGGCAAGATCACCCAGATGAAATACGACGCGATGACCACCATCGCCCTTGAGGTGTCGATTAACTATGACAGCCTGTCGTCTGTTGATCTGGTGATCGAGGCCGTTTTCGAAAACATGGACGTTAAGAAAGAAGTGTTCGGCAAGCTGGACGCCGTGTGCAAACCCGGTGCGATTTTGGCGTCGAACACATCCTATCTGGACATCGACGAAATCGCCGCCAGCACGTCGCGCCCGGCCGACGTGATCGGGCTGCACTTCTTTTCACCCGCGCATATCATGAAACTGCTCGAAGTCGTGGTGGCAGACAAGACCGCGCCCGATGTGGTCGCTACGGGCTTTGCCCTTGGCAAGGCGCTGAACAAAATATCCGTGCGTGCGGGTGTCTGCGATGGCTTTATCGGCAACCGCATTCTGGCGACCTATCGCACCGCCGCCGATCACATGGTGCTGGACGGCGCATCGCCTTATCAGATCGACAAAGCTTTGGTTGATTTCGGCTTTGCCATGGGGCCGTTCGCCGTGGGCGATCTGGCGGGTCTTGATATCGGCTGGGCCACACGCAAACGCAAGGCGGCAACCCGTCACCCGGCTGAACGCGTGCCGACATACCCTGACAAAATCTGTGAAGCGGGTAATTTTGGCCAAAAGACCGGCAAAGGGTTCTATATCTACGAAAAGGGCACCCGCGGCTCTGTGCCCAACCCAGAAGTGCCCGAACTGATCGCGGCGGAACGTGCAGAGTTGGGGATCACACCGCGTGATTTTACCGACGCTGAAATCACGCGCCGCTATATGGCCGCGATGGTGAACGAGGCCGCCAGATTGCTGGGTGAGGGCATCGCGAAACGCCCGCTTGATATCGATATGGTGCTGCTGTTTGGCTATGGTTTCCCGCGCTATTGGGGTGGCCCGATGAAATGGGCGGACCTGCAAGGGCTACCGGCGGTGCTGGCCGACATCGAAAACTATGCCAAGGAAGACGCATGGTTCTGGCAGCCCGCGCCGCTGCTGAAACAGCTGGTGGCCGAGGGCCGCAACTTTGATGATTTAAACAAAGACGCCGCAAAATAAATGAACAAGGGCGCAATGCCCGAACGACATAAACCGGAGGAACGATTAATGGATCTGAGCTATAGCGACGAAGAAAAGGCATTCCGCGCCGAAGTGCGCGCCTTTCTAGAAGAGAAGCTTCCCAAGGAAATGAGCGATAAAATTCGCAAAGGGGAAGAACTGGGTAAAGAGGGTCAGGAAGAATGGCATGCCATCCTGAACAAGCAGGGCTGGTTGGCCCCGAACTGGCCCAAGAAATTTGGCGGTGCAGAATGGAACGCCGTTCAGCGCCACATCTTTGAGGAAGAAGCCGCCGCACACTACGCCCCGCGCATTGTGCCGTTTGGCTTGTCCATGCTGGCCCCCGTGCTGCAAAAATTCGGCTCGCAAGAGCAAAACGATTACTGGTTGCCGCGCCTCTTGGCGGGCGAGGATTGGTGGTGCCAAGGGTACTCCGAGCCGGGTGCCGGTTCCGACCTTGCGTCGCTCAAGACCGAAGCCGTGCTGAACGAAGAAGGCACGCATTACATCGTTAACGGTCAGAAAACCTGGACCACGCTTGGCCAGCACGCCAACATGATTTTCTGTCTGGTGCGCACGGACAAGACCGTGAAACAGCAAGAAGGCATTTCCTTCCTGTTGATCGACATGGAAACCCCCGGCGTCGAAGTGCGCCCGATCATCCTATTGGATGGCACCCACGAGGTGAACGAAGTTTGGTTCACGGATGTGAAAGTACCTGTCGAAAACCTGGTCGGCGAAGAAAACAAAGGCTGGACCTATGCCAAGTACCTGCTGACCCACGAACGCACGAACATCGCGGGCGTCGGGTTCTCTCAGGCCGGTCTGACTGCGGTTAAACGCATCGCGCGCGCCGAAATGGCGGGCGGTCGTCCCCTGATTGAAAACCCGCATTTTGCAGCACGCGTTGCACGGGTTGAAATCGACCTGATGGCGATGAGCACGACAAACTTGCGTATTGTCTCCAAGGCGGCAGCGGGTGCGGCACCGGGCGTTGAATCGTCCATGCTCAAGGTTAAAGGCACGATCATCCGTCAGGAAATCAACGATCTGGCCCGCCGCGCTGCGGGTGCCTATGCGATGCCATTCGCATCCGAGGCGATCGAGGGGTCGAACCTTAACCTGCCTGATCCGTTGAATGCTGGCCCCGTGGCCGCGCAATATTTCAACAACCGTAAACTGTCGATCTTTGGCGGCTCGAACGAAATCCAGCGCCAGATCATTGCCAAAACAACGATGGGAGGTGGAGCATGAACTTCGACCTGACAGAAGAACGCCAAATGCTGCAAGACAGCTTGCGCCGTTTCCTGCGTGACAAATACGATACCGCAACACGCAACAAAATCCTTGAAAGCGACACAGGGTTTTCCGCTGATATCTGGAACGGCCTTGCCGAACTGGGCGTCATTGGTGCGCTGTTCACCGAAGATCAGGGCGGCTTTGGCGGCGCTGGTTTCGACATCGCGGTTGTGTTCGAAGAATTGGGCCGCGCAGGCGTGGTTGAACCGTTCTTGGATACGGCCGTTCTGGGGGGTGGTCTGATCGCCGATTTGGGCAATGACGACCAAAAGGCCCATGTCGAGGAAATCATCGGCGGCGCGTTGCAAGTGGCATTCGCCCATGGCGAACCTGCCAGCCGCTATGACACGAACCGCGTCACCACCACGGCCAAGGCCGATGGCGACAACGTCGTGCTGAACGGTCGCAAGGCCGTTGTTGTGAACGCTGAAAACGCCGACATGCTGGTGGTTTCGGCCCGCGAAAGCGGTGACGCTGGCGACGAAGATGGCATTTCGCTGTTCCTCGTTCCGTCTGATGCCAAGGGTGTCACCTTGCAGGGTTACGCCCTGTTGGCCGGTGGCCGCGCTGCGGAAATCACGCTGGATGACGTCAGCGTTCCTGCCTCGGCTCGTTTGGGCGACGCAGGCAAAGCGTTCAAAGCCATCGAAGCGCGCGTTGCGGCAGCAAACGTTGCGATTTGCGCCGAAACGCTGGGTGCTATGGAAACCGCTTGCCGTCTGACGCGCGACTATCTGATGACGCGCAAACAGTTCGGCAAACCAATCGGCACATTCCAAGCGCTTGCGCACCGCATGTCCGATCTGCTGATCGAGATGGAGCAAGCACGGTCTGCCGTGATCGTCGCTGCGGGCCATCTGGAAGCTGGATACAAAAGCCGCGAAAGCCACGTATCTGCTGCCAAAAACCTGCTGGGCCGCGCGGGCCGTCTGGTTGCCGAAGACAGCATCCAGATGCACGGCGGTATTGCCATGACCCAAGAATACGAACTGGCCCATATCGCCAAGCGTATCATCATGTCAGACCACCGCTTTGGCGATACAGACCACCATCTGGAGCGATACATTGCCATTGCAGCAGCCTGACGAAAGCCTGCTGATCCGGGACGAGACCGGCACCCAAACCCTGGTCGGGTATGTCGTTGACATATCCGATCCGGCCCACGGGCGCTGTCACCTTGATCTGGGTCCGCAACATCTTAACCGCCATGGGGTTCTTCATGGCGGTATCGCGGCCACATTGCTGGACAATGCCTGTGGCATGACCGGATCGCTAAGCGTCGATCCAACCGGCAGAAACCCGTTTTTGACGATTTCCCTGACCACGCAATTCTTGGCGGCGGGCAAACCGGGGCGGGTGACTGCGACCGGCTATATCAAGGGCGGCGGGCGCAGCTTGCTGTATATCGATGCCGAGCTGGTCCACGAAGACGGCACCGTGATCGCCACATCGACGGGCGTGTTCAAACGTGTCCCACAGGAGAAACTGACATGAGCGCACGGATTGAAGACAAGGGCGACCGGATCATTGTTTGGAACGGGAACGCCCATAAACGCGGCGCGCTGTCGCCGGAGCTGTATGCCTGCATCACGCAGGCTGTTGAGCTGGCACAGGAGCCGCGCGTACGTGCCGTAATCCTGACATCCGAGGGTGATTTTTTCTGCGCTGGCGGGGATCTGAACGTATTGATCGCGCGGCGCGATCTGGCCGAAGATGAACGTCGCGGCAAGATCGACGAACTGCATGATGTGGTCCGCGCCATTCGTGGCTGTCCTGTGCCTGTGATTGCCGCTGTCGAAGGCGGTGCCGCAGGTGCGGGCCTGTCCTTTGCACTGGCTTGCGATCTGATCGTCGCCGCGAAGGGTGCCAAATTCACTGCGGCCTATGTCAAGGCGGGGCTGGTCCCCGATGGCGGGCTGACGGCGTCGCTTGCGCGCGCGTTACCACGACAGTTGGCGATGGAAATGTGCCTGTTGGCGCTGCCTGTCACCGTTGACCGTATGCATGATCTGGGCGTGGTTAACACGCTGGCTGAACCGGGTGCGGCGATGGACGGGGCAATGGCATATGCCGACCGTCTGGCCCAAGGGCCACGGCAGGCGCAATCGGTGATCCGGGCGTTGGTGGCACAAGGCTATGACGTGACCGAAGCCGCGCAACTGGATGCAGAACGCAATGCGATGGCCCATGCAGCTGGCGCAGACGAAGCCGCCGAAGGCATCGCCGCGTTCTTGGAAAAACGCAAACCAAATTATGGCGGCTGAAAAGCGGCCAATGTGAATATGTGCTTTGAGGTCTGAAAAGGCCAAGGGCGGAAATTACCTGCGAGGAGGCAGAGCTTATGGCACGTGTAGAGGATTATCTTGCACAACAAATCACATCCCGAGGCGATGCTCAGGCGCTATCTGACAGCGTAGGGACCAGCTGGACCTTCAATGACTACGGCAAGGCGGCTGATGCCATCGCTGAAACGCTAAAGGCAGCAGGGGTCAAACCCAATGACCGTGTGTTGCTGCTGTCTGAAAACTGCGGTGCCGCTGCGGCCACAATCTTTGGCACGTGGAAAGCGGGGGCTGTGATTATTCCGGTCAACGCGCGCCAGACCGAAGGCGAAGTAAAACGCATTCTGGATCACGCGACACCAGCCGCCATTCTAATGACAACCGGCGCATCACCCGACGCTGTCAAACACGCCGAAAACATGGGCGCAAAAGAGGTCACCGGCGCATTCGGAACGATGCATCTGGCCACGCCCATCGCCAGCAACCCTGACGCTGACCTAAGCGACGTTGCGGTTTTGCTGTATACAACGGGCACCACTGGCGACCCCAAGGGCGTGATGCTGACCCATGACAATGTGCGCTTTGGCGGTATGACATCGGCCAACCTGCGCGGCATGGCACCGGGTGATGTGGTTTACGGCGTGTTGCCGCTGACCCATGTATTCGGCCTGTGTTCGGTCCTGACAGCGTCCTGCTATGTCGGCGCTGAAATCCGGCTCGAGGCGCGTTTTTCGGCTGAGAAACTGTATAACGCATTGACGTCGGGGGTGAATTTCCTGTCCGCCGTGCCGCAGATGCATGCGCTGCTGATGCAATACACCAAGGAAAAAGGCCTGACGCATCTGAACTCGAAAACGCTGCGCTATGTCTCGTCTGGGGCGGCACCGCTTGACCCTGCATGGAAACGCAAGGCCGAAGGGTTTTACGGCGTCGCCATCCAGAACGGCTATGGCATGACCGAAACCGCCGCCGGTACCTCCGCGACCTCCAACCCTATCGGATCGCCCGATGTGTCCGTCGGCCCGCCGCTGGCGGGGATCGAGGTCAAGATTGATGACACAGTCGAAGGCGGTGGTGTCGGCACGGGCGAAGTGATGACCCGTGGGCCGCAGATCATGAAAGGCTATTACAAAAACCCGACCGAGACCGCAAAAGTGGTCGATGCGGACGGATGGCTGCGCACCGGCGATCTGGGCAAGCTGGACGAGAACGGTTTTCTGCACATTTTGGGCCGGTCAAAAGAGCTGATTATTCACGGCGGGTTCAACGTGTATCCCCCCGAAGTCGAAGCCGCGATCAACGACCATCCGCAAGTGATCCAATCCGCCGTGATTGGCCGCAGCAAAGATGGCGACGAGGAAGTGCTGGCCTTTGTGCAAATCGCCGAGGGTGACAGTCTGGACCCCGACGACCTGCGCGCTTTTGTGCGGGAGCGGCTGACCGGCTATAAGCGACCCAAGCATATCATCATTGGCACAGCCCTTCCGGCTGCGCCAACGGGCAAGATCCTGAAGCACAAATTGCTTGAGACGTTCAAAGATCAAATGACCTAAGCCGGTTCGCATCATACAAGAAAGGCCGGACCCTGTAGTGGGGCACCGGCCTTTTTCTTTCTTAGTCTCGGTGTCGCTTAGCGTTTAGACGTACACGCCTGTCGCCGCTTCGCGGATCGCACGGATGTTATCGCCGTATGGGCCGGGGTTCGACACGGACCCGCCCCTGAACACGGCAGAGCCTGCAACCAGAACATCGGCACCCGCCTGCGCGACAGTGGGGGCGGTGTTCACGTCCACGCCGCCATCAATTTCAATATGGATCGGACGGTCGCCGATCATCGCGCGCAGCGTTTTGATTTTGTCAGACATGTCGATGAATTTCTGCCCGCCAAAGCCGGGGTTCACGGTCATCACGCAAACCAGATCGGTGATGTCCAGTAGATGCTCAATGGCCGAGGCTGGCGTACCGGGGTTCAGGGCCACCCCCGCCTTGGCACCTGCGCCACGGATAGCTTGTAACGTGCGGTGAATATGCGCGCCTGCCTCAACATGGGCGGTAATGAAATCGGCCCCGGCATTTGCGAAGGCTTCGATATAGGGATCAACGGGCGCGATCATCAGATGCACATCCATGATACCCTTGATATGCGGGCGGATGGCTGCGCAGGTGGTGGGGCCAAAGCTGATATTGGGCACGAAATGCCCATCCATCACATCGACATGAACCCAATCGGCCCCTTGTGACTCAATAGCTTCGCATTCGGCCCCGAAATTCGCGAAATCAGCGGCGAGGATGGAGGGGGCGATTTTGATAGAGCGGTCGAATGTCATATTTGCTGGCCTTATTGGGAGGGTTAGCCGCGATATAAGCGCTGGCAGCGCTGGTGGCAATTGGTGGAGCCTTCGGCGAGGATTTTAGACCATTTGGAAATCAGGGTTAGGTTTCATAATAGTCGCTGTGCCCGAGGGTGAAATTGTGTTGCAGGATTGTACGGCCCGCGGAGATGTGCGGGTCATAGATCGATCTCCAATACGCCGTTTGGTTCTGCCGCGCGGGATTGGCAGAGGATGATCTCGGTTTCTCGTTGCTTGGCGGATAAGACGAAATCGCGGTGTTCCGCTGCGCCTGACAGCAGGTTGCATTTACACACACCGCATATGCCATCGGCGCATTTGATGTCCAGTTTGATATCTGCGGCGATCAGCGCGTCGCTGGCGGACTCGTCGGCGGTGACTTGGATTTCGCGGCCATCGGTCAGACGCAGAGTGAAGGGATGGTTGATGTACTCGGGCACCGTGGGGGGCGCGAAATATTCCAGATGCAGTTTGTCCTCGGGCAGGCCGTTTGCCTCTCCTGCATCCATCACGGCTTGCATATAGGCGTCAGGGCCGCAGGTATAGACATGGGTTCCTTTGATGGCTTGCGAGAGTAGTGCTGACATATCGGCGCGGGTGTTTTCAGCACTTAGATGTTTGTGAACGCGGTCGGCCCATGCGACACGCGCAAGCATGTCGATAAACGGGGCCGTCGCGCGGGATGGGGCAGAGTAGTGCAAATCAAAAGGTTGGCCAATCGCGTGGAGGCGGTGGGCGAAGGCGATCATCGGCGTAATGCCAATACCGCCGCCAAACAGCAGGCTGTGCGGGGCGTCTTCGACCAGTTCGAAATGGTTCGTGGGGGCAGACACAAACACGCGGCGGCCTTGGGTGAAAATACGGTGCAGTAGTGCCGAGCCACCGCGCCCTTCGTCTTCGCGCAAGACGGCAATACGGTAGCGTGTCCGGTCGGCAGGATCGCCCAACAGCGAGTAGGGGCGCAGGTATTCAGGGGCCACGACAAGATCAAGATGCGCGCCCGCCGTCCATGGGGGCAGGTCGGCACCGTCCGGGTGCACCAGATCATAAAGGGTGACTGCGTCGCTAAGCTGTTCGACCCGACCGATGCGCAAATCCAGCACAGGTGTATCTGCGCCCGCATCATAAAGATGCAAGTGATCGGTTGCGCCTGCGGCATTGCGGGCGCGGTGTTCATCTGCGGTAAGCAGGGCGGCATGCGCCTTGATCCCGGCCTCGCGGTTCATCGGGTCGGGATAGGGCCACGGATGCGGGGCAAGCGGGGCGGGGTAGACGGCCAATGTCTGATCCTCGGCCCGCAGTTTCAGGTCGGGCTGAAGGTCGCGGGCATTGACCGGATGGGTAGGGGCAGTCACCGCGCCGCCGCGCTGGTGTTCGATGTCCCACCACCACTTTTTAACCGGGTTCAGCCCGCCACGGCCCAAGGCGTCATCCAGCCGCGCCAATAGGGGTGCGGCGGCGGGGATGGTGCTGGCGGCCCAGCGAAACGGAGCCTCGGCGAACAGCCCTTCGAGGTTCCACGGGCAGGTTTTCATGCAACGCCCACACATCGACCCGCCCTTGTTGGTGATCCGGTAGGTGGCGCATTTCTGGCTGTCTGATTTCCAGATCTCGTAGCCGTTGAACATCTTTTTCGGGCCTGCCGTGATCGCCCCTGACGGGCATTCACGGGCGCATTTATTGCAGGCTTCGCAGAATTTTTGCAGGCCGAAATCGATGGGCTTGTCATGGGTCACGGGCATGGTGTGGGTCACAATGCCGGATTTCAGACGCGGGCCAAGGAAGGGGTTCAGGATCACCTCGCCGATCCGGCTGACCTCGCCCAGGCCTGATAGCAGCAACAGCGGTGGCTGCAAAACATCGCCATCCATCACCGTATGCGCCTTGGCGTCAAAGCCAAGGTTGCGCAGTTGCTGTGCCAGAATGCCGCCCAGAACGGAAAACCGCAGATAGGCGCGCATGGATTGGGCGGTGCTGATCCAGTCATCGCCGGATGCGCCCTCCATCGTTTCAAAGCCTTGATCGATGATCAACCCAAGCGATTGATCGTGGGGCGGCACGATAGGGGTGCCGGTGGCGTCATGGCTGTACCATGTCCAATCCGGACAGGCAGAGGACCCAGCGGCATCGACGCCAAGGAAATATGCCGCCGCTTTCAGGTTGGCCGCGTTGCGCTGCGGGTCTGCGTCCAGAACGGTCGGGGCAGGTGTGCCTTTTTGCAGCAAGATCAGCGCGCCCAGTAATCTGCGTTGAGCCGATGCGGGGGCGGATTTGACGATATGTTGTCCGCCTTTCATGGCGTCCTGCACTTTGGGCCCCATGTCGCCGAATTGGCCGCGTGCAAACATGTCCGTGCGCTTGGGGATGCGCGGCACATTCGGGGCATCGATATAGGTGGTCGGGTTGTCAACGCGTTTGAGGGTTTCAAACGGATGCGGGCCATTTACAAAGGCGCGCTTGGCATAGGGATCGTGACCGCGCGCGCTGGCCCCGCCGTGGGTGCCAAGCTGCCAAACATGGCCGCGCAAAACCGATGCGGGTTGCTGCGCAAGGGGGCAAAGCGGCAGGTCGGGGGCCATGACCATGTCGGTGGTGATGGCCGCAAGGCCATAGCGCTGGCCCAGCCATGGGGCGCAAGGCGTGCCGTCTTGCATCACCGTTAGGCCCGCCGCCAGCGCCAGTTTGGGGAGGTGCACATCGCTGGAGGTTACCGAATGGGCGCGGGCGTCAAAGCCCAGGATACGGATATATTCGGCGAGCACCGTCGCATTTTCGGCGGCGCGCAGGGACGCCCGTTGGGCCTGCGCATCGGTGATCCAGTCGCTGCCAGCTTCGTCCTTGGACGGGTCGCGCGGGTAGGCGACCAGCACAACAATCGCATGGGTATGGTGCGCAACCGTGCCCGCATCCGCGCCCGCAGTATCGCGCAGGTCGGCCATGATCGCGTCAATGCCAGTGGCAAGGGTCGTGGTCTGGCGATGTTTTAAATCGTCCACCAGCGCCGTGACATCTGGGTTCTTCCGAGGGGCGGGCAGGATGGCGTTTTGGGGCAGGGCACAAACCCCCATCATGGAGGCATCGTTGTAATAGCCAAAGGCCTTAAGGTGCTGCGCGCGTTCGACCGGATCATCGGGGATCTCGGCACGGGTGCTGTTGACCGCGCCTGACCGCAGCGCATCCATCATCGCCTGAAACGGGCCCATCGCATTAACGATGCTTTCGGGGTTGTCGGGCGCTGAAAACGAGACTTCGGGAAAGGTCAAATCTGGCAAATCCACATGCGGCTTGGTTTCCCTGTGCAGCCGCTCAAGCGGGTAGGGGCCAAGATGCACGGGACGGGATTTGCCGGAGAATATCTTCATGATGGTGATCGTGACATTGGGGGTAAGGAAAGGACAGTCCAAAGATCGCAGAAATGCGCGAAACAGCCGTGCAGGGAACTGATCTGCGCCCACCCTCGTTCTTCTACCAATGGTCCCTGTGGGGACGGCAGCGGCACTGAAAGGGAAACGCAGATGGCAGAGATTTCGCAAGGCACCAAAGTCACTTGGAACTGGGGGCAAGGCAAGGCCAGTGGGACGGTGCAAAAGACATACAGCACAAGCGTCACACGCACCCTGAAAGGCACCGAGGTTACGCGCAATGGCACCAAGGATGATCCCGCGTTGTTGATCGAACAGGAGGACGGCGACGAGGTTTTAAAGCTGTGCTCGGAAGTGGACGTCGCTTGAACGATGTCGCAGGTCGCTGGACCTAACCAATAGGGCGAAACCCCTCAACCAGTTGCCGCAGCCCGATCAAGGCCCCTAAAACGATGCAGGCCAGTGTCACCGGCGCGCTATAGGCCAGGACCGAAAAGGCCGATAGCCCCTGACCAACGCTGCATCCAACGGCGACCACGGCACCAAAGCCCATCAGGACCGCCCCGCCAATCTGACGGCGCAATTCGCGGGGGTCTTCGCAGGCTTCCCACCGCATATGGCCTTTGATCAGGCAACCGGCCAGCGCGCCTAAAATTACCCCCACAACCGATCCGGTGCCGAAGCTGATCGTGTTGCCCGAGGATGTCATGAGGTACAGCAATGTCTCGCCCACAGGTGCGGTGAAGGTGTGCGAGATGATGATGCTGCGGTCAAAACCGTGTGCGGTGATCCATTGGGTCGCGGCCCAGCCCGAAACGATGGCGATGCCCACAACCACACCCCACAGAATTGATGCCGTGCTGTCGCGAAGCCCCTTGTGCAGCAAGGTTCCCGCGATCAGTAGTCCACCCAACGCAAGGCCCACCAGATGCAGATCTACGGGCAGATACCGGGCGATCAGATGGGCAATGCCCGGGGGCGTCATACCAGCCTCGGCCATCGGGAAGAGCATCAGCCGCAGGCCAGAGAGCGGCCCACCAAGCGCCACATAGGCGGACACGCCCATGACGATTACAATCATGAAGGACCGCAAATCCCCGCAGCCCATGCGCGCCAGCGCGCCGTAGCCACAATTGCCCGCAATCGCCATGCCATATCCGAAAACCAAGCCTCCGATGATGCTGGCCCACGGGTTCCATGCCAGCGACAGGTATAGCGTGTCGGTCATGTTCAGCAGGCCACCAGCGGACAAGCCGAATGCACCGATCATCGCGACGCCAAGGGCAATGCCCCACATGGCAAAACGGGTCGAGGTTGCGCCGTAGTATAAGTCTTCGATAGCGCCCAAGGTACAAAATCGGCCAAGGCGCGCGGCAAGGCCCAGCAGGATGCCGCCAAATAATCCGGCAAAGGCCATCAGCGTCGGTTCGGAAAATCGATCCAACAGCAGCGCGCCAATACCGTTCATGTCAGATCAATCGGCGCGGCAGAACAGATCATAGACGACTTCCATGATCTGCTTGGGCCGATCATCGGCAAGCCGGTAATAGATGGTTTTGCCGTCCCTGCGCGGGATCACCAGGCCTTCTAGCCGGAGGCGTGACAGCTGTTGGGACACTGCGGCCTGACGGGCAGATAACAGTTCTTCCAATTCGGTCACGGATTTTTCGCCCGACGCCAGATGGCACAGGATCATCAACCGACCTTCATGGCTGATCGCCTTTAAAAAGTTGGACGCTTGCACCGCATTCGACGCCATCTTGTCGAGGTCTTCGGCACACATATTCTTGTCAAAAACGGGTAGACCCACAGGATGTTTTCCTCAGTATTTCAGTCACATTAAAAACTGCTTTGGTCGATCCAACGCAGCGGCTGGGGCTTAGCTTCCGTTTGGTGGCTGCATTAGTTTGGCATCAAACATCATTTTTTCCAATACTCCCCAAAAGAAATCCTCTCCGGGGTATCCTTCGATGCGCG
This sequence comes from Sulfitobacter sp. AS59, assembly GCF_038899995.1. Classification (NCBI taxonomy): domain Bacteria; kingdom Pseudomonadati; phylum Pseudomonadota; class Alphaproteobacteria; order Rhodobacterales; family Roseobacteraceae; genus Sulfitobacter; species Sulfitobacter sp. AS59. The sequence continues at coordinate 151,949 of NZ_JBBMQK010000005.1, forward strand.
ATATTTCCTGCCCGTCTTCCATCAACACGAAGGTCGGCGTGAACCGCAAGCTACGCTCAAAGTGAAGATCGGATGGCACGTCAGCCTTGATATCAATCCGGCGCAGCGGGGCGGTTTTTCCGGCTTGGGTCTTGGGATAGATCGGCGCGATTTCTTCGTTCCAGCGGGCGCACCAGATGCAACCCTTTTCCTCGACCATGACGAGGGACACCTCGGCCATGGCCTGTCCTGACCAAGTGATCAGGGCGAGAAATGCAAAAAGGATCGCGCGGATGCGTATCATTAAAAGACCTATTGATTTCGCATAACATAATGCGAATATGTGCATGGCACAAGATAAAGGCGGCCAATATGCTTGAAATTACATTCATCGGTGCGGCGGTTGCTGGATTATTGTCCTTTCTGTCACCGTGCATTCTGCCGATCGTGCCGTTTTATCTTAGCTATCTGGCAGGCGTCGGGATGAACCAGATCACCGCTGATGGCCCCGTCGATGCGTCAGTGCGCCGCCGCGCTGTGCTGGCCTCGCTGTTTTTTGCCGCTGGGGTGATCACGATTTTCATGGGGCTGGGCGCTGCGGCTTCCAGCTTTGGCCAAGTCGTGCGGGAATATTTCGACTATCTGCGCTGGATCGCTGCTGCGATCATCATCGCCATGGGGCTGCATTTCCTGGGAGTGATCCGCATCGGCGTCTTGTACCGTCAGTTTCGCGCTGATGCGGGCGATACCCAAGCGACCAGCCTGATCGGGGCCTATGTGATCGGCCTTGCCTTTGCATTCGGTTGGACCCCTTGCGTGGGCCCGGTGCTGGCGGCAATCTTGTTTACTGCGGCGGGGACGGACACGGCAACGAACGGTGCGCTGCTGCTTTTCACCTATGGGGTCGGCATGACAGCCCCCTTTGTTCTTGCGGCGATGTTCATCGGCCCGTTCATGCGGTGGATGGCACGGTTCCGCCAGCATCTTGGCACGGTTGAAAAAATCATGGGCGCGTTGCTGGTCCTTTTCGGTGTGCTAATCGCCACAAATTCAGTAAATTATATCGCCCAATGGATGCTGGAGACCTTTCCGGTTTTCGGCAACATCGGATGAGCTTGGATAAACAGGAGTATCTAAAATGAAACTTTTGAAAGCCTGCCTGACCGTTGTTTCACTGGCCCTTGCCGGGTCGGCGTATGCTGTCGAATTGGGTGATGATGGCCTGCACAAAACCGACTGGATGCGCGACACTTTCAAAGATTTGCGCGACGATCTGGCCGAAGCCAATGCCGAGGGCAAACGCCTGATGCTGACGGTTGAACAACGCGGCTGCATTTACTGTACCAAAATGCACCAAGAGGTGTTTCCGCTTCCCAAGATTGATAGCTATCTGAAAGAGCATTTCTTTGTCGTTCAGATCAACATGTTCGGCGATGTCGACGTGACAGATTTCGATGGGGAATCGCTGTCTGAAAAAGACATGGTGCGTAAATGGGGGATGATGTTCACCCCGACGCTGGTGTTTTTGCCGCAGGATGTGGCCAAAGATCAAACCGCCGCGCAGGCCGCAGTTGCAACGGTGCCGGGGGCCTTTGGGCCGGGGACGACTTTTAATATGTTGCAATGGGTTGTCGACAAAGAATACGAGGGCGACGAGCCGTTTCAAAAATACCTGGCCCGCAAAATGGCCGAGCAGAACGACTAACTTACCGGTGCGTAAGACCACATGTTGCTAGTTTAAAATCAATTTAAAATTCACAAAAGCGAATTTATAGTTGCGTCAATATGGCGGTGGGTCTACGCTGGTATACAAATAAGAGTCTTTGGGAGGACACATGAGAGTTTCAATATACGCCTTGGTGGCGTCCGTTGCTGTCACCACAAGCGCATTCGCAGCCGAAGTCGAACCAACTGCCGTCAGCTATGAAGACGGGGCTGTCGCAATGTCTTTGACCGGTGTGGCTGGCAACGCTGAAGAGGGTGCTAAAATCGTTGGCAGCAAAAAGCTGGGCAACTGCGTGGCGTGCCACGAAGTCAGCGCGCTGCCAGACATTGCATTCCAAGGTATGATCGGCCCCGCACTTGATGGCGCTGGCGACCGTTGGAGCGAGGCAGAGCTGCGCGGGATCGTGGCAAACGCCAAGATGATGTTCGAGGGTACGATGATGCCGTCCTTTTACAAGGACACCGGCTATATCCGCCCGGGCAAAGCCTATACCGGCAAAGCCGCCGATGACACGCTGGGGCCGCTTTTGTCGGCACAGCAAATCGAAGATGTAGTGGCGTATCTCGCCACGCTCAAAGACTAAAAAGCCCCGCTAAAAGGGTTTGTTCAGGAGTATGACAATGGAATTCACAAGACGTAGTGCGATCGTCATGGGTGCAGGCGCATTTGCCGCGCTGGCGCTGCCAAAGCTGGCCGTTGCGGCCGCCGGCGAAGACGCAATTGCTGCCTTTACCGGTGGCGCAGAATTGGCAGACACAGGTGTGACACTTACCGCGCCCGAGATTGCTGAAAACGGCAACACAGTGCCAATCGAAGTCGACGCCCCCGGCGCGACCGAGATTATGGTTCTGGCCATGGGCAACCCGACACCGGGCGTTATAACCTTTGGTTTTGGTCCGCTTGCCGGATCGCAACACGCGTCCACACGTATCCGCCTTGCGGGCACACAAGACGTGGTGGCAATCGCCAAACTGGCTGACGGCTCCTTTGCGAAAGCATCGAGCACGGTAAAAGTGACAATCGGCGGCTGCGGCGGCTAAGGCTTTATAAGGAATTATTGAAATGGCATCTGGTGTAAAACCCCGCGTCAAAGTACCAAAATCCGCTGCAGCAGGTGACACGATCACCATCAAAACGCTGATCAGCCACAAAATGGAATCGGGCCAGCGCAAAGACGGCGACGGCAACGTAATTCCACGTTCGATCATCAACCGCTTTACCTGCGATTTTAATGGTCAGAATGTGGTGGATTTCACATTGCAGCCGGCGATCTCGACCAACCCATACCTTGAATTCGACGCCCTCGTGCCTGAGGCCGGGACGTTCACCTTTACTTGGTATGACGATGATGGCGACGTCTATGAAGACAGCAAAGACATCGCAATCGGTTAAGCGTCTGCATTCTCGGGAGGAATAAGAATGAATAAATTCACCAAAGGGTTAGGGGCCTGCATGACCGCGATTTTCGTGGCATCAGGTGCAATGGCCGAACCAGCAGACGATACTCTGGTCATCAATGATGAGATCGAAATCGTCACACGCACAGCAGCCCCTGCGCATCTTTCCGATGCGCTGGACGAGGTCATGTCGGGTTGGTTGTTTCGGGGCGCAGAAACCCGTGACATGGAACGCGATGATTTCGACAACGCTGGCATGATCTTTGTCGAAAAGGCCGAAGACAAATGGAACGCGGCTGACGGTTCCGAGGGTAAATCCTGTGCGGATTGCCACGGCGCGTCCGAGGAAATGGCAGGCGTGCGTCCGGTATATCCAAAATACGTCGAAGCCGCTGGCGAAGTGCGTACCTTGGAAATGCAGATCAACGATTGTCGTGAAAACCGCATGGGTGCCGAAAAGTGGAAATACACTGGTGGCGACATGGTGAACATGACGGCGCTGTTGTCGTCGGTGTCACGTGGCATGCCTGTGAACATCGCCATCGATGGTCCTGCACAATCCACGTGGGAACAGGGCAAGGAAATCTATTACACCCGTTTTGGTCAGCTTGAACTGTCCTGCGCAAATTGCCACGAAGATAACTATGGCAACATGATCCGCGCAGACCACCTGAGCCAAGGTCAGATCAACGGTTTCCCAACCTACCGTCTGAAAAACGCCAAGCTGAATTCGGCGCATGCCCGTTTCAAGGGCTGTGTACGTGATACACGCGCCGAGACATTCAACCCCGGCAGCCCAGAGTTTGTGGCGCTGGAAATGTATGTCGGTTCGCGCGGCAACGGTCTGTCTGTCGAAGGGCCGTCCGTCCGCAACTAATTAACCAGTACCCCGCCCTGCATTCGCGGGGCGGGCTTTTTCGTCCAAGACCCATTCAAACATGCGCATGTGAATGCGTAAGATTAAGGCCAGTCGCATGATCTCTCGCCGTGATTTCCTCCAAGCCAGCATGGCTGCAACCGCCCTTTACGGGGCATCATCTTTTGGTAACTGGGGCAAGCTGGCCGCGCAGCAAGCATTGACCCAAGACAAGCTGCTAGAGTTTGATACCTTTGGGAACGTCAGCCTGATCCATATCACCGACATTCACGCGCAGCTAAAACCGATCTATTTCCGCGAACCATCAATCAACATCGGTGTGGGCGGTAACAAAGGGGCCGTGCCCCATGTCACCGGTGCCGACTTCCGCAAGCTGTATGGGATCGATGACGGCAGCCATTCGGCCTATGCGCTGACCTATAATGATTTCTCGGCGCTGGCCCAAGGTTATGGCAAAATGGGCGGCCTTGATCGCGTGTCGACAGTCATCAACCAGATCCGCGCCGACCGCCCTGACGCGTTGCTGCTGGACGGTGGCGATACGTGGCACGGCAGCTATACCTGCTACCAGACCCAGGGTCAGGACATGGTTAACGTGATGAACGCGCTCAAGCCTGATGCGATGACGTTCCACTGGGAATTCACGCTGGGGTCTGACCGCGTAAATGAAATCGTCGAAGGGTTGCCCTTTGCCGCACTTGGCCAAAATATCTTTGACGCCGAATGGGACGAACCGACAGAGCTGTTCCCCCCTTACAAGTTCTTTGAATCCGGTGGCGTAAAAATTGCCGTTATCGGGCAGGCCTTCCCCTATATGCCCATCGCCAACCCCGGTTGGATGTTCCCAGAATACACCTTTGGTATCCGCGACGAACGGATGCAGGAAATGGTCGACGAAGTCCGCGCTAAAGGGGCTGAACTGGTTGTTTGCCTTAGCCACAATGGTTTCGACGTGGACAAACAGATGGCTGGCATCGTCACCGGCATTGACGTAATCCTGTCGGGGCACACCCATGACGCGCTGCCTGAACCTGTGCTGGTCGGCGAAACCATCATCGTTGCCTCGGGATCGAACGGCAAATTTGTCAGCCGCGTTGATCTGGACGTGCAGAATGGCCGCATGATGGGCTTCCGCCACAAGCTGATCCCGATCTTCTCGGATGTGATTGCGCCGGATAACGCGATCACCACCTTGATCGACGAACAGCGCGCGCCCTATGCAGAGCAACTGAGCGAGGTGATCGGCAAGACCGCTGACGACACGCTGTTGTACCGCCGCGGTAATTTCAACGGCTCGTGGGATGATCTGATCTGCGACGCGCTGCTGTCTGAGCGCGAGGCCGATATCGCGCTAAGCCCCGGCGTGCGGTGGGGCCCGTCGATCCTGCCCGGTCAGGACATCACCCGCGAAGACATCTGGAATGTCACCTCGATGACCTATCCCGAAGCGTACCGTACTGAAATGACCGGCGAATTCCTGCATGTCGTGCTGGAAGACGTGGCCGATAACCTGTTCAACCCAGACCCCTATTACCAGCAGGGCGGGGATATGGTGCGCACCGGTGGCCTTGGCTACCGGATCGACGTGACCAAGCCGCAAGGCAGCCGCATCACCGAAATGACCCTGCTAAAAACAGGCGAGCTGATCGACCCCGCCAAGACCTATCAGGTTGCCGGTTGGGCCAGCGTTAACCAAGGCACCGAAGGTCCGCCAATCTGGGACGTGGTCGAAAGCCATATCCGCAAACTGGGTACCGTTTCGCTTGGCGAAAATACCAGCGTAACCGTCGACGGCGTCTAACGCCGACACCAATCAAAAAGAGGGAGGGGTTTGTCATGTCAGACACCTTTGAAGTCAAAAAAACGAACCGGCGTGCGTTCTTGCGCGGCGCGGCAACCGCAGGGGTCGGCGCATTGGCCGCCGGGTCTGCGCGCGCGCAAACGCCTGATCCGCTGATCACCGAAACCCAAGACTGGGCGCAATCCTTTGGGGACGGCGTTGATGCCGCGCCTTACGGTCTGCCGATCGAGTATGAAAAAGATGTCGTTCGCCGCACGGTGGAATGGCTGACGGCCGACACGGTCAGTTCGATCAACTTTACGCCGATCCACGCGCTGGACGGCACGATCACGCCCCAAGGCTGCGCGTTCGAGCGTCACCATTCCGGCGCGATCGAGCTTAAGAAAGAAGACTACCGGTTGATGATCAACGGCTTGGTCGATCGCCCGCTGGTGTTCACCTATGCTGATCTTGAACGCTTTCCGCGCGAAAACCACACCTATTTCCTAGAGTGCGCCGCCAACACCGGCATGGAATGGGCCGGCGCGCAGTTGAATGGCGCGCAGTTCACCCATGGCATGATCCACAACATGGAATATACTGGCGTGCCACTACGCACCCTGCTTGAAGAAGCAGGCTATGACACCGCTGGCAAATGGGTGTTTGTCGAAGGCGCGGATGCGTCGTCGAACGGGCGTTCGATCCCGATGGAGAAAGCGCTGGACGACGTGCTGGTCGCGTTCAAAGCCAACGGCGAGGCCCTGCGCAAAGAACACGGGTATCCTGTGCGCCTTGTGGTGCCCGGTTGGGAAGGCAACATGTGGGTCAAATGGATCCGCCGTATCGAGGTAACGAATGCCCCGGTCGAGAGCCGCGAAGAAACCAGCAAATACACCGACACGCTGGCCAACGGTATCAGCCGCAAATGGACATGGGAGATGGACGCGAAATCTGTCGTCACCTCGCCCAGCCCGCAGGCACCGATTACCCACGGCAAGGGTCCGTTGGTCATCACCGGTCTTGCATGGTCCGGGCGCGGTGCGATCACCCGCGTGGATGTGTCCAAGGATGGTGGCAAAACGTGGGAAACCGCGCGCTTGGCCAAGCCGGGAGAGAAAATGGCGCTTACGCGCTTTTACCTCGACGTTGATTGGGACGGCGAGGAAATGTTCCTGCAAAGCCGCGCGATGGATGAGACCGGATATGTGCAGCCCACCAAAACGCAGCTGCGCGACGTGCGTGGGCTGAATTCGATCTATCACAACAACTGTATTCAAACCTGGTGGGTCCGCCCGAATGGGGAGGCTGAAAATGTCGAAGTTTCTTAAATCACTCTCTGTCGGTGCCGTTGCCACAATGATGGCGCTGCCAGCGGTTGCGCAGACCTATGGTTTGGGCCGCGCAGCGCTGCCCGAGGAAATTGCCGCCTGGAATTTGGACGTTCATCCCGATGGCACGGGCTTGCCTGACGGCCAAGGGGACGCGATTGTTGGCGAAGAAATCTTTGCCGCCAAATGTGCCGCCTGCCACGGCGATTTCGCAGAAGGGATCGGCAACTGGCCGAAACTGGCTGGCGGTATGGATACGCTGGACCACGAGGACCCGTTGAAAACGGTGGGGTCGTATTGGCCCTATTTGTCCACCAGCTTTGACTATATCCGCCGCTCAATGCCCTATGGCAATGCAGGGACGCTCACGGCTGACGAGACCTATGCGATTGTGGCCTATATCCTGTATTCCAACGACCTGATCGAAGACGATTTCGTGCTGTCTAAGGATACGTTTCTGGACGTCGAAATGCCAAATGCCGACGGGTTCATTCTGGATGACCGGATGGAAACCGAGGTCGCGATCTGGTCTGGCGAGCCGTGCATGACCGACTGCAAAGACAGCGTCGAAGTCACCATGCGCGCACTGGTTCTGGATGTGACCCCGGAAGAGGAAACAACCGAAGCCGCAGCAGAAGAACCCGTCGCCGCCGAACCGCAACCAGCACCAGAGCCTGAAGTGGCCGCTGTTGACCCCGCCTTGATCGCTGCAGGGGAAAAGGTATTCCGCAAGTGCAAAGCATGCCACCAAGTCGGTGACGGTGCCAAGAACCGGTCAGGGCCAATCCTGAACGGTGTGGTTGGTGCCACTGCTGGTCACATTGACGGATTTAAGTATTCCAAAGCCCTGATCGAGAAAGCCGAAGAAGGTTTGGTTTGGAACGATGAAACCCTTGCCGCATTTTTGGCAGGCCCCAAAAAATACATCAAGAAGACCAAGATGGGTTTTGCCGGCCTCAAGAAAGATGCGGATATCGAGGCCGTTATCGCTTACCTCGCGACTTTCACAGCGGACTGATTGGCACAGTAAAGGTCGCGCAGCGATAGCCCGCGCGACCTATGCCACCGCCAGCGGGTCACGAGACTGTTGGTATTTGGGCGCTGCAGGGGCTATGATTGCATAAGGTATCAGGCGGGGCTGTACCGGCACCGCCGTGCCCAACCCTGAAAGGATGCATAAGATGAAACGAACCTTTGGTGCCCTTTTACTTTGCCTTGTCGCCGCGCCCGTCGCGGCCCAGGATCAAGCGATCACGTTCCCCTATGATGGCAGCTTTGAGGACGCGACCTTTGCCGTTGAAAATGCAATCATCGGCAAGGGGCTGGTGATTGATCACGTTAGTCACGTGGGCGACATGCTGAACCGTACCGGTGCCGATGTGGGCAGCGATGTCGAGATTTACGCAGCCGCAGATGTGTTTTTGTTCTGCTCGGCCGTGTTGTCACGCAAGGTGATGGAGCTCGATCCGATGAACATCGCCCACTGCCCCTATAGCGTTTTCGTGACCGATATTGATGGCCAAGTTTCCATCGGCTACCCCACCTATCCCGAGGGACCAATGCAAGAGGTTCAGGCGTTTCTGGACGATCTCGCACAAAACGCGCTCGACGGGTTCTAGAGCCTATTCAAACTCCATCTGTTCGAACACGCGGCCCGCATTTTTAGTGGCCAGTTCCTCGAACGTATCCAGATGGGCATAGGGCGATTGGTCGACGTAATATGCGTCGGCCAGTGATCCGCCTGCATCTAGATGATCCCCGATTTTGCCACGCAGATATTCCAGATACCCCTTGGTATAGCGCCGCACCTGCGCCATGTTCGTGGGGTGGCCGTGGCCGGGTATGACATAGGTCGCGCCTAGGGCTTCGAACGGGCCGTCCCAGGTTTCCAACCATTCATCGGTCAAAGTATCGGGAAAGATCGGCAGCATCCGTTCGTGAAATGCCATATCACCCGCGATGACCAGACTTTGTTCGGGCAGCCAGACCACAATATCACCGGGGCTGTGCGAAGGGCCAAGATGCAGCGCCTCGATATGAAAATCACCCATTTCAACGGAATATGCGTCGTCAAAGGTTGCCGTGGGCGGGGTCAGTTCGGTGCTATCTGCACGTTCCTTTAGCCGCGCTTGGGCGGCGCGCAGCGATCCGGGGCCTTCATCCTCAAACGCTTCTGCGGCATCGGTCTGGGCAATGATCGTGACGCCTTGTTCGGCCCAGTAGGTGTTGCCCAGCATCGCGTGGCCTTGGCCGTTTTCGTTGAACACCAGCTTGACCAGTTGGTCGGTGACGGCCTTGATCTCGTCATGTAGGGCCTTGGCCAGTTGATACGAGCCGCCGCTGTTGATGACGACAACCCCATCGCCGGTCACGATGAAGCTGAGGTTGTTGTTATGCCCCGCGTTTTCATAGGTGGGCGGCGCGGTGGCCCCGATGGCTGAAAATACATGCGGGATGAATTCCACCGGTTTGGAGTATAAAACCGAGCCCGGATATTGATCAGCGATATCCTCGCTGGCGAAAGCGGGCAGGGAGACCAGGGTGATGGCAACTGTCAGCGCGCGCAGGGTCATAGGTCGGTCCTGAAGGTGAAGCCGTCGCTGGTTTTCTCGATCCGCCCCAGCCCGCCATGACCTAGGTGAAAGCCGACGATGGGCATGTTTGCGGTTGCCAGATCATTGATCAGTCCGACCCGTGTTTTCGCGGCACGCGCCGGATCTTGGTCAGATCCAGATTCCCACGCGGGTCGGGCCAAGGCGATGTGATCATTGCCGATACTATCGCCCACAATCATCACGGCTGTATTTTCAGCACGTACTTCAAACGCCATATGGCCGGGGGTGTGGCCGGGGGTCATGCGCGCACCAACACCGGGCAGAACTTCGTCGCCGTCTTTAAAGAACTGCATCTGTTCAGCCACAACACCCAACCGCCGCGCGGCCCCCACGGCAAAGGCCTGACGGCCGCTGTCGATGGTGTTCACTGTATTCGGGTCGGTCCAATAGTCCCATTCGGTTTGTCCGATATAGTGGGTCGCGTTGGTAAACAGGGCATCGCCGAAATCGTCCAGCACCCCCCATAGATGGTCGGGATGGCCGTGTGTCAGCACCAAATCGGTGATGTCTTCCGGGGCGACGCCTAGGGCATCAAGTGCATCCATCATTTTGCCAGCGGTGGGCATAAACTCTGATCCTGATCCTGCGTCAAACAGCACGACACGTCCGTTTCCGCGCAGCAGGCTTAGGTTGCAGGGCGGCGTGAGTTGATCATATTCCTGCCCCAACCGGTTCAGGATTGGCATCAAATCATCTTTGGGCATGGGGCCGAAAATAAAGCTGCCGGGAAGCGTCAGGTGGCCATCGCTCACCACGTCCAGCGTCATGTTCCCGATGGCCATTTGGGCATGCAGCAAACCGGGCAAACCCACCATTACGCCGGCTGCGACACCTTGCAGCATGAAGTCGCGCCTATTCGTGACCATAATCCGCTTCCCTCTTTAAAAATTCCATAGTATGAATATGTATTAAGACGCGCCGTCGCGCAAGACTTGTTCGCGATGCGTTTTTCCGCTGTAGAGGAGCATGATGCCATGACGGACTACCCAGTAGATATGAGCGTAACCCCAGAAGTTTCTGGCCATTTCGACCCGGCAACCAACACGATCAGCTATATCGTGCGTGACCCCAACTCGAATGCCTGCGCGATTGTCGACTCGGTCATGGACATTGATTATGCGGCGGGTCGCATCACCTATGACCACGCCGACACCCTGATCGCTGAGATCGAGAATAAAGGCCTGAAGTTGGAATGGATCATCGAGACCCATGTCCACGCAGACCACCTGTCAGCCGCGCCCTACATCCAGCAAAAGCTGGGCGGTAAAATCGGCGTCGGTGAAAAGATCATGGTGGTTCAGGACACCTTTGGCAAAGTGTTCAACGAGGGCACCGAATTCCAGCGGGACGGGTCGCAATTTGATGCTTTGTTCAAGGATGGGGATACGTACAAGATCGGCGGCATGGACTGCTTTGCCATGTACACGCCCGGCCACACGCCCGCCTGTATGGTGCATGTGATGGGCAACGCTGCCTTTGTCGGGGACACGTTGTTTATGCCCGACGGCGGATCGGCGCGCGCGGATTTCCCGGGCGGCGACGCGGGCCAATTGTACGACAGCATCCAAAAGGTACTAAGCCTGCCGGACGATATGCGCCTGTTCATGTGTCATGACTATGGCCCCAACGGCCGCGATATTCAGTGGGAAACCACAGTAGGCGAAGAAAAAGCCCACAACATTCACGTCGGCGGCGGCAAAACCCGCGAGGAGTTCATCGCCTTCCGCACGGAACGTGACGCACAACTGGATATGCCGAAACTGATCATCCCGTCGCTGCAGGTCAACATGCGGGCGGGCCACATTCCCAAAGACAAGGACGGGAATACGGTGCTCAAGGTGCCCGTGAACGGCCTGTAAGTAAGCACACACCTTTCGGGCAAATGCTCAAAAACCGGCGGCGCGGACATCTGTCATCCATCTGTTGGCACGGGCTGATGCAAAAAGGCCGTAGTGGGCAGACCACGCCCGAGGTCTTGTTTGCGAAACTTGACCAATATCAAGGGTGACAGTCCCCGAGTAAGGGACAACCCGAACAGGCTGGATGTCATCCGGCCTGACATCACTTAACGAAAGTCTGCGCGATAATGCCTCAGAACCTGACCAAATATCTGCCGATCCTTGATTGGGGGCGCAGCTATAACAAAACGTCGCTGTCCAACGATCTGATGGCCGCAGTGATCGTGACGATCATGCTGATCCCGCAGTCCTTGGCCTATGCGCTGTTGGCGGGGCTGCCGCCCGAGGCCGGGCTTTATGCATCGATTGTGCCCATCCTTCTTTATGCGATCTTTGGCACCAGCCGCGCCTTGGCCGTGGGGCCGGTTGCCGTTGTATCGCTGATGACGGCGGCGGCCTTGGGCAATATCGCCGATCAAGGCACGATGGGCTATGCCGTTGCCGCCCTAACGCTGGCGTTTCTGTCGGGTGCGATTTTGCTGGCAATGGGTGTGTTCAAGCTGGGCTTTCTGGCCAACTTCCTGTCCCATCCGGTGATCGCAGGCTTTATCACCGCGTCCGGTGTGATTATCGCCGCCAGCCAGATCAAGCACATTCTGGGCATCAGTGCGTCGGGTGAAAACCTGATCGAGCTGCTCCATTCTATCGTGGTCCATCTGGGCGACACGAATTGGATCACCATGATCATCGGGGTGTCGGCAACGGCGTTTCTGTTTTGGGTCCGCAAGGGGCTTAAGCCGTTTTTGAAATCCAAAGGGGTCAGCGCAGGGGCGGCAGATGTCGCGACCAAAGCCGGACCTGTGGCGGCTGTCGTTCTTACGACTGTCGTCGTCTGGCTGTTTGATTTGGCGGGCCATGGCGTGCGCATTGTCGGCGCTGTCCCGCAAAGCTTGCCACCGCTGACCATGCCCGACTTTTCCTTTGATTTGATGGGCGCGCTTTTGCTGCCTGCGATCCTGATCTCGGTCATCGGCTTTGTTGAATCCATTTCGGTTGCGCAGACCTTGGCCGCAAAAAAGCGCCAGCGTATTGATCCCGACCAAGAGCTAATTGGCCTGGGCACTGCCAACCTGGGTGCCGCGTTTACGGGTGGTTTTCCGGTGACGGGCGGGTTTTCCCGATCTGTTGTGAATTTTGACGCGGGGGCTGAAACCCCGGCTGCGGGGGCATTTACCGCTGTCGGCTTGGCCATTGCCGCGCTTGCCTTGACGCCCTTGGTGTTTTTCCTGCCGCAAGCCACGCTGGCGGCGACGATCATCGTCGCGGTGCTGACCTTGGTTGATTTCACCATTCTCAAGAAAGCATGGGGCTATTCCAAGGCTGATTTCGCGGCTGTCCTTGCCACCATGCTCGTCACCTTGGGAAGCGGTGTTGAACTGGGCGTGACCTGCGGTGTGGTCCTGTCGATATTCCTGCATCTTTATAAAACCACCAAACCGCACATCGCCGAGGTGGGGCTGGTGCCCAGCACCGAGCATTTTCGCAACATTCACCGCCACGCGGTCGAAACCGACCCCACCATTCTGACCCTACGCATCGACGAAAGCCTATATTTCGCCAATGCGCGTTTTCTTGAGGATTATATCTATGACCGTTTGGCGGGCGATGTTGATATCAAGCACGTTGTGCTCATGTGCTCTGCCATCAATGAAATCGACTTTAGCGCGCTGGAATCTCTTGAGGCGATTAATGCCCGGCTCAAGGATATGGGGATCAAACTGCACCTGTCCGAGGTCAAAGGCCCTGTGATGGACCGGTTGCAAAAGCAGCACTTTATCGCGGATCTGACGGGCCAAGTGTTTTTGTCCCAGCATGCGGCCTATGACGCGCTAAAAAATTCCGCCACGTAAGTTACATCCATTTGCAAGTTTATTTCTGATCGTTACAACGGTCCCGAGGGCCGTCTGCGAAACACTGTTCCGCAGACGGCGGAGGAGCCAGTTCAGGAATAACCGATGATATCGATCAACCCACCCGTACCGCCCAGCATGCCAGCCAAGAATATCGTGGAGGCCGTGCGTGCCAACGCGCAGGCGGACCCTGACAAGCTGGCACTGGTTTGCGAGGGGCAGCAGGTCACATGGGGTGCGTTAAATACGCGGATCAATAAAATAGCCAATCTGGTCCTGTCGCTTGGGGTCAAGAAGGGTGATAATATCGCGATCATCTCGCCCAACTCGATCCCCTATGCTGAACTGTTCATGGGCATTTTGCGGGCGGGTGCCTGCGTGACGCCCCTGTCGACAATGGCATCGCCCGATGCCTTGCAAAAGATGCTGACCGATTGCGGTGCGCGGGCGATCTTTGTCGCGGCGCAGTATCTTGATCTGGTGGATGGTTTTGTGGCCGATCTGGATATCGCCCGCTTTGCGATTGATTTCGACCATGCTGCATTTACTGCCTATGATGCGGCGGTCGAGGCGGCGGATGATACCGATCCCAACATCGCGCTGGATTTGTCGGATGCGTTCAACCTGATCTATTCGTCAGGCACCACTGGCACGCCCAAGGGCATCTTGCACAATCACGCGATGCGGACCGCGCAGATGGAACGCGTGACGCCGAACGGATATGACGACGACGCGCGCACGCTGCTGTCGACGCCGCTGTATTCCAACACCACAATCGTGTCGTTCCTGCCCACGCTTTATGGCGGATCGACCGTCTATCTGATGCCGAAATTCGACGCGCGCGGATATCTTGAGATTGTGCGGCGGGAAAAGATCACCCACACCATGCTGGTGCCCGTCCAATACAAGCGCATCATGGATGTCCCCGATTTTGACAGTTTTGATCTGTCTTCCATGAAGGTCAAATTCTCCACCTCGGCCCCTTTGCGCGCCGAGCTAAAGGCCGATGTGCTGGCCCGTTTCCCCGGTAAACTGCTCGAATATTACGGCCTGACCGAGGGCGGCGGCGTGACGGTGCTGAACTCGTCCGAACACCCTGACAAGCTGCACACTGTCGGGCAACTGGCCCCCGGCAATGACATCCGCCTGATTGACGAGGCCGGTAACGAAGTGCCCCAAGGGCAGGTCGGAGAGATTTGCGGCCGCGGACCCACCATGATGGCAGGTTATTTCGGACGCGATGATCTGACGGCCGATTACATCTGGCGCGATGCTGAGGGCAATGTATTTTTCCGCTCTGGTGACATGGGCCGCTTTGACGAGGATGGGTTTCTGATCCTGTCAGACCGCAAGAAAGACATGATCATTTCGGGTGGCTTGAACATCTATGCGGATGACCTTGAACTGGCGCTGCTGGCCGATCCCGACGTGACCGATGCCGCCGTGATCGGCGTGCCGTCTGACGCTTGGGGCGAGACGCCGTATGGCTTGGTCGTCCTGCGCGATGGGGCCACCCGCACTGCCGAACACATCTGTGCCGATGCGAATGCGAAACTGGGCAAAAGCCAACGCCTGTCAGCGGTCGAGGCGCGCGAGGTATTGCCGCGCAGCTCCATCGGGAAAATCCTGAAAAAAGAACTCCGCATCCCGTTTTGGGAAAATGCGAACACCTGAGCCAAAGGAATATAACGTGAGTACCCCAGACGATACGCCAATGAATGGTGCCGAAAGCCTTGTGAAAACCCTGCTCGATAGCGGGCTGGATACATGTTTCACCAACCCCGGCACGTCCGAGATGCACTTTGTTGCGGCCCTTGATCATGTGCCGGGCATGCGGTCGATCCTTGTACTGCAAGAGGACGTCGCCACCGGTGCCGCCGACGGGTATTTCCGCATGGCTGGGAAACCCGCCTGCACGTTGCTGCATCTTGGTCCGGGTCTCGCCAATGGTTTGTCGAACCTGCACAACGCGAAAAAGGCGGGTTCTGGTGTGGTGAACATTGTTGGCGAACATGCCGTCAGCCATATCGAGTTGGACGCGCCGCTGACTTCGGATATCGAAGGCATCGCAAGGCCGGTTTCGCATTGGGTGCACACGTCGCTGTCGGCCACTGATGTGGGCGCGGACGCGGCCAAGGCTGTGCATGCGGCCAATGTGGCACCGGGTCAGGTGGCCACGCTAATGCTACCCAGCGACACCGCATGGAACGACGGCGGCAAAGTGGCTGCGCCGCTCGCGGCGACCCCGCGGCCCAGCTATGACCAAGACGCATTGGAAAGCGCCATCGCGGCGTTGTCCGGCCCTGACAGCCTGTTGTTGCTGGGCGGTGCCGCGTTGGATGAACAGACGTTGGAAACAGCCGGGCGCATTGCCGCGAAAACGGGCTGCAAGTTGCTGTGTGAATGGGCCAACTCCAAGCTTGAGCGCGGGGCAGGGCGGGTCATCGTTAACCGCGTGCCATACCCGATTGATCAGGCGCTCGAGGCGCTGGCACCGTTCAAACGGATTGTGCTGGTCGGTGCCCGCGCGCCCATCGGGTTCTTTGCCTATCCGGGTAAACCCGCGATCCTGACGGCACCGGGGACGGATATTATTGATCTGTGCCAAACATCCCAAGACATCGCGGGGGCGCTGGATGCGCTGTGCACGGGCGCAGATGCGCAAGACTCAGCGCCCGCAAAAGTCGCCCAATCTGTTGTGCCGGAAAAACCCACCGGCCCGCTGGACCCCGACGGGATTGCATCGGTTCTGAGCCGCGTGATGCCTGAAAACGCCATCGTCGTGGACGAGGCGATTACCACGGGCCGCGCATTTTTTCCGGTCACGGCAGGGGCACCGAAACATACGTGGCTGAACAACTGTGGTGGATCCATCGGCTATGGCTTGCCGGTCTCAATCGGCGCGGCGGTGGCCTGCCCTGATCGCAAGGTTCTGGCCTTGGTCGGCGATGGCAGCGCGATGTACACCATTCAGGCGCTTTGGACGCTGGCGCGCGAACAGCTCGATGTGACAATCGTGATTTTCGCCAACCGCGTTTACAAAATCCTGCGCGGAGAGTTGACCAATGTGGGTGTCACCAACGCAGGTCCCAAGGCGATGGACATGCTGTCTCTGGATCAACCCACACTAAAGTTCGTCGAGATGGCACAGTCTATGGGCGTCGAGGCAACGCAGGTCACCGATTGCGAGGCATTGGAGCTGGCGATTGAAACCGGACTGGCGACCAAAGGCCCGTATCTGATCGAAGCCGTGCTTTAGAAGCCACTGGCCGATTAACAAAAAAGCCCCCCGCTTCGATGTAAAGCGGGGGGCTTTTTCTATCTGCTGAATGGCCTTAACGCTCTGCGCCGCCTTCTGCATCATTCGTATCATCACTGTCAGGCACATCGTCCTTCTTGATCTGCTTGGTCTTGCTTTTCTTGGGCGATGACTTTTCGTTTTTCTGGGGGCCTTCGATCTTGAACGGCTGGGTGGTGCCATCCTTGTTTTCGCCCAGCCAGATGGTTTGCTGTGGGAACGGAATTTCAATGCCGCGTTCGTCAAACACCATCTTGAGATACCCATTAAACATCCGGCCAATTGTCCATTGCTTGCCGGGTTTGGTCTTCATCCGCGTGCGCAGCACAACCGCGCTGTCGCCCAAGGATTGCACACCGAACCATTCCAATTCACTGATGATGTCATCAGCGATATCAGGCTCGTTTTTGGTCATGCGGTCAAAGGCCTCGAACATGGCTTGCTTGGCCTCTTCGATATTCTCGCGGTAGGCGATACCCATGTCGGTGACGGTATAGGCAAAGCCGCGCATGTAGTTGCTGACCATATCCACCGTCGAAAACGGGATCATGTGGAACACGCCCTGCACATCGCGCAGCGATACCGACCGCACAGACAGCTTTTCAACTGTCCCGGTGGTGCCGCCCACCGTGATCACATCGCCGACGTTGATGACGTTTTCAAACTGGATGAAAATACCGGTGATGATGTCCTGGACCATCTTTTGCGCACCAAAACCGATGGCCAGACCCAACACCCCAGCCGACGCCAGCAGCGGGCCGATATCCAGACCAATCTCGCTTAGTACAAACATCAGCGTCAGGATGATCAACGCAATCGTCGCGGCATTGCGCATCAGGCCCCACAATGTCGTCTCGCGGGATGTTGGCACCGCGCCATATTCGGGGTTCAGTTTGTAATCGACAAAGGATGTCAGGGCCAACCAGATGCCAAAGGCTACAGTCAGGATCAACCCGACCGAGATCAGGGCCGTGGTCACCGCCAGCCCGAATTTGCTTTCCAGCCAGCCTTTCATGTCGATCATGCCGATGACATCCAACGCGAACATCAGCACGCAGATCAAAAGGATTAACCGCAGCGCACTGAACGCCCGTGGGACAAAGGTGTTGATCCGACGTTCAAGCAGCGGCAGCTTTTCGTTGATGTCTTGGGGCAGTGAAATGCCGCGATGAACGGCGCGTGCCAGCACGCCGGACAGCAAAGCCGCGATAATGATCGCCGCCAGAATTTTGCCCGACCCCACGATAGCGTTCCATGTGACATCAGCCGGTTGGGTCATCACGACAATGAACATCGCGGCGATATAGGCCAAGACGACCCAGTGCCAGATGCCGGCGAGCGCCCGCAGGAACCGCATGATGAAGCTGTCCTTGCGGTCCTGCACGGGGGGCTGTTCCGCGGTGGCGGGCTGATCGGGGTTTGGTTCATCTTGCAGCCAGAGGGCCACATCCTTGCGGCGGCGCAGGACGACATAGACCAGATAGAGCAGCACAATCACCGACAGCAGCGCAGATACGGCAGAAGCAGCTGCGGCGTTTACGTTCTGGTTGATAATCGGCACGATCAGCAATTGGCCATAGCCCAGCACGCTGACGACAACGCCAAGATACAGGTTCAAAACCCGCGCCGCGAAATCGCTAACCGGAACAATGCGCAAGCCGGATGCAACGGGCGAAAGGAATGCGCGGATCACGACTTTGGTCATTTCGACCAGCAAAAATGCGTTGAGGTATAGCGATTGTGTGATGCCAATCTCGCCGGACTCTCCGATCACCAAAAGGGCAATCAAATAGCCCGCTGCCCATGCAACGATCACGATGAAAGCATCAAGCAGGTTTGACCGGATGAACAACACGATAGAGCGGAAAATGCCGACATTTTCAGCCCGCTCGCCCATGCGCGTATAAAGGCGACGGGCAAAGTAGCGCAGGACAAAGAAAATGGCGAAGGTGATCGCGATCACCGCCAAAAGGCTTGGAAGTACGTCGATCAGCACGGAAAGCTCGGTCCCGCTTAGGCCGGAAAGAACGCCCTCGCCCCCGGTGACACCGCCCTTGAGCGATGCCCAGAACGCCGTCACCGTCGCGGCAGAGCTTTCGACGAATTCTTGGGTGGTTGTGGCGATCTGGCCGACAATCGACATGCTTTCTTCGCCTGCGGTTTCGGTGCTGGTTTCATCCTTTGCCGCTTTTTCGCCTTCGTTTTCTGGCGTGACGGTCTTTTCCAGATCCGCGATCAGTTCGGCGCGGGCGTCATCGTCTTTCAGAACTTCAAGCAGGGTCGCCAGCGGCGTTTTATCACCCTTGGATGCCGTGTCCGAGCTTGCGTCGCTTGAGCTGGACCCACCACCGCCGGTGAACAGCGATTGCGCCTGTGTTGAAATCGGGAATAGCGATAACAGATTGACTATGATGACCGCCGCAATAAGCTGTAGAATTTTGCCGGGGTGGGCAGTTGCCTTGGAAAGGTTATTCATTGTCACTCTCTTTTTCAGACCGATTGATCACGCACAGGGGGCGCGCCGCGCCCGCCGAATGGGCTGGTGCCTTATGGGGGGAGCGGGCTGTAAAGAAAAGTAAGTTGTTTGGTGTAAATGTCGACCATTTGCAGGGTCGAAGGGATCAATTGGCCCTATCAACGATGCTTGGGGCAGATCCACTTAAGGCAAATTTTAAGGGGGGGGCTGTGCAGCAACGATGCTGACAGGTGCCCGGTTGCCCGGACACCTGAGTTAGATTTACGCGTTGATCGCGGCCAGAATATCATCTGGGCGGATCGGCAATTGGCGCATGCGTGCGCCGACCGCGTTATAAATCGCGTTGGCAATCGCGGGGGCGATCACGGTCGTGCCGGGTTCGCCCAGACCGACAGGTACTTCCGTGCTGTCAACAAAGGCGATTTCCATGTCAGGCGTGTCGATCATCCGCAGCGGGGTGTAGGTGCCAAGATTGCGGTCAACGACATTGCCATCTTCAAACAACGTCCCTTCATACAGCGCCATCGACAGACCCCAGAGCGCCGCACCCTCGCATTGGGCGCGGGCACTATCAGGGTCCACAACGGTGCCGCAATCAAATGCCAGCCACATCTTTTGCACGTCAATTTCACCAGTCGCGCGATCAACGTGAAGCTTTACGGCACCTGCTGTCCAAGTTGGCATGCTGCGCGATTGGCCGAACGTGGTGGCAATCCCGATGGCCGTGTCGGCAGGCAGATCGGTTGATCCATAGCCCGACATCTCGGCCACCTTTTGCAAAACGTTTGCCTGACGTGATGCACCGCCAACGGCATTCGGTGCAGACCCGGCGTTATAGCCTTGGGCCTTCAGGTGCTGAAGACGGAACTCCAACGGATCAGCTTTGATCTGGTGGGCCGCCTCGTCCATGAAACTTTCCACGGCAAAGTTGGTCCAGCCCGGCCCGACAGACCGCAGCCAGCCGGGGCGGAAGGTTTGGTTCGCCAGATCGTTCGAGATCGCCCGCACCTGATGTGCGCCCACTGAATACCAGTGATCCGCCCCATCAATCGCAAAGGGGTCATACGGTTGGCCGTTCACACCATTGGGCATAAACGACGGCACCACGACACCTGTGGGCCAGCCCGCAGCGGCGTGATGTTCCATGCCGACGACTTGCTGATTGTCGTCAAAGGCCATGCGCAGTTTTTGCACGCTGGGCGAACGGGGGCTGTCAAATTGCGCATCATCCTCGCGGAAGAACACCAGCTTGACCGGTTTGCCGCCAATCGCCTTTGAGGCAAGCGCCGCAGGCACCGTATAATCCCCGTTCAAACGCCGGCCAAAGCCACCACCGAGCATATAGGTCCGCATCACGATCTTATCGACAGGCGCGTCGAGCGCTGCTGAAAGCGTGGGCAGAATAAGCGATTGCCATTGGTTGCCCGTGTGGATTTCCCAAATACCGTCTTGGTTTTGAAAGGCGGTCGCGTTCACCGGCTCAAGCTGAAAGTGCAGCACGGTCTGCGTGGTATATTCAGCCTCGATCACATTTGCCGCGCCTTCAAAGGCGGACGTGGTATCAGGTGTTTCAGTGTGCAGAATGGCCCCAGCGGACGCATCGCCGATCAACTCGCGGGACCGCGCGTTGATGTCGGCCTCGGACACGCCAGCGGTTTCGCCTGCATCCCAGTTTACCGTGATCGCCTGCGACGCCCATTTGGCCGCCATCAGCGTTTCACCCAAAACAACGACCCAGCCCTGCACGGTGCCCGACGGATCATCCAGTGTCAGCGTTTGCAAGTACCCTTTGACGTCCTTGGCCGCGCTGTCATCAACGGAGGTGACCGATGATCCCAGACGTGTGGGCGGCAACAGCGGCACGCCATAAACCATCCCGTCAACCTTGGCATCCAGACCATAGATTGCCTGACCGTTGGTCTTGGTCCCGATGTCCAGCGCGGTCACGTCCTTGCCGACCAAACGCAATTCGGAATGCGGCTTAAGCGGCAGCGCCTTCAGCTCGTCTTCGGTAAAGCTGCGGGTCAGACCGCCGCTGACCAGCTCTGCATAGGTGATGCTGTTGGTACCATCTGTGATAGTCCCCTCGCGGGCCGTACAGGTGGCTGGATCAACGCCCCATTTTTCAGCGGCGGCTTCGATCAGCGCAACACGTCCGGCAGCCCCGGCTTGGCGGTAAACCGGCCAGCTTTGCCAGACCGACCAGCTGCCGCCGGTGACCATAAGGCCCCATTTTTCGGCTGTGTCGACGTGGGTGATATTCACGTTTTCCCATGCGACCTCAAGCTCGTCCGCGAGGATCCGCGCGATGGCAGTGCCAACGTGTTGGCCCATTTCAGCGCGGATGATGTTGACGTTCACCTTGCCCTCGCTGTCGATCCAATACCACAAGGACGGCTCGAACGTTTCGCCAGTGGGGGCGACCGGCACGCCGTCAGCGGCGGCGGGGTCCATCGCGGCAAGCGACGCGCGGGGGAACCCGAATGCAACGCCAGCGGCGGTCATCGAGACAAGGAAACCGCGACGGCTAAGCTCTGCCGGTTTGGCGGTGTTGGTGAGGCGTGAAAGCAATTTATTACCCATTATCTTGCGCTCCTGTCATTGCGGTCGCAGCTTCGCGAACGGCTTTGCGAATGCGCGGATATGTCATGCACCGGCACAGGTTGCCGGTCATGACGGCATCAATGTCGTCATCGGTGGGGTCGGGGATGTCTTGCAACAATGCAGCAGCTTGCATGATCTGACCCGATTGGCAGTAGCCACATTGGGGCACGCGCAAGTTGCGCCATGCTTCTTGCACCGGGTGATTGGATTGTTCATCCAGCCCTTCGATGGTGGTCACGCTGGTTCCGGCGACATCAGACAGCGGTGTGATGCACGACCGCGTGGCGCGCCCGCCAACGTGAACCGTACAGGCCCCGCACATGCCAATGCCACATCCGAATTTTGTACCCGTTAAACCGACTTCGTCACGGATGGCCCACAGCAGGGGTGTATCAGGATCTGCGTCGACGCTAACATCGCGTCCGTTGATCTGAAATTTTATCATCTTGTCTTCCTTTAGATTAGTGTGCGGTGGGACCGTTCACACGGATATCAGCAACCGTATCGGCCAGATTTGGCCAGTCGGGTTTGCCTGCGCGGTTGCTGCGCAGATAGGCGGCAATCGCGGTGATTTCGTCGTCGTTCAGCGCGCCACGAAAGCCCGGCATCACAACGCCCGGAATACCCTCGGGGCCGTTGACGCCGTCCAGCATGACGTGGATCAGGTTATTGGGCTGTTCCATATTGGTGGCAGAGTTGATGCCCAAGTCGGGACGGCCTTGGCGAATTTGCTCGACGTTATAGTGGCACGAGGCACAGGCCGTGGCGTACAGCCGTTCGCCTAAGTCGCGACGATACTGCGGGTCGGGTTGGTTGCGTTGCAGGCTGGCCAAGACGACTTCGCTTTGTGCAGGATCATCGTCGGTCGCCCCGACCTTGTCCGCCAGATACACGGCCAATGCGTCCATGTCGCTTTCGGGCAATTCGCGCACGCCTTCGTGGACAACCGGGCCCATGGGGCCGGCAGCGACCCCGTGATAGGTCGTTGTGCCGTCAATCAGATATGTTTTGAATTCAGCCGCAGTCCAAGGCACCGCAGACGCGTTGGCAGCTGTCAGGGCAGGGGCGTTCCAGCGGTCAATCTCGGCCCCGGCGTATTGCTGCGATTGTTTTTCGGCACCCAGCAAGTTGCGTGGCGTGTGACATGCCCCGCAGTGGGTCAGCCCCTCGGCAAGATAGGCGCCACGGTTCCACGCCTCCGAATGGGTCGGGTCCGGTTCGTATTGGCCAAAGTCGGCAAACAGCAGTTTCCATCCGGCCTGCAAGAACCTTTGGTCCAGCGGGAAGGGCAGTTCGTTTTCTTTCTGAACGGTTTTGACCGGTTCGACCTCGGTCATGATGTAGGCATAGATCGCATCCACGTCTTCATCTGTCATTTTGGTAAAGTGATCATAGGGGAAGGCAGGGAACAGATGGCGGCCTTCGCGGTCGACACCTTCGTGCATGGCGCGGCGGAATGCGGCGGGGGAATATGACCCGATGCCTGTTTCCACGTCAGGCGTCAGATTGGTGGAATAGATCGTACCAAACCCGGTATCCATCGCATAGTTGCCCGCATATGCTGGGCCGTCGGCAGCCGTGTGGCAGGTGGCGCAATATCCAGCCGCAGCCAGAATGCGGCCCTTTTCGACGGCGTCAGGATCAAATTCATCGCGCTGATCGGCAGTGATCGGATCAATCGGTGACTTATATGCGTAGACGCCAAACCCCAATGCCCCGATGACCCCTAGGGCAATAGCTCCGAGGAAGATTTTTTTCAGCATGGGGATATCCTTGATCTGTTGGCGCGCGTTTGGCTTGCGAGGGTGTCGAAAATTAACACCGCTGAGATCAACGAAGGGGATGCCCGGAAAGTTCCGGGAAATATCAAAAAGATAATTGGTATTTGGCGGGTACCCATACCCACCCGGTAACCGCGCCCCTCCGCACGCCCAAGCGGGGTGCGGAGGGGGCCGTTTGATCCCGCCGAAGTAATCCGTCTTTAGGCGGCTTGCGCCTCGGCCACGCGTTCTTTGCGCAGATAGGTGTGGTACAAGACCGGCACCCCGATCAGGGTAAGCACCGAAGCAAAGCCAAGGCCCGCCATAATCGTCACCGCCATCGCGGCAAAGAACCCATCATAAAGCAATGGGATCATACCAAGGATCGTCGTGCCAGCGGCCAAGATCACAGGACGCAAACGCGAAACGCTGGCCTTGATGATCGCCTCTTTCTGAGGGAGCCCTTCGGCCTTTTGCACGTCGATTTCCTCGACCAGAACAATCGCGTTTTTGATCAGCATCCCTGACAGGGCGAGCAGCCCCAAAAGCGCGGTAAAGCTGAACGCCAACCCAGTGAAGAGCAGACCCAGCGACACACCGATGATAGACATCGGTACAATCGTCCAGATCACAGCCGTCTGACGCAGCTTGCCGAACAGCAGGATCGTGATCAGCAGCATCGTGCCAAAGCTAAGCGGCATTTGCTTGCCCAGCGATTCCTGCGCATTGCCTGCGCTTTCAAATTCACCGCCCCATTCGAGGGAATAGCCGGGGGGCAGTTCAATCCCCTCGATCTGGCTGCGAATTTCGGGAAAGACGGTTGGCGGGGTCAGGCCGTCGATGACGTTGGCATTTACCGTAATCGTCTGCACCCGGTTACGCCGCTCGATCACGGGGTTCTGGGTCACAACCTCGAACCCGTCGATCACTTGGATCAGGGGCAGGTAATCCTGAATGGCACCGGAATAGACAATCTGATCCAACAGCTGGCCGTCGCGGGCTGTTTCACTGCGCGGGGTGCGCACAATGATGTCGATCAGCCGGTCGCGTTCGCGGTAGGTGCCTGCGGGAATGCCGTTGGTGGCAAGCGCAATTGCATTGGATACATCACTGCGCGAAATGCCTGCGGCCTGCGCGCGATCCTCGGCGTAAAGCGGTCTGGTCACGATCTCTTGCTCGCGCCAGTCGATGTATTCGCTGTGCAGATTTGGCGTCGCGGTGGCGAGGATTTCCTTGGCCTCGTTCGCCAATTCCCGCAGTACATCCGCGTCTGGCCCGGAAAACCGTGCTGCGATATCCGAGCTGACGGGCGGGCCAAAGATGATCCGTTTCGACTGCAGTTCGGCCCAAGGCAGGGTATTGATCACGAATTGATCCAGATCGGCACGCAAGGCGGGGATGGCGTCGTTGGTTTTCGCGCGGATCACCAGTTGCGCAAACGAGCTGTCGGAATCCGGTGCCGCATAGGTCAGCATAAACCGGCTAAGCCCTTTGCCAATCGTGGTCGTCACGGCATCGACATCGTCGCGCGCCGCCAGCCAGTCTTCGACGATTTTCACGTCTTCCGAAGTCGTCTCGATCGAGGTGCCCTGCGCGCCTTTGTATTCAAGATAGAACAGTGGCGTGGTGGCCGGTGGAAAGAACTGCTGCTTTACGTTGCCAAATGCGATGACGCTGGCGACTGTGGTGCCGAGAAGGGCGGCAATCACCAGCCAGCGCACCTTGAGCGCCGACCGAACAAGCCAGCCATAGCTGCGGAAAACCGGTCCGTCATAGCCGCTGTCATCAGCGGCCAATCCGCCAACCTTGAACATATAATGCCCAAGCAACGGCGTGATGGTCACGGCGACCAGCCACGACAACATCAGTGAAATGGTGATCACGGCGAACAGCGAGAACATGAATTCGCCTGACGCATCCGGCGACAGCCCGATCCCGGCAAAGGCCATGACACCGATCACAGTCGCCCCCAATAGCGGTATCTGAGTCTTGTTCGCGGCGCTGTCAGCGGCATCTTTTGACGACCGCCCTTTGCGCATATCTTGTTGCATGCCTTCGGCGATTACGATGGCATTATCCACCAACATCCCCATCGCGATGATCAACGCACCCAGACTGATCCGTTCGACTTTGACCTCGAACAGGTACATGAAAAAGAACGTCGCCAGAACGGTAAGCAGCAGCGAAACCCCGACAACAACCGCTGCACGGGGACCCATAAAGATGGCGAGAACCGCGATCACCACACCCACAGAAAGCGCGAGCGAGACGAGGAAACTGCCGTTGGATTCCTCAACAACGCGGTGTTGTTCATAAATCGGTTCTATCGTGACGCCGATGGGCAACATCGTTTGCAGCTTTTCTAATTCGGCCTCGACACGGTGGCCCACTGCCACGATGTTTTCGGACGACAGGCCGGATACGCCCATGGAGAATACCTCATGCCCATTGTGGCGCAGTATATGTTCCGGCTCGTCAACGCGGCCGCGGCTGACGCTGGCAATATCAAGCAGGTTCATCACCTCGCCCTGAAAACCGAAGGTAAGGCCGCTAATCTCGCTGACGCTGTCCTCGGCCGAGGGGGCCGCCACGCGCAAATTGCTGGTGCCGTTCGATACAAAGCCGGTTGGGTTAATCTCGGTAGAGGCGCTGATCGCCCCGATGATCAGGCTGGGATCAACGCCAAGCGACGATAGAATTTGCGACGAAGGCTCAACGAATATGGCCTCTTCGGGCAGTCCTTGGATCTGGACATTTGCCACACCATCGACGGTCAATAGGTTACGGCGCAGATATGTTGATATCTCCCAGATTTCAGCATCGGAGAAGCCGGGGGCCGACACCGCGTATAAAATGCCGTAAACATCGCCAAAGTCATCATTCACGGTCGAGGGTAAAGCACTCTCCGGCAGGTCTGCCCGCGCATCAGAGACGCGGTCGCGCAGATCGTCCCAGACCTGAATAAGCTCATCCCCGCCATATGTATCCTGAACTTCGACCTCGATCACCGAAAGGCCGTGGGTGTTGCGCGATGTGACCTTTTTGATCTCGTCCATCTGCTGGATTTCAGCCTCCAGCACCTCGGATACCTCGGTCGAGACTTCGGCGGCATCGGCACCGGGGTAGGGGGTAATGACCAGCGCGCTTTTCAGCGTGAATGTGGGGTCTTCGAGCTTGCCAACGGATAGATAGCCAAAGGCACCGCCAAACAGTGCAAACAAAATGAATATCCAAGTGTAGATTGGATACTGAATCGAAAAGCGTGCAATTTTCATCAGATCAATCCGCGCTTAGCCCGGCATAGGGCCGTACTGTTTCGCCAGCGCGTAGCAGATGCGCCCCCGCAGCCACGATTTGTGTATCAGGGTCCAGCCCGGACAGCGTGATGTCGGTGCCGGTAACCGATCCGATCTCGACATCTTGCCAATCAACCGTGCCGGTTTTTGCGTCACTGGCGGGGGTGTAAACCATCACTTTAGTGGTGTCGCCGTCGATCGTCACCGCAGATGGCGGCACGATTGCGATAGGGCTATGGGCGGCATCCATCGTTGCAGTAACTGTCATCGACGCACCGGGAATGATCGCAGGGCTGACTATATCATCTGGCAGGGCAAAGGTGACGCGATAGCTTTGGCCGATGCTTTGCGTTTCCGCGTTGAATTCACGCAGCTCAAGCGGAACCTCGGTGGCGAAAAGCGGGGACACACCGGTAAAGGTCAGGCCGCCCGTGGCATCACGTTGCTGGAACAGCCGCTCGGGCACGTCGATTTCCACACGTACTTCGGACATGTCATGCAGGCGCACGATGGCCTGACCGGGGGACACATTGGCAAAGTTCGGGGTCAGCCGCGATGCGACCAGCGCGCGGAACGGAACAATTAATGTGGCATCATCCAAGTCGTCTTGCGCTTCTTCCAAAGCAACCTCGGCAAGATCACGGGTGGTCTTGGAATCCTCGACCTGCGTTTCGGCGACGGTGTTGGACTGGGCCAGTTTTTGCGACCGGACATAATCACGTTCTGATTGTTCTAACTGCAGCCGCGCACGCTCAACAGCGCGTTCAAAAGGGGCACGATCTAGTGCTGCAATCTGTGTGCCGGCCTCGATAAACTCGCCTTCCTGGGCGTCGAAGGATACCAGCCGCCCGCCAACCTCAAAGGATACGTCGACAGTTTCCTTGGCGACGATCTGCCCGAAAAAGACCCGTTTGTCTGGCTGTGCAGATCCGCTTGGCGTGATCAGTTTCACCGCCCGCATCGGTGCCGGATCCCCCGACGGCGTCAAAACAGCCGCGTCTTGGGCGAGACCTGCCAGAGGTAAAAGACAGATAATTGCGGTTAAAACAGGTTTAATCATGCCGGGCTCCTGATGAGTACTGGCTGGTACTTAAACCGTTTGACATCATGTGCAAGGCAACTAAGTACTGTTTAGTACTTTGAGTGCGATAAAAATACAATTTGGTGTAGTTATGTGTATGGTTTCTGCCGAGATTAGAATTTTGAATGCGGCCCGTGATTTGTTTTTTCAACACGGGTTTTCCGACGTGTCCACCGATATGCTGGCACGAGAGGCCGCGGTGTCAAAGGCCACTATTTATAGATATTTTGAGAATATGGCCGATATCCTGCGCCGTCTGACCGAGGTCGAGACGGCCAAGATCAGCGGTACGGATCAGCCGAAAATTGAAACGCGCGAGGACCTGCAAGACGCGTTGACGCAATTCGGCATGCGTTTGCTAAATTTCTTGAATCAGAGTGATACAATCGAGTTTGGCCGCCTGATCCACGAGGAAGCGCGCAAGAATCCTGACATGGGGCAAGCGTTTTTTCTGACGGCATATGGCAAGACGCATGATGCGCTTACCCGGATTATCCAAGAGGCTGCGGATAACGGCCTGCTGACCCTGACGGCAACACCCCAAGATATTGCCGAGGATCTCATGGCGCTGTTTACGGGGTCGGGGATGAAGCGTGCGATGCTCGGCGTTTGCGACAAACCTTATGATGGCCTTGACTGCAACGTCGATCGCGCAGTGCACACCATAATGACGGTATACGCGACGAAAGGCTGAGACCCAGCCTTCGATGCGTTGGCGAATTTTCGCGAAAAACGGGAAATTATTTAATCCGACTAATTTTGTCGGATTGACATACCTTACTAAATAAATCAGGAAAGACCTCATGCAAGCCATCCCGATTCCGATTGCGGTTCTGGCAATAGATTCGATAAGCGAGGTCTTTTTTGAAATGTTATTCACGGCACCACTGGTATCCTTGAACTTTGGCGCACAGGTTCGCGCGCCAAGCAAACTCCCAGTCTTTGCAGGAGCAGCCTCATGAGCCTTCAGCAAAGCCCGCCCCAGACGACAGCACATCAATCTGCGTTGCCAACCTATGATGCCCGCGACCTGACCCAAAGCGGTGAGCTGGCGCATATCGTGCTCGAAGAACAAATCTATACGTTGCGGATCACCCGCGCTGGCAAATTGATTTTAACGAAATGACAGAGCCACGGCAAAATCGCGGTGGCGCGCCGGTTGGTTATGTGACCGAGCTTGATCATATCGGCGCGGCATCGGTTATCTTTTTGCGGCTTTGGTCAGATGGCGCGGATGCGCAGGCCAAGGTCTGGAAAGATCTTTCGGCGGCATTGGGCCCGGTTAGGGGCCGCAAAGCGCTGCAATCCTTTGAACAGCTGTGCAACCTATGTGCCCGCCACGGGCGCAGGCCGCTGATGCGCCATTCGGTGCAGTGCAAATGCCTCGGTGCCGATGAATCCTGCTTCGCGAATTTCGTCACATCGGCGGCAGATGGCGAACACGAAGACGCGATGCTGATTGCGACTTTACTCGTTCGGGCCGACGTGGCACCGCTTATCGTATCCTGTGCTGCCGATTTCGGCTTGGCGCTAAAGCGGATGCATCTGGCAACCGCGCCAATCCCGACAGCCTACCCCACAACCTTACATTAAAAGGACGGTCCCATGACGCGTATGACATTTATGACAACAGTCGCCGCACTGGCGCTCGCGACACCTGCATTGGCAGTAGAAAAGTCCGAGGTGCTGAACACCTATGTCACGATCGCGCAGGCCAATTATCAGGACAGCTTGATCACAGCGGAGCGCCTGCAGGCTGCCGTGAATACATTGCTGGATGCTCCGTCTGCTGAAAACTTGACCGCCGCGCGTGCGGCCTGGCTTGAGGCGCGCGTCCCTTACCAGCAAACCGAGGTTTACCGCTTCGGCAATGCCATCGTCGATGACTGGGAGGGTAAGGTGAATGCTTGGCCACTGGACGAGGGGCTGATCGACTATGTTGATGCGTCCTATGGCGGTGCGTCGGACGAGAATGAATTCGCAGTCCTGAACGTCGTGGCAAGCCCCAAGTTCACGTTGTCCGGCAATGACATCGACGCGACCGCGATCACACCAGCGCTGTTGTCAGAGACGTTGCACGAAGCTGACGGTATCGAATCCAACGTGGCCACAGGGTATCACGCGATTGAATTTCTGCTGTGGGGCCAAGACCTGAATGGCAACGACCACGGCGCGGGCGACCGTTCTTGGACGGATTATGCTACGGGCGATGACTGCACAAACGGCAACTGTGACCGTCGCGGTGCCTATCTGAAAGCCGCCACCGATCTGTTGGTATCTGATCTTGAATGGATGGCCGCACAATGGGCCGATAACGGTGACGCGCGCACCACGCTTTTGGCTGACGAAAATGCAGGTTTGGCCGCAATGCTGACCGGTATGGGATCGTTGTCCTATGGCGAACAGGCGGGCGAGCGCATGCGTCTGGGGCTTATGCTGAATGACCCCGAAGAAGAGCATGACTGTTTCTCGGACAACACACATAACAGCCACTACTACGATGGGATGGGCGTTCAAAACGTCTATCTTGGCGAATATGTGCGCGTTGACGGCACGCTGGTGTCCGGTCCGTCGCTGTCGGATATGGTTGCCGAAGCGGATGCTAGCCTTGATGCAGAAATGCTCAGTAAGCTGAGCACGACGATGATGGCCTTGGGCCGCATCAAAACGGCAGCCGAGGCTGGTTTTTCCTATGATCAGATGCTGGAACGCGGCAATGAAGCTGGCGAAGCGTTGGTCATGGGTGGTGTGAATGGCTTGATTGATCAGACCCGTTCGATTGAGCGCGTCGTGAAAACGCTTGGTCTTGATCAAATCGCATTTGAAGGCTCAGACAGCCTTGATGATCCAAACGCAGTGTTCCAATAAGCGGCTCGGTCAGCTTTGTAACAAGCTGACCGATAACAATTAAAAATCTGGATAATAACGATGAAAACGACAGTATTTTTGGCGGCACTTGGTGCCGTAGGTATCACAGGTGTGACAGCCGCATCCGCGCAACAAATCGGGTTCGAGTGGGAAGGCAGCGTCGAGATCGGCGTTGATAGCACCGTATCTTCTGATGACGCATCGGCCGAACTGACCGACACTTATGTGTCGATCTCAGCCGCGTTCGAGGCCGCATTGACCAATCGTATTACCGCCTTTGGTGGGCTTACGCTTGAATCCGTCACCGATGCCGTAGACAGCCGCGAGCTGGACGATCTGGGCCTTTACGTTAGCGAATTGGGTCTGCGGTTTGATCTGGGCGGCGCGACCGTTTCCGCGGGTAAGATCAGCCCTGTATTCGGTGTGGCATGGGATGCAGCACCGGGCTTCTATGGCACATCGCTGGCCGAAGATTACGAACTGTCCGAGATGATCGGCCTGCGGGCAGATACCGAACTGGCCAGCACAGGCGGTGTGTTGTCCTTTGCGCTGTTCTATGCGGATGATACCTTCCTAAGCGATAGCATCGGGACCAAGCGGGGCCGCAATTCCGTGGCGGCTGGCGGTGCTGGCAACACTGGAAAACTCAACAACTTTGCCATTCAGTACAGCCAGGAAATCGGTTCTGGCACCGGATGGGTTGGCCTGCGGAAACTGTCCGCAGGGACGGGCGACGCATCTGACGAAAACGGCATCATCGCCGGTATGGCCCAAGATTTGGGCAACGGTTTTGAAACGCTCATTGAGGTGGCGCATTTCAGCGGCGCGGGCGGTAACGACGAAAACGCGACATATGCCACATTGGGCGGTGCCTATGGCATGGGCGTTTGGACGTTCTCCTCTACCGGGACCATCGTTGATCGGGAAGCCGGTACCGATAGCATGATTGCATTGGGTGCAGACCGCGTATTGACCGAAAATTCCGAGATCAACTTTGGGCTGGCACGTTTTGATGTCGATGGGGTCAAATCGACTTCCGTCGGTCTGGCGGCAGTGGTATCGTTCTAGAAAGCTTTAACAATTGTTTGCACCCCTTCAACATTCCAGACGCTGCCCGGCCATGATGGCGCTTGTGGGGCAGTTATGGGCGGGCAAGCATTCGTTACCCTAGTTAAGAGCAGTGAAAGACCAGATGCCTCACTTGAAAGTTCATAGTTTAATAATGATCGGAAGTGGGGTGATGATGGCGGCGGTTCTGGGAACCGCCGCCATTTCTGATCAAGGGGTGTGGGGTCTGGGCGATCCGCATCTGAACGTCGTCCCCAGAACGCCGCAAGAAGCCGCGCGTATCGCGGATGTGACGGCCCTGACCGATGATTTCTCCAAACCGCAACGGTTCGAGGACAAGCCGGCCGGTGCGGCCACCGTGCGTGCGCGCAAGGATGCCGATGCGTTTTCGCAACCGTCGGGCAACATCAGCTTTGAGGACGAACTGACGTTCAAAGTGGGCAACGGATTGTTCCGCAAACTTTGGGTGTCTGCGCCGTCTTCTACGCTTGCATCTGATGGGCTTGGCCCGCTGTTTAATGCGCGGTCGTGCCAACGCTGCCACCTAAAAGACGGGCGCGGCCATCCGCCAGAAAATGCCGATGACAACGCGATTTCGATTTTCCTGCGCGTGTCGATCCCCGGCACGGCCGACGATGCAGTCGCTGACATTCAGGGCTATTTCGGGACCCTGCCGGACCCGACTTATGGCACGCAATTGCAGGATTTCGCGGTGCAGGGATACAGCGCCGAATACAGCCTTGGGATCAGCTATCAAGAACAACCCGTCGAATTGGCGGACGGCACAATTGTCAGCTTGCGTGCGCCAACCTACAGCGCGGAAAACCTGGGCTATGGCCCCTTGCACCCCGCCGCGATGCTCAGCCCACGGGTTGCACCGCAGATGATCGGCCTTGGCCTGCTTGAGGCGATCCCGGCGCAAGATATCCTTGCCGGTGCCGACCCTGATGATCTGGACGGCGATGGTATCTCGGGTCGCCCCAATGTGGTGATGTCAGCGGTGTATCAGCAACCCATGCTGGGCCGTTTCGGGCTCAAGGCAGGGGCACCCACCGTGCTGGAACAATCTGCGGCAGCCTTTGCCGGTGACATCGGCATTTCGTCGCCGCTGCACCCGTCGGGGGCGGGGGAATGCACCCAAGCGCAAACCGATTGCCAAGCCGCCATTCACGGGGACGGCGACGACCGCGTCTATGAAATTGACGGCGAGGGGCTGGATCTGGTTGCGTTCTACAGCCGTAATCTGGGCGTTCCAGCGCGGCGGGGCGTGGATGATCCGCAGGTCTTGCAGGGTAAGAAAGTGTTTTACGAAACAGGCTGCACCGCCTGCCACACGCCCAGCTTTGTGACCCACCGGTTGGAAGACCAACCCGAGCAAAGCTTTCAGTTAATCTGGCCCTTTACCGATTTGTTGTTGCACGACATGGGGCCGGGCCTTGCCGATAACCGCCCCGAGGCGCGGGCATCGGGCAGCGAATGGCGCACGGCCCCGTTGTGGGGCATCGGCTTGACACAGCAGGTCAGCGGGCACACGTATTTTCTGCATGACGGGCGCGCGCGATCGATCCTTGAGGCCGTCTTGTGGCACGGCGGCGAGGCGCAAACCCAGCGTGACGCAGTCGTTGCAATGCCCACCGCAGACCGTGACGCGCTGATCGCCTATTTGGAGAGTTTATGAAACGCATTCTATTGATCGCTTTGGCCGTCGCCGCGCCCTGTATTGCAGCCGCGCAAGCAGCTGATCCGGTGGTGAGTAAAGTCGTCGATGCGCATATCTTGCCAAGGTTCGAGACATTGGCGCAAACCTCTGATCAGTTGGCAAGCGCAGCCGCGACAGAGTGCACGCCTACCTCCGAAAACTTGCGCGCCGCCTATGGCGACGCGTTCGATGCATGGGTCGCGGTCAGCCATTTACGCTTTGGCCCGACCGAAGTGAACGACCGCGCGTTTGCGTTGGCGTTCTGGCCCGACAGCCGCGGCGTGACGCCGCGCACGCTTGCCACGTTGATCGCTGACCAAGACCCGGTCATCGCAACACCGCAGGCGTTTTCCCAAGTGTCGATTGCGGGGCGGGGGTTCTATGCGATGGAATTCCTGCTGTATGACGATGTCATTAGCGCCGCAGGGGATGCCGCCTATCACTGCGCCTTGGTACAAGCGGTAGCGACTGATATCGCGGCGACAACAGTGGCAATTTTGGCAGACTGGCAGGGCGACTATGCCGCTCGCATGCTGAACCCCGGCCCAACCGGAACCTACCGGTCGCAAGAGGAAACCGTGCAAGAACTGTTCAAAGCGTTGACGACGGGGTTGGAATTCACATCGGACACGCGGCTGGGTCGACCTTTGGGCAGCTTTGACAAACCGCGCCCGGCCCGTGCCGAGGTCTGGCGTTCGGGCCGTTCCGCGCGACATGTGAAGATCAGCCTTGAGAGCCTTGAAAACCTGATGATGCTTTTGGTGGGGGATAATGGCGATCTTGCTGCACGGTCAGAGCATGCGTTTGAGAATGCTTTTTCTAAACTCAGCGATTTGAACGATCCGGTTTTCGCAGGGGTCGCAGCGCCACAAACCCGTTTGAAGATCGAAGTCGTACAGCAATCTGTCGATGCTATTCGCGACATCGCCCGTGCGGAACTTGGGCCGACATTGGGGGTCGCTGCTGGCTTTAACGCGCTGGACGGGGATTGATATGCAGGCCAACCGGCGGCGATTTTTGGGCGGCTTGCTGGCCGCTGGCCTGATCCCGAAACCGACATGGGCAGATGCGGGCGGCCCGGCCTATCTGGCCGCAGCGGCCAAGCCCGACGGGTCATTTACGCTGTGCGGGATTGGCAAGGCGCTGGACATCACGTTTGAAATACCGCTGCCCGCGCGTGGTCATGCTGCCGCCGCCCATCCGACTCGTCCCCAAGCCGTTGCATTCGCGCGGCGTCCGGGCACCTTTGCCCTTGTGATCGATTGTGTTTCAGGCGCTGTCAAAGCGCAGCTACATTCGCCCCAGGGGCGGCACTTTTACGGTCATGGGGCATTTTCCCAAGACGGCGATTGGCTGTTCACGACCGAGAATGATTATGAACAAGGGCAGGGGCGCATTGGCGTTTGGGACGTTAGCAAAGGCTATACCCGCGTGGGCGAATTTCCCAGTGGCGGTGTCGGACCACATGATATCAAGCGGTTGCCCGCGTCGGATATTCTGGTGGTCGCAAATGGTGGGGTCGACACGCACCCCGATTCCGGTCGCGTGAAACTGAACATTGCCACGATGCAGCCAAACCTGACCTATCTGGAACAGGGCAAGATCATTGAGGTTGCGGAACTGCCCTCTGAATTGCACAAGAATTCGATCCGTCATTTGGCGATTGGGCCAGATGGTCAGGTCGCCTTCGGTATGCAATGGCAAGGCGATGGCCAGATGTCGGCCCTGATTGGCCAGCACCGGCAGGGGCAAGCAATTCAGTTGATCGGCGCGGATGAGGACCATGCCCGCGCATTGGACGGATATATCGGCAGTATTGCCTATTCCAGAAATGGTAAAAAGATCGCAGTGACATCGCCCCGAGGCGGGGTCGTGCATCAATACGACGCAAATGAACTGACGTTTGACCAGATGTTTGAACTGCCAGATGTGTGCGGTGTCGCCCCCCTAGATCGCGGTTTCGCGATCACATCGGGCAGGGGGGACATTGGCAGTCTTGGCAGCGCGGGGGCCGCCTTTGCGCAGTCAGATGCACTGCGGTGGGACAATCATCTGGTCGAGATTTGAGGGCGGGAAAACCGGCGTTGCCCAATGCCACGCCTTTTGGCTGGGGCCGGTCGGGGAGTACGACACCTGCTTTACTCCTATCCCGCATCTCTTGGCCTTAGGCGCAGGGCGATTTACCTGAAATCATACCGGTATCGGCCCACGCTATTGCAGCTTTCTTCAGAATCGTGGTGAATGATCGTCGCGCAGACGCCTTGACCCGCCTTCGGAGTAATACTTTGGATCAGTTTGACTATGTAATTGTCGGCGCGGGGTCGGCTGGGTCTGTTTTGGCCAACCGGCTGACGACCTGCGGCAAATTCAGCGTGCTGCTGCTTGAGGCGGGCGGATCAGATTTGAATCCGTGGGTCCAGATGCCCATCGGTTATGGCAAAGTATATTACGACAAGCGGGTGAACTGGAAATACACGACCGAACCGGTTCCCGGTCTTGGTGACCAGCGGTCCTATTGGCCGCGCGGCAAGGTGCTGGGCGGATCAAGTTCGATCAACGCCATGGTCTATGTGCGCGGTCACCCCCGCGATTACGCGGAGTGGAATGCGGTGGCCCCCGGATGGGGCTGGGATGACATCGCCCCGGTCTTTCGCCGCATGGAAGATTGGGACGGCCCAATAAGCGAAGCACGCGGAGTTGGCGGCCCCTTGGCTGTGCATGACGTCACCGACGAAGTGCACCCGTTGACCCTAACCTATCTTGAGGGCGCAGCGCAGGCGGGTATCCCTACAAACCGCGACTATAACGGCCCCGATATGGAAGGGGCTGCCTGCTATCAGATCACGACCAAAGGTGGCTATCGCGCCTCGGCGTCGCGCAGCTATCTAAGCCCGGCCAAAAAACGCGGGAATCTTGAGCTGCGCACCGAGGCCCATGTCACGCGGGTCTTGATGGAAGGTACCCGCGCTGTGGGGGTTGAATACCGGCGGGGCGGGCAAACCCACAAAGTGCGGGCAGGGGCGGAGGTTATCCTGTGCGGCGGCGCGATCAATTCGCCGCAACTGCTGCAACTGTCGGGCATCGGGCCGGGCGCTGTGTTGCAACAGCATGGGATCGACGTGATTTCTGATGCGTCGCAGGTGGGGCGTAACCTTCAGGATCATTTGGGCAGCGATAACCTGTATGTATCGCGGGTACCCAGCCTTAATCAGGAATTGGGCCCGCTGCTGGGCAAGGTGAAAGCCGCGTTGCAGTACGCGATTGCACGCAAGGGGCCGCTGTCGCTGAGCCTTAATCAGGGCGGTGGCTTTGTGCGCGTCTCGGAATCTTCGGACGGCCCGGATTTGCAGCTTTATTTCTCCCCCGTTAGCTATACCCGCGCGCCTGTGGGTGTGCGCCCCTTAATGAACCCCGATCCGTTTGCGGGCTTCTTGATGGGGTTTAATCCCTGCAAGCCGACCAGCGTCGGGCATCTGCAGATCAGATCACCCGATCCCATGGATGCGCCCGAAATGCACCCCAACTATCTGGATACGGAATACGACTGCGCCATGATGCTGGCAGGCACCAAACTGATGCGCGACATCGCCGGAACCGCCGCGATGAAATCTGTCATTGAAAGCGAACTTTATCCGGGGCCGGACGTGGTCAGCGACGCAGATATCTTGGCGTATAACCGGCAAAAAGCGTGGACGGTTTTCCACCAGTGTTCGACGTGTCGGATGGGCAGCGATCCCGCCACTTCCGTTGTTGACCCGTGGCTTAGGGCGCATGGCATTCAGGGGCTGCGGGTCGCGGATGCGTCGATCTTTCCAACAATTCCAACCGGCAATACCAACGCGCCTGCCATCATGGTGGGGGAAAAAGCATCGGACATCATCCTTTCCGACGCGCAGCGATAAAAGGGCATACTATGCAGCTGAAATCGATTGAAACATTCACCACCCCCGATGTCGGCTTTGTGCGGGTCACAGCCCAAGACGGATCGCAAGGCTGGGGGCAGGTGTCGACCTATCATTCGGACATCACCTGTCAGGTTTTGCACCGGCAGGTCGCACCACATGTTCTGGGGCAAGACACCACCGATCTGGATGATCTGCTCGATATCGTGGCAGAGCGTGAACATAAATTCCCGGGCTCGTATCTGCGCCGCGCGATGGCAGGGGTGGACACGGCGATCTGGGACCTGCGTGGCAAACAACAGGGTAAATCGGTGGCCG
The DNA here is from genome assembly GCF_038899995.1 of Sulfitobacter sp. AS59. Lineage (NCBI taxonomy): Bacteria > Pseudomonadati > Pseudomonadota > Alphaproteobacteria > Rhodobacterales > Roseobacteraceae > Sulfitobacter > Sulfitobacter sp. AS59. The sequence goes on from NZ_JBBMQK010000005.1 coordinate 189,829, forward strand.
AATTGCTGGGCGGCACACCGGGTTTGATCCGTGCCTATGCGTCGTCAATGAAGCGTGACATCACCCCCAAGGACGAGGCCGCGCGTTTAAAGCATCTGCGCGACACCCAAGGGTTTGACGCCTTCAAGGTGCGTGCAGGAGCAGAGGTCGGCCGTAACAAGGACGAATGGCCGGGCCGCACCGAAGAAATCATCCCAACCATGCGCCGAGAACTGGGTGATGATGTTGATCTGCTGATTGATGCCAACAGCTGCTATTCCCCCGACCGCGCGATTGAGGTGGGGCAGATGCTGCAAGATAACGGGTTTTCGCATTTTGAGGAACCTTGCCCCTATTGGGAGCTGGAGCAAACCAAGCAGGTCACCGATGCCCTTGATATCGACGTGACCGGCGGAGAGCAGGATTGCGACCTGCCGACATGGAAACGGATGATCGACATGCGCGCGGTAGATATCGTGCAGCCCGACATCCTGTATCTGGGCGGGATCAGCCGCACGCTTAGGGTGGTAAAAATGGCAGCAGCCGCTGGTCTGCCTGTCACGCCGCATTGCGCGAACTGGTCGCTGGTCACATTGTTCACCATGCATCTACTGCGGGCGATCCCGAATGCGGGCAAATATCTGGAATTTTCGATCGAGGGGCCGGACTACTATCCGTGGCAATATGATCTGTTCGTCGAAAACCCCTATGCGATCAAGGATGGGCAGGCCTGCGTGACGGACGCGCCCGGTTGGGGCGTTGAAATCTCGCCCGAATGGCTTGCCCGGTCCGCCTATCAGATCAGCGAACTGGAATAGGGCGCAGGGGCGGGCGAAGGTTAGGTTTTAAACGGCATCGGTTGTACGACGGTCTCAAAACGCGTGCCTATAATTAACGTCAGCCCTTGGCCGTTCGGTTGGAGACCCGTCTGAAAATGGCTTTTTGAAATTAATGTAACAATTTTGAAAAAATCCGCGAAAACCGCCTTGCAGCCCGCGCTCAACAGAGATAGCACACCCCTGCGGGATGGAGCAGTCCGGTAGCTCGTCAGGCTCATAACCTGAAGGTCGTAGGTTCAAATCCTACTCCCGCAACCAACTTTAGCGAACTTTCGCTTTCAGCAAGGCCCGCCTCTCCGGCGGGCCTTGCTGCGTTTATGATCTCCAATAGTTTTCCGCGCAGTTCGAGGTGGTGAACCTTCTCGTCAGCGTCCCAATCAACCGACACAGTATCAACCAAGCTGTGCAGTTCCTCGCTGGCGCGGCCAGATACCTCTTCGTCTTGCAGGGTTGCCACAATGTCCTCGACATAGGCTCGGTAAAGAGCCGGCAGGTCGGTAGGCAAGGTGATCGGCTCTGGCGTTAGTTCGGCTCGTTTGGCGCGGGCTTCGATCAACTCAGCGTCTACCTTGTTAAGTTGTGCGACAATCGGGGCAGAAAAATCGCCATCCTCGACCGCTTTCATCAGGTTTGCGTGCCTTGTCTCCAGCTTGCGGATGCTCTGGTTGTGAATGCGTAGCATATCCTCACGCTCCTTCTCGGCGGATTTCATACGCGCCAGAAACTTCGCCCGAAACTCGGCATAGGCTTCGTCTTGCATCAGCCCGGTCTTGAGGCCTGAGAGGATTGAGATGGCCGCATCCTGTTCTTTCAAACCTGGCATTCCGGTGCAGATGGCCGCGCCTTTTTCTTTGGCATTGGCGCAGTAATAGCGTCGCGCCTTGCCGCTCCCCGCGATGGTAAGATTGCCGCCGCATTGCCCGCAAGACAGCAGGCCGGAAAGCAGATACTTGCGACGTCGCATTCCCTGAGCCACGGATAGGCCGTTGGGGTCGCTTGCCGCTTGTTTGGTTCGTAGGCTTTCTTGGGTAGTCTGGCGCGCCTTTGCGGACTCCCAGACAGATTGTTCGACAATCCGGAGTTCCGGGACCTCAAACGTGATCCAGTCTTCCTGTGGGTTTAGCCGCGAGACCCGTTTGCCAGTCTCAGGATGTTTGGAGTAGCGCAGCCGATTCCACACGCGCCGTCCAATGTAGAGCTCGTTGTTCAGGATCCCAGTGCCGCGTTCACGGTTGCCGTTGATGGTTGTCTGACGCCAGTGACCGGAACTGTTGCCCTTGCCGCGCGGGGCAGGAATCCCGTCGGCATTGAGGTCTGTGGCAATCTGGATCGGCGATTTACCTGCGGCGTATTCCGTGAATATCCGCTCCACCACCAGTGCCTCATCGCGGTTGATGTCCTGCTCGCCCTTGTTGACGTCGCCGGCTTCTGTGCGGCGCACGCAATACCCATAGGACAGGCCGCCCGCGCTTTTGCCTGCCTCGATTTTACCAATCAAGCCGCGCCGGGTCTTGTAGGAGAGTTCTTCGAGAAATATTTGGGCGAATGTGCCTAAGATACCGATGTCGAAGATGCCCAGTTTGCCACGATGCAACTGGTGCAGCTCACACTCTGCGTGGCGGGCTTCCTTGTAGAACGCCATCAGAAACTCAAGATCCCGCCCCAACCGGTCGAGATGTTCAAACATGACGATATCGAATTGTCGGGCTCTCACAGCCGCCAGCAGTGCCTCATAACCTGGACGGCCCTTGGTGGCTCCGCTGAGGGCTGTGTCCTGGAACACTTGGACAACTGACCATCCCTCACGATCAGCATGCTTGCGGCATTCGCGCTCCTGATCCTCGGCAGACTTGGGGTTCTGCATATCTGTTGAAAAGCGGGCGTAAATCGCAACGCGGGGCGTAAATGTCATTTATGATCTCCTTGAGTTACGAAGCTGCCGCACGGCCTCGAAAAATACAAATCCAATTTTTGAAAAGCGGGGACGTAAGCGTCTTATTCTGGACAAATTTTTCCTTATCATCCAAGCTACTGCGTTCGGTGTTTCCTCCTTCGTTCCGCTCTCCTGAGCGGCCCGCTTGGCGGCGACTTCGGCAATCAGGTCGATCAGATTTGTGAGGGTCATTTGCTTCTCTTTCGGTTGTGGACACCAAAAACCAACAACACGACGAGACACGGTGCCCTTTTACGGTTGGTCGTTTGCGCCCGCACAGAGTTGATCTGTGCGGGCGTTTTTGTTTACGGGCGGCCGACATCTGTAGCAGCAGAAGGTGGGGATCGGCGCGCCCTGACGCAGGGTGTCTAAACCTGCGTGTCTCGGGAGGTCAGAGCGTTTGGCGCAGCTCTGACAGGGCCGTCTCGGCGTGCATAAGGTCGTGCACAGCCATCAACGTCTCAAGCAAATCCAGCAGGATGAAAAACGCCCGCGCGCAGTCCTGTGCTTGTTGCGTCTGGCGCGCCTCATTCCAGCAGGCAGGTGCTGACACATTGCATTCGTCGTAATCGACGTGTGAGAGCACTGTCGTGCCGCTTTCGATATGGCGGGAGAGAACGTCGATCTGCACATCCAGTTCGTCCACCATCTCTTGGGTGAAGATTTTGCGGTTCTCAATCGCATCGACAAGACGCTGAAACCCGACGCGTTCCTTTGGTTTGATGTTGTGCAAGATGTCCAACTGGATTGCCGTGAGGCAGTCACGTGACTTGGCAAAGGCTGATGCTGCGAGGGCGTCGATGTTATCATAGGTGATGGGAAGAAGTTGGGTCATGAAAGACCTCCTTTAAGTTTGAGTGGGGTGGCTTCGCGAGATGCGCGGTTCCGCAAAAGGAAACCGTGCTCTTCGCGCTGCCAGCGCTCTTTTTCCTCTCTTTGCTCCCGCAGGGCCTCGGCGTGGATATCTGCCTCTGCATGAATGCGCGCGCGCACGTCGTTCATGCGCTCGATCAGCGGTGGATCGAGCCGACCGATGAGTGTCCCGCGATTATCACCCCCGTCGAAACCAGGATGGTTCACGCTGACGATGACGCGACGCGCGCAGACGAAGCGCGACGGACGATCAAGCCCTGCGGCGTGGCACGAGGGCGTCTGGTTCACCCTGACTTCATAGCCGCGGTTGGCCTCTGTTGGGGCCGAGGTGCCGTAAGCGAGTTCAACAAATGTGGTGCCGTTGAGGTCGAAGACGTCGAGCACCAGGCAGGGGCGGCGTTTGGGCTGCTCTGCCGGGGCATCAGCGTCGTCGTTGACCGGAAAGCGAAACAGCACGACATCGCCGCGCTCGATAAGGTCTTGCCAGTCAAAAACCGGCACGAAGGATTGGGGGGAATAATACATCTGGGGTCTCCTGTGATGCGATTGAAAATCGACACCAGCTTTGGAAACCTAAAAAGCCTCCAGTTTTGCTGCGCGTCACAAAGACCGCGCAGCAAAACTGGAGGCGAAAACCGGGAGAGCGACGAGAGGGATGCCCTCTCGTCAAATTTTTATTGGAAGTTCTGGATTAGGTGTATCACGTTGAAACCGTTACGATCAGCACAATGGGCGGAAAGTGTGCATTCGCTGCAAGTGCGAAGTTGAGTTACGTTGATGGCGACAGGTCAGAGTCAAGCAGTCAAGGAACAGGTGTTTGTGCTGCGATACGGAAGGCGGCTTCGAGCCCTCTTTATCAAATGCCGTCCCGGTCTATTTCCGAGAAGCAGAAAATCAAAGTTGTTGAAACCGCCCCAAATTCAGTTTTGAGGTGGTTGATAATCACTGGACTGTCGCTCACCTATGCAGAAATTAGCTCCTAAGACAGCGCGCCTTACGCTCGTACCAGATAGATAAATTCGAATTAGAAAGATTCATTACACTAACTTGTTAGTGGTGCAAAAGTGCTGATCGTAACGTTGACGGCTTTAGAACGGCCGGTGTCGTCCGTCTGGATATCATACTTGGCAATACCACCTAAACATAGGTCTTGCCAAACTAAATCGTTTACAGCAGCCCTAGGAACAAATGTCTCTCGACCAGACGACTCGACAAGAAACCCGAAGTTTGGTTTGCGACCTTGCTCTTTAAGTGAACCCTTCACGCCTCTGATCGTAATATCTGGCCCATCGACGGTATCATTCACAACCTTCGCAGCTGCGGTCTCAATCAATTCATTCAGCTTCTTTATCAAGGGTTCCCCGAGTTTTGTGTTGATTGTCAAACGACAAACTTCGAAATGAGCTTTCTGCAGGTGCTGTAACATAGTTTCGTCGACTATGGCTGAATCAATAGTTTCCAAAAATCCCAAAAACTGCTCCATGGGTTTGATCAAATCAGCTTCAATTCCATTCTGAGCAAAATGAGATATCATCTTTTGAAAATTCTGTGTTCTCAAATCTGAAAATATCAACTTCGACTTCAAATTTGAAAAGTGCTTATCCAGCTCCCCTGAGAGTAGTTCTTCAGCCCCAGAGAAATTAAAATCGAACATTTTTGCACGAGCTAGCTCACGCTTCACTTCAATTGAATCTGGATCAATTCGACACGCTTCACTTAAATGAACAATGGCACTTTTACAATCATTGTAGGAGCGTAGAAAGAAGCCGCCATAAAAGTAGTGGATTTGGGGGATTTCGGGTGCAAGTTCTATTGCAGTCACGTATGAATCATTTGCGCCAGAAAGATCATTATGACGGATCTTTACGAAGGCCTCAACACGGTACACCTCAAAATAGTCGGAATGAGCGATTTTAATAGCCTCCAAAGCTTCAAGGGCACCTTGTAAGTCATTGCCAGACGAAAGACGCAAAACATTCCTGAGTTGTTGAACCGCCAGCGCTTCTGAAATCGACCTGACCGTATAGTGCCGAGGATTGTACCATGATTTCCCTCCAGCGCCTTTCTCTGTCTGATAAACAGAACTTAACCCCCGAAAACGAGAGATTATATCGTTTTTATTTACAGGTGTCTCTTTGAGGATTCGGCTTACGTAAGATCTCGCAAATGGCCTGATTTTATAGTTCACCTCTAGGCCATCGAAGTTCTCAGTATCCACTATAGTGAACTTGAGCAGCTCAGCCAAACCAGACTCAAGTTTTGTTACTTCAATATCTGATACATATTGAAGTACACCAAGTGAGACCGCGCGTGGTAAGGATATGATTATTGAAAGTGTCAGCCGAGCATTTTTACCTAAAACATCAAAGACATTTTCCAAGCAGTATCTCAGGGCTATCTCTGGATTGGCCAGAATTTTTGTAGGTGTCAGCCCTGAGGATACACCAAGACAAAACCATTTCAAAAGGAGCGGCTTGTAATCCAATTTCCGTGCGAAGAATTTTATCTCATCATTGTTCACCTTTGAAAGCGCTTCGATACCGTATGCTTTAATTAATGCACGCAAATATGTTGTGCTTTCTGCCTCTGAAAGTGTGCCTACTGATACAGTCAGCCCACCCGTCACTGGCACCCTTGAGGTAAATACAATTTTGCTGTCACCAGGAATATCAGCAACGAAATCTGTGATCGTTTTATCCAATACTGTTTCCAAGTTATCAATGACAAGTAATATTCGATTATTTTCAAGTAGCTGCCGCACTATATATAGAGGATCTTTCCCAGTATCTCCGAATACTTCTCCGATCTTATCAAATAGTCCAAGTGAGTTAACAATTGCCTGCTCTACTCTTTGAATTTCACCAACTGTCAATTTAGACGATTTTGCAGAGACCCAAACAATTGCTTCGAATTCATGGTCTCCCGAATTTATTAGGCCATAAAGTGATTGAAGCGCTAGCGCAGTTTTCCCGTTCCCACCATCGCCAAGCACGGTCACCACTGGGTGCCGCCCAAGGATTTTTTTACGCAACTCTTGCTCTAACTTGGGGCGGGGAACGAAGCCGGTATCGTCATAGTCTGGAAGAGGTAAGTTATGAAAAATAGAAACATCACTCACATCGTCCAAATAAGAGACAGATTTTCGCGTCACGGAATCTGGGTCATTATTGTATTCTGTCAATTGTCGTTCAAGGTTCGGCCAATACGCTTTATTTTTTACGAGGTCGTTAGCCAAAGCGAATGAAACGGCATGTTCATTTACTGTTAACGGGCGACCGTGCATCAATGAGTTCCTTATAGGCACGCATTTTTCTAAAATCTGGCGCTTGGAGGAAAAGTGGCTTCGCAAAGAATCATCTAACTTACTGCGAAACCTCTGAACAATTGCTATTTTATCGCCTAGGTCTAGATAGTTTAAAAGATCAAAATCATCCGCATTTTCCGTCGGTTCATCAGTGCTATTAGCCGATCGCAAAATCGTTTTTTCTCGCTCTTGCTCTGTGAGAAGGTGGTCGTCAACTTGACTGGAAATCGATCTGATGTGTCGAACCAGGTCCCGCTCGATAGCGTCAAAAAAAATAAACAATGCAATTCGTTGATAGCTTGCCATTTGGTTGTCCCAACTTAGTCACGGTCCGATACGTATTTCTCGATATAAGGCACTAGAAAACTTCGGAATACAACTGCAGGTTTGAATTGTGGTCCCTGAGGTTAGCTAACTTGCAGTGCCAAATCTGAGGAGTTCGTAGCTAACCTTGATAGATGATCAAGCCGCCTTGGATTCGCGCGGTCTGGTATATCGCAAAAAGGTGACGCGCTCCAGGCAACGCGACTAGTCTAACGCACATGCTACGAAGATCCGGTTGCCGCCACAAATGTTGATGTCAATCTGACAGTGTTCAGATTTTTGCGCTTGCAGCGAACGGCAGAAAATGTCCGCAGACTGTGAATTAGCCATTTCTCTGATTTAGCGGTTGCAGCGAATGGCAAGTTCGGCGGGCCTCACCGCAGCATCGAACCTGCATAGTCAACGGCAGCAATGGGACGCCTATTGACCTGTGATTCCCTGCATTCCAAAACCGTCGGAGGCGCCTGAGAGGGTGCAGGGACAGACGGCGAGTGGTCCTTGCCTTGGAGTGTCCAGAGAGGGGAAGGCCCCTCTTTGGTCCCAGACGGACAGGCTGCCAGGGGGTGCAGGGGGAGTGGCGAACGACGACCCTGCGAGTGGGGATGAAAGGGGTGGGCGAAACCTCCCTTTCTCGGGCTGAAAGCCCCGTGCGGGTTTGGGAGAGTTGGACGTCTCCCAAGGTCGCCGCAGGCGGCCCGGGGTCCAGGGGCTTGCCCCTGGCGAACGCGTAGCTCGCACGCAGAACCGAAGGGCCGGAGTGCGAGCTACTTAGTGAGTAAATGACTAGCGCTCCGAAGAAGCCGACGCATGTCGTTTCCGGCCCACAGGAAATAATCGGCGGGAGTAGCAGCGCCGATCTGAAGTCCGCCCGTATCTGCGGGCGCTCACGGCACTAAAGCGCGACACGTCCAGACTGAGAGTCACATGTGAACGATAAGACCAATACTGGACTTATGGTCTCACGTAGCACTTATTTTACTGCACTGCTTTCTAAGTGGGCAGTGTTGCATCGTACCACAGCACTTTACCCCTCGTTGAACGATCTCAATGATCATCAATTTTTCCAACCGCCTACGCTTGTGCTCAAGCATGATTAGCTGCTCCATTTCTACCCTATGTGGACAGTCGGTTCGAAGCGTCGGCTTTCCAGTTTGAGGCTCCTGCATAGTTATATCCATGCAATGAACGGAACCTGACGCGGTCTTCCGACAGCCACGAGGACAAGCTGTTCTTGAATTTGCCACGTGACTGGGCTTTCCCCTATGGCCTTTCGCGAAGGGTAATAATTCGTTCCCTAACCACCCTCGGTGCCGGAAAATTCCTTCAAGGAGCTCATCAATCCAACCGAGCGGAAGCGCGATCTTTTCCATGTCCAACTGCACGTCTGCTGCAAGGCCATGAGAGAACTGAGCGCCAACAGGCCACAACCCTGTAGTTTCGGCGTTAAATTGATGCACAAGAAATGTCTTGAGAGAACGCCACCATGCATGGGCCGCCTCAACATCAATAATCGTTCCAACGCTATCAAGCTGAGTGCAAAAGGACCCGTCTTCATTGATATGTCGTTCTGGGCAACATTTTGGAAGCTGAGCGCCAAGAGCTGACTCTCTCACAGAACTTCCACCTAGCTTTGAAGGTCCAATAACAAGAAACCAATCTCGGACAACCGAACCATCCGGAGATGGCGGTCGCGCAAGTATTTCGACCCCGCCATCTCGGGGGCCAAGTATTTCAACCCAATTTGGAAGGGCTTTGAGCAACAAACGAGGCAGGCCAAAATCATCCAAAATGTGCGCGTCCCGCCGCTGGTCGAATAGTAACAGGCTCAGGCGCATAGTCCTCCTCGGCTTGAGTAGATCGCTTTATCGTCGGAGTGTTTAGATATGCAGGTTCATGTCGACCTTCTTCCTCCTGCCCGAACGCCATGACAACCTCATTGTAGGTTCGGTTCGAACCGATACCGTGCGCATCAATCAGGTCGTGAATTGCAGGACCTGCCACTCTAACTGCAACTGGTCCAACCGCTACGCCGCTCTCAATACCACGCTGCATTTGCTCTGACATTGACGTCGCCGAACTAGCGGCCACACGAACGGACCGATCACCTCGAATGCCTAAACGAGTTATAGGCGTCGGTCCAAGTTCCATCCCGATCGCTAGCCCCAGATGTTCAGTGCCCTCAAGTGCTTCTTTACAGAGGCGGAAAGAAGATTCTAAGCCTCCTGCCAATTGGAGCCCCTTCCTGACGCTCTCACCCCGGTTTGTCTTCAAGTGATCTCCAGAAGCCGTAACTCCGTGGATGCAGTCCCCAATAAAGCGGACCTTGCGTCCTCCGAAATCGCTTTCCAGAACATTCTGCAACTCGCCTCGTATTACGTAGAGCGCACGGACAGCCTCAGGCACTTTGCCTGTGCTAATCGCGCTCTCTACGAACGCGGTATACCCATCGATGTCCGCAAACAGCGACACCAAATCCATCCGAATTGATTTGGAAGGCATGAGGTCGGAGTATTTGATCTCCCTAAGTGGCGGGGGCGCATGATAAAAAGAGAAGGATACATTTGTTGTTTTACCGAGAGCCGTTTGAGAGGTGCGTTCGTCCGCCCACGCCTCCATGACTTGATCTGCCGTAGGCATCGACCGTCCATTTTGAATATTTGCCTCAGAGAAGTAACCGCGATTGTTCGCCACCTCAGACACCTTCATATCTGAAATATGCGAAAGCCCATCAGCACTGTTCTGGGCCTGACCGAGATTGAGTATGTCGCGAACACGTTGGGAAACATGCACGCCACTCTCGTCTCCCTCTGCCAACTTCGCTGCTTGATTTGCAGCGCTACCGAGAAATACCGGCTCGGAATCGTCCGCCGATCCGTCATCAATGGCGACGCACTTTCCCGCATCGACACCAATTCTGAACTTCGCTTGTAAACCCTCCTCCGCTAGGTCTTCTGCTGCTCGTGCTGCGACCTCTCGATACAGATCGATAAACCGAAACGCCTGAGCGACTTCAATACTCGTGATCCCTGCATCGGTCAGTGCAGGCACAATTGCGTGCATCCGTCCACCATGAAAATCGACGCGCTGAACCGCTCCAAATTCCGAAATTCTGTCGCAGGCGCTGTAGTGCATATGAAGGAACTCAAGCATCCGTGCATGCCCTCGCTCAGTCTCAACGCCACTTTCAATCCGGTGCTCGTCGAGGTTTTGGATCGAGAAGTATATGTGGATTGCATCAACAATTATGGCCTGCCCACGACGAACCCGAAAAATGGACGTGCTCTCGGAGGCTACATCTACCCACTTGTGAGCTTTCCGGCGTTTCTCAAGAAACACGTCAAAGTTCTGTACCGTCGGTTTTGGGACCGAGGACATCAGAGACTTGATACGTTTACTCGCTCGTTCTGCATTCCAAGCCATCTGTTTTCTCCAATCTGCGTTAAATACTCTTCGAATCAAAGGTGATAATAAAAACTATGACTATCATGATTTTAAGGGAGGTGCTACTAATGAATAGCAAAAGGGGGCGTTATGAAACTATCAGACATAAAAATGATCCAACGCAGGCGCTTGGCGTTCATAGAATTTCACCTCCTGTGGGAGGGCGAGATTGGAAGGCGAAAGCTTCAGGAGCAGTTTGGTATCTCCGCCCCTCAAGCGACAAAGGACCTGTCCACCTATGTCTCGCTGTGCCCAGAGGCCATGCATTATGACCCTCGGAAAAAGGCCTACACCCCAGCCAAAGATTTTCAACCGATCATCGCATCTCCGAAGTCGGACGGATATTTCCGACAACTTGAGATGCACGCCCTCGGATACAGAACTTTGAAAGGATCGTGGCCATCAAACATGCCAGCTCACGAAATCACTGAGCTACCGACGCGAACAGTTGACCCCGACGTATTAAGAACAACTCTATGGGCGATCCAAAACAGATCACCTATGGTGGCAGTATATACGTCAATGACAGGCTCCCCCGTCGAACCTCGCACGTTGCTTCCGCATGCATTGGCCAGCGACCGAAGCCGTTGGCATGTGCGAGCATATGACGTGTCAAAGGAACGATTTTCGGACTTTGTGATGTCACGCTTCAAATCGGCGACACGATGCAGCAAACATGCTGAAGCCCCAATAGATGAGGATTGGGAACGCTATGTTGTCCTACAGATGGAAGCTGATCCGAACGCGGAAGAAATGACCCGACAAGCGGTCGAATATGAACACGGAATGGCAAACGGGAAGTTGGAGTTGCGCGTCAGACAAGCCATGCTCACTTACATGCTTCGAACTTACGGTTTTGTCCCCTTCAAAGGCAACGACTTAAGCGCCCCTTCTGCGCTGCGTTTGTCATTAGTTGAACCGGATATTGTTGAGACGTGGTTAGGATGGCGATGAGCAAACCAACTAGTGAATCCAAGCGAACTGAAACCGCTACCAGTCCTCTCGATCAAGATAGAATTCGAGAGATATTGCTTCAATCGGAAATCTTAAGCGGCCTACCCGAGACCGTCGAAAAGTTCTTAGACGCCGCCGGGGAATCAATAGAGTTCTCAAAGGGCGATATGTTGATCCGTGAGGGCGCAGACGACCGAGATGTTTACTTCGTTCTAACTGGAAATATCGCAATATTGAAAAATAACCAGGATGGCACGACGCATGAGAGGCATTCATATGACGCGCCGCAGTCTGTAGGAGAGATTGCAGCTCAAAAAGCGGACCAATTTCGGACAGCGTCAGTTATGGCCAACTCTGAGCGGGTAGTGGCGCTCAAAGTCCCAGCGCAAGTATATTGCGATGCTATTGCGGAGAATAGCGAGTTCGATAGACGCGCGCATCAGAGAAACCTCCAAATGACAGTGCGCAACATCGGAGCTAGAAGAGCTGAAGTAGAAGAGATACCTAATGAGCGCCCTAACCTAATAATGATCGGCATTGTGGCATCGACAACCGGTGGCATACTGGCCTTCGCATCGTTTCTCATTGGTCTCTCTCCAATGTGGATATTATTTAACTGCATAACGACCGCCGCGCTTATGGCTGGAGCAATGTTTGTCTGGACTGTTCAGTTCGCCTGCTCTCTCGGCATGTCTAAGGTTATTCTGATTGCCGTGGCTGACCGAATTCTGCTTAGCGGCAAGGGGGGGATGTCAGTTTTGGGAAGCGAGGTGGCGTCTTTCGAAATCGAACGTGTAGCCCCGCGAGAGGCCATCATTGACGGAACAGACATTTTACTCTTCACCGCATTCTGCGTCTACGCATACTTTTTTGGCTCGGAACGGTCAAAAGCGAAGCATAACTTAAAGTCGCGCCATCCCAATTAACCTTTCATCTTGAGGGAGGCTTCCTTTAATGTTCGATGTCGTCTGCCTCAGGTATCATCGGGAAACTCCCGTTGGCGACAATAATCGAGGTCCACAGCTTGAATAAGGAAGCCAAAACCAGTCGGTTTTTATCAACGAATTTACTGCCTGTTCCGTCCCCTCTCGACGCGCTTTCAAATCATTCAATCCGACCCGACATCCGTACTGGAAAACGTGACGAACCCTATCGTCGGACTTTCGGATGCGAAGACCTTTTCATTGAATGGCTGCTTTCACCGGACCGCCCCTGAGGCCTCGCATCTGCAGCGAAGGTCGGCTTCCCGCCCAAACGACCTACCGATTGATAGTCCACTAGCGCACCATCTCTTGAGCAAATTCTTTCACCGGAAACTTTCGACCATTAAAATTATGGTCTCAGAATTTGCGTATCCATTTTTTCGTCTCCACCACCAAGGAGATAAAAAATGGATGGTTCACATTTCGACACACGTTACCCTGTTGTTCTGCGCCTTGAGGGCATCGGCCCGGAAAACCTTGCCGGTTATGAAAAACATCGCAAGCGGGTTGGGGGCGACCTTGGTCATGTCCTCAAGTATCCACCAGCGCCCAACCGTCGCCTGATTGGATCTGAGGATTGGGCCGCTGAGGCCTTGGCTGAGATTTCCGAGATTAAAGCGCAGAACTTCGCGGCTGAGTTGGAGGCGCTGGAAAAGCGGAACCGCAAAAAAGATATCCAACAGCGCTTGGCAGAAGGGCCTCACAATCCCTGGCGTCCAACACGGCACGGGCCGATGCGAGAAGTGATTTTGACGGCCAACAAGGAATGGTTCGATGCGGATCCCGCAGCAGTTCTTGATGAAGGCGTCGGCAAGAACCAAAGGATCGCGGATTTTCAGCGCCTGTCCATCGCGTGGCTGAAGAAGCAGTTTGGCAATGACGTTATTCACGCCCGTGCAGACCTCGATGAAGATGCTTATCACATCCACGCTGTGGTTATGCCGCGTGCACTTGTCGAGATGACGCGTACGGATAAAAAGACCGGCGAGAAAAAGGTCATTGCGACGCGGCTGATGTTGCAGCCATCGAAGTTCGATGTGATCAAAAAATACGAGCACGCCCAAGATAGCGTTGGCGAATGGTTTGCTGAGATCGGGCTTGATCGTGGTGAAAAGCGCAAAGAGGCCTTTCGTCAAGCTGTCGCTAAGGGCGACACGCCGCCGCCAAAACGAATGCATACCAAAACGCGGGACTGGCGGCGCAAGAAGGATCGTGAACTCGCAAAGCGTGAACGCGATCTTGATACCCGCTCAGTCGCCATCGAAGAAAAATCTACAGAGGCCGACGCTATTATCGAGATCACCGATGCGATTGCGCAAGGTGTGGTGGATCCCACCGCAACGGAGGCGGGGGCCACGATCACCCCTGTGAAAGGGCGCGAGAAGGACGAAGTGTTCTTGCGGGCGCAACGACTTGCACTACGTTCGCCCAAAGGTGCCTCCCGCGTTGCGAAGGCCTTCCGAGGTGGATGGGCTGCGATGTTCAAAAAGGCGCGGAAAGAGGCGTTCGAGCGTGTCACAGATGACTTCCGCGCGGCCAATAAGGTGATTGAAGAGGTGAAAGCTTTGTTGGTCAATATCGGTGGAGCCTTGGGAGGCGAGATATCTGGAAAAGTTGGCACGTTTTCAGACTTGGCTATGCGCCTCAGAAAAACAGTCGCTGCAGGAATTCTTTCACATGAAAGACCCGAAAAAAAGAAATCACGCAACAACAATGATTTAGCAGATTGATCAAATTTTTCTTCCCGAAAAAGTCACTACAGGATGACATGCTTTCCCATTTAATTTTTACGCAGCCGGACATTCCGTCCCGGTAGATCCAATAAACCAAAGGACCCTAAAATGAGTAAACGTATGCCACGCAAACCCGTCAAAGCCACACGTAAAAAACGCAACGAAGTGCCGATGAGCGCAGCAATGCAAGCCGCGATGTTTAAGGTCGCGAATGTTGCCGCGAACATGTCCAAAAAGGATGAAGCCACGCAGCAAGCCGCGCGCAAGGCGATTGCCGATACGATCGAAGAATGGGTTGCATTCCTGACCGAAAACGACCCCGAAGCCGTTGGAGATTTCTACTACGAAATCTGTATGCTGGCGACTGCCGGCAATCGCCGCCGTATCGCGAAACACGCGACTATGCCTGAGGGTATCTTCGAGCGCGTTGAAGATGATTTACAAATCCAAAAGGAAGAAGCCGAGCGCGAAGCCGCGAAGGCGCGGGCCAAAGATGATGGCGACGATAGCGCCGACCTTGTTCCCGCGTAATACTTAGCCGCCGACATTAAAGAAAGTTCGCCAAAGTCCAACTCCCCCTCCCGCAACCAAATTCATCGAACCCTCAGATTGTTGATATATGTCAGCGTCTGAGGGGTTCGTTTACCCCCCCCTTACAGTAATCAGTATGTCGCCAAGCCCCTCGACGGTACGCTTATCAGCGACTTTGTCACTTTGTTCGTCCACTTATTCTGGTCCAGCAGAGATGTCAGTGGAAATCACGCGATTTCGGGATGATCCGCGCGTTGCGAGGGTGAGACGGCGCAGCGTTTGGGAGCGGCTTGCGAACTTCGTCTGCGCGCGCGAGGGGGACGTCCATAACGTCGTTTGAAAGCCGATCAAGCGCATCGCTGCGATCTGCCAGCTTATGCGCCACGACATGGATCACGTCATCGCTACGCTGCACCATTCCGGAGATATGCATCAGGCGGGATTGCATGATGACCTTGCGAAATAACGCCATCACCTTGGGCCAAACGACAAGGTTGGCAACACCTGTTTCATCCTCAAGCGTGATGAAACACACCCCCTTGGCGCTGCCGGGGCGCTGGCGGATCAGCACAATACCGGCGAGCGAGACAGGCTGCCCGTTGCGCATCTGTGTCAGGTTGGCGGCGGGAACATAGCCTTGTCGTGCCATGCTGCGCCGGAAAAAGGCCATCGGGTGCGTTTTGAGGGACAATCGCAGTGTCTGGTAATCCGCAACGACATGTTCGCAGGTGGGCATCTGCGGCAAGGCGAATGCTGTCTCGGCCCCTTCGTCTTGGGCGTCTTGGAACAGGGGCAGGTCAGGTGCGTCGCGCAAGGCACGCGCGTCCCAAAGCGCCTGCCTGCGGTCAAGGCCCATCGACCGGAACGCATCTGCGGCGGCAAACTTGCGGATCGTGCCCGCGTCCAGCCGCGCAAGTGTTTTAATTTCCTTGAGGTCGCGAAAGGGTGCCCCGCGTGCTTTTACCAAACGTTCCGCCATCCCCTGTGACAGGCCATCAATCTGCCGCAGGCCTAGACGTACGGCAAACCTTAACGGCCCCACGGGTTCAAGCGTCGTGTCCCAGTCGCTGAAATTCACGTCGGGCGCACGGACCTCGACATTATGTTCGCGGGCGTCGCGTACGATTTGCGCAGGGGCATAAAACCCCATCGGTTGCGCGTTCAGCAGGGCGGCGCAGAACACATCCGGATAGTGGCACTTGATCCAGCTGGATATGTAGACCAGCAGGGCAAAGCTTGCCGCATGGCTTTCGGGGAAGCCATAATCCCCGAACCCTTTGATCTGGTTGAAACACCGGTTGGCAAACTCAGGATCATATCCGCGCCCGATCATGCGTTCGACCATTTTGTCTTCCAACGCGCCGATTGTGCCACGAGACCGGAACGTCGCCATTGCCTTGCGCAGTTCATTTGCTTCCTTGGGGGAAAACTCGGCCGCGACCATAGCGATCTTCATCGCCTGTTCCTGAAAAATTGGAACGCCCAACGTCCGGCCCAGAATATTTTGCAACTCATCCGGGTCGTGGTCAGGGCCGGGGGATGGGTATTCGACCGCTTCTTTGCCGCTGCGCCGTCGCAGATAGGGGTGCACCATGTTGCCCTGAATGGGGCCGGGTCTGACAATGGCGACCTGCACCACCAGATCATAAAACTGGCGCGGTTTCAGGCGGGGTAACATGTTCATTTGCGCCCGGCTTTCGACCTGAAATGTGCCGACGCTGTCGCCCTTGCACAGCATGTCATAGACCTTTGGGTCTTCCTTTGGGACCGTCGCCAAATCGAACCGTTTGCCATGGTGCGCTGCGATCAGGTCGAACGCCTTGCGGATGCAGGTCAGCATCCCCAACGCCAGCACATCCACCTTGAGAATGCGCAGCTCGTCGATGTCGTCTTTGTCCCACTCAATAAAACTGCGGTCCTTCATCGCACCGTTGCCGATGGGGACGGTGCGGGTCAGCGGGGTTTCTGTCAGGATGAAACCACCGACATGCTGCCCCAAGTGGCGCGGCATACCGATCATCATATCGGCCAGCTTGATCGTGCGCGCAATAAGCGGGTCGCGCAGGTCCAGCCCGGCCTCTGCGGCTTCTTTTTCGCCGACTTCTCGGCCCATGCTGCCCCAGATCGTCTTGGCCAAGGCCGAGGTGATGTCCTCGGACAGGCCCATCACCTTGCCCACTTCGCGCAGGGCCATGCGGGGGCGGTAATGGATGACAGTGGCGCAAAGACCGGCCCGGTCACGCCCGTATTTGTTGTAGATGTGCTGGATCACTTCCTCGCGCCGCTCGTGTTCGAAATCGACGTCGATATCGGGGGGCTCAATCCGTTCCTCGCTGATGAAGCGTTCGAACAGCAGGTCGTTCTTGTCGGGATCGACCGCAGTGATACCCAGCACATAGCACACGGCTGAATTGGCGGCAGAGCCACGCCCCTGACACAGAATGGGGGGGCTGACCTCGTGTCGGGCAAATTGGATGATGTCGTATATCGTTAGGAAATACTGCGCGATGTCGAGCTTGCCGATCAGGGCCAGTTCCTTTTGCAGCCCGGCGCGCACCTTGTCGGGGGTGCCGCCCGGATAGCGTTCTGCGGCCCCCTTCCAAGTCAGCTCTGTCAGATACTCTTGCGGGGTGCGGCCCGCTGGAATTGTTTCTTGCGGATATTCATAGGACAGCTGGCGCAGGTCGAAGGTGCAGGCATCTGCAACCGCGCGGGTGGCGCGGATCGCATGGGGCCATTCGGCAAAAAGATCGACCATCTGCGCGGGTGATTTCAGATGACGTTCCGCGTTTGCCGCCAAGAGAAAGCCGGCCTTGGTGATGGTTTTTTTGTTCAGGATGCAGGTCATCACGTCCTGCAAAGGACGACGGTCCGGCGCATGATAATGCACGTCATTTGTGGCCAAGATCGATAGACCATGCTCTTTTGCCAGATGATCCAACCGGTTGATCCGTGCCCGGTCATCGCCGCGGTACAGATAGCTTGCTGCCACATGGCGCAGGGTGGACAGGGCGCGGGTTAGGGCGGGCAGTCTGGCGGCAAACTGGCCAAGGTTCTCATCCGGTAGAATGATTAGTTGTACACCATCCGCGTTGGCCGCCAAATCCTTGAGGCTGATATCGCAGGCTCCCTTTGCTTGCCAATCGCCGTTTTTGTCGTGCATCTTGCCACGCGATAACACTTCGCAAAGCTGCCCATAAGCGTCACGGTCCCGTGGATAGGCCAAAAACTCCTCGCCGGTCACAAGCTTCAGGCGTGCGCCGATGATGGGCCGCAGGCAGGCTTTTCGCGCTTCGGCATGAATGCGCACAACGCCTGCCATTGTGTTCAGATCGGCCACGCCAAGCGCATCATGCCCTTGCGCCCAAGCGGTTGCGCATAGATCTACGGCATCCGATGCCCCGCGCAGGAACGAAAAACAGGTGCTAACGCCAAGCTCGACAAAGGCGGCGCGGGGGTTGGGGGTGAACCCGTCTGTATCAAGGGTGCGCCGTGGGCGCTGATTGTCCATCTCGGGCATTATGCGAACATCCCGTGGATGAACCACCGTGGGTCGCCGCCGCGCCCGTCCTCATGCAGCCCCTCTCGGTACAGCCAAAGACGTTTGCCAAGCTGATCCTCAATCTTGAAATAATCGCGCAGCCGTGTTCCGGGACGGTCCTTCCACCATTCCGGTGCAATGCGTTCGGGGCCGACATAGCGGGCGACCTTGTGGGTCTGTCGCCGCCAGATGAATTGGGCGGGGGGACCTTCGGGAACGGCATAGACGACGCGCACCTCTTCTGGTGAGGACAGCAGCCGGATAGGGCGTTCGCGGGGCAAGGTTAGGGTCATATCCTGCGCCGTGTTTAGCGCGGGGGCCATCCTTTCTGCGCGCTCGGGCAGGTGACTGGCGTGAAGCACAGGATGCTTGACCGACCGATCCCCAAACCGGGCCATCAGACGGTCAATCAGTTGCGCAAGCTGCAGTTCCTCGTCCGATCCGCCACCCAGCCGGTTCTGTACAATGGCGACGGGTTCAACCGTTTCTGCTTCCAGCGTGATCAGGTCGAACCCGAACCCTGGCTTGATCCGCTCCAGCTTGACATCGAAAAGACGGGCGAGGTGGGCGGGATCACGACTGGGCGCTGCAATGGCCGCCGCGATCGTGCTGACCTCACCGTCGGTGCGGTAGACGCTTAGGGATAGACGGCGGCAGCCCAAACCGTGATGGATCAATTGATTGCAAAGTTCCCCACAAAGGTCGGGCAGGTAGGCCGTTGGATCTTGGATCGGTTCGGGCAGTGGTGTTTGCGCCTTGATCCTTGGCCGGGTTTCTTTGCTTGCGACGGGTTCGGCCAGATGCCCCATGGCCTGATCAAGCCTGAGCAGCGGGTTCGCGTGCAGGGCCTCGCGGGCAAAACGGCGGGTCAGGGACAGGCGCGGTACATCGGCGAGGGTGCCAATGGTCTTGAGGCCGAGACGGCGCAGCAAGATCAGGGTGGCCTCGTTCAGGCGCAGTGCGGAAACAGGCAGGGGCGCAAGTTGGGCCGCTAATCTTTCGGCTGGGCAAATCGCTCTGATCTGCCCGTATCGCGCCAGCGCCCATGCTGCCCCCCATGTCGGCGCAACAGCCACCCGAGAGGTGAGGCCCAGAAACGACAGGCGCTGTTCCATCTCGATTAACATGGCCGCCTCGCCGCCCATCAAGTGGTCGGCACCGGTTGTATCCAGTATCAACCCGTCCGCACCGTCCACGACTGTCCAAGGGCACCAGCGCCGCGCCCATAGCATGAGGCGGTTCAGGGCAATCTCGTCCCCGGCGAGATCGGCGTATTCAACGCGCAGGTCGGGGCAGGCAGCTTTGACATCCACGACGCGGGCACCAAGGTGGACCCCGACAAGGCGCGCCGGACGATTGGCTGCATGGATGACCGGACCGTGCTGCCCTTCGCAGGCCAGAACAACGGCCACGTCATCGGGTGGCGCGGCGCTTAGCCTCTCCATCGTTCTTTGCCATCGGTCCATCGCGAAATGGGGAAGATATATCGACACGATCCGCCGTCCGGTCATGGGTCGCGATCCATGTGCCGGGCTGGGTATGGCGCGCGCGGAACAATTCGACCTGCCAGCGCGGGTCGCCGGGGGCTTTGGGGTCGTGCGGATGGGGCAGGGACGGCAGCGACGTCACACGCCACCGGTTTCGTGCGGCGCTGAGGTCGGGTGATGCCGCGCGCCGGACCAGCCAGCAGGGTATCCCATTGCGTTCCGCCCGTATCACCAGCCGTTTGGTGGCGGTGAAATCCAGCGCCTTGGGATCGCCCCATATTTCGCCGACCACCGCGGCAAGGGACGTGCATCTGAGGCCTTCTTCCATCGCCCACAGCACATCGACAGGACGGTTCACATCGATACGGATGATGGGCCGGTTCGGTAAACCCGGCAGGTAGGGGTGACCTGTCTCTTGTCGTGACAGCCGGTCTTGGACCCAGAAAACAGGGGCGCTGCTGGCGGGAAGTTTGGACAGTAAAAAACCCAAACCTGCTGTATCGGTGGCCGCTGTCGGGAAAATCTCCGACAGCGTGTGCCATTGCGTCGGCGCAGGCCCCGAACTGGGCCCGTTGCTGAGTTTGCGTATATTTGTAGGTTTGCACGACACAGATGATTCCATATGTTCACTATATGTTCTAATTCAAATGTGGGGGTGTTGGCAACTTGCGATCCGGCAAGCCATGCAGTGAAAAGGGGCTGCGCGCAGTGCAGGCAGCCTTGGGTTTTCGCTTGCGGTGGTAGAGCGGGACCCGCTTTTAGGGCGCATTTTCTTTCATGAATGGCAAGTCTGTAACCGTGACCTGACGGGATGTGCCATCTTGCACGATCATCAAATCATTCGGGTCATAATCGCGGGCGGTCGAGATCATTCCGACACCGATGTTGCTGGCAAAACGGGGGGAGTAGATAAAATCGCTGAGCAGGCCGACAATACGCCCGTCGCTGGTTTTAATGTCCAGCTGATGTGCGCAGTTTTCTACTGGCATACCGGACAGGAAAAAGCCCACGCGCATTCGTTTCGGCCCCTCGTCTTTGATCTTTCGCAGGGCTGCTTTGCCGACAAAGTCCGCCTCGGTATCAAAATCAACGAGCTTGCCCAATGAAATCTCAAACGGGTTGCAGGGGTTTGTTTGCAAGCGGCCATCTGCGCCATAGGAAACCAACCCGCTCTCGATCCGCTCAAGGTCATTGGGGGCACCGGGGCGGATGCCATAGGGCGCGCCTGCCGTTTTGACGATGTTCCACAAGTCACACCCGCGCGCACCATCTTGGAGGTAAAGCTCAAACCCGCCCTGCTTGGACCAGCCCGACCGTGCCAGAACCAAGGGAATGCCCTGCAATTGGGTTTGCTTGAACCCGAAGTATTTCAGTTCCTTCACCCAATCGCCAAACAGATCGGCAACCACAGCTTCGGCCTTGGGTCCTTGAATGGCCAGCGGCGATACGTCCGGCTCGAAGACCTGAACATTCATGCCGCATTCCGCCGCGATGGCGCTGGCCCACAGGGCGATATCACTGTCAGCGATTGACAGCCAAAACCGGTCGGGGGCCAGCATCAGCAGCACCGGATCATTGATGAGATTGCCCGCGTGATCGCAAATCGGGACATAGCGGCCCTGGCCGACCTTGGTTTTCGTGATGTCCCGCGTTGTGAGGTATTGCACCAGCTTCGCCGCATCCGGCCCTGCGATTTCGACCTGCCGCTGTGCTGCCACATCCCACATTGCAACGCCATTCATCAGGCTGTCATATTCGGCCTCAGGCTCACCAAAATGCACCGGAATGAACATGTGATTGTAGACTGAAAAACACGCCACACCATCCGCGACAGTGGCATCAAAATACACCGATTTTCTATTATTGGGGCCAATGCCGATCTGATATGTCACGTAGGTATTTCCTGCAGTTACTGCGCCATCCGTTTCGCCGGCACCATATGGTTACTTACTGCATTAAGGGGGCAAAATATTCAACGTTTTAGCAAAAGTTTGCAGGTGAAATATGGTGCCCTTTAGCTGCGCTTAATCAGCGTTGAAATGATTGTCATAGTCGCTGACCAGCAACCGCGCGGGGGCTGCGTCCTCAACAATCTGGGAAAAGCGCGCAATCGGTTCGTGAAAGATATTATCCGTCTCGTCATCGTTGACGGTGCTGACCTCGCCGATCAGCACATCCGCGCCTTCGCCCCAAAAGGCGTGCCAGTCGCCGGGGCGCAAGGTGACGCTTTGCCCGGGTGCAAGGCGCAGTTTGTCGCCAGCATTGAAGGTCACCCATTGACCGTCGCACATCACCTGACCACCGGCATTGGGGTCAAGTCGACCTGCGGCATCTGAGCCAAACAGCTCGACCACCAGCGTGCCACCGCCGCGGTTGATGATGTCTTCGGCTTTGATCTTGTGGGTGTGCATGGGCGACAGTTGATCCTGACGCGATATCAGCAGTTTTTCGGCATAGCACATGCCGCGCCCCGCATTCAGGTCAGCCAGCACACCGTTGCGCAGTGTAAATAGAACAAGGCCCATTTCATCAAACCGCCCCGCACCGTAATCGGTCACATCCCAGCCGCAGCGGGCGTCGATCAGATGTGCCGCACTGTGCCTGTGGGCGGTAAAATCAGCAGGCGACCAATCGGCAAAGGGAGGCAGCAAAAAGCCGTGTCGCGCGATCATATCGCCCGCTTGGGCCACAAGTGTGTTGATGGTCGACCGTTTCATCCGCGATCCCGCTCTGCTGGTGCCTGCTCGAGTGAGGCAAACTGCGTGGTAAAGAAATACTGGCTGAAAATCGGGCCGCAGGCTGCCCCAAGCGCGCGTGCTTCGCCGCCAATGACGCCCTCTTCGATGGCGGGTAAAAGCAAGCCGCGACTGTCTTCTGCGGGTAGCTTGGCGGTGACGGCGGCGACCAAGCGGTGGCGCACATCAGGGGGCAGCGCGCCGTCAATCACCACGGCCTCAAAGTCGATGACCGCGCACACCGACATACACGCCTGCGCAATGGCATGGGCCGATCCGTCAATCCAATCCTCAACCTCTGCCGGATAGGCCGACCAATCTTGCGGTTGTTTCCAAAGATCACGGGGGTCATGTCCGGCTTTCGACAGGGCGCTTTCAAGAACATGGACCGATGCCACATCCAGCAACTGCTTGGTGCGCCCAGCACGGTCGCCGACGCGCAACGGGCCAAACGCGCCAGCGTTGCCTCTGTTGCCCTCGTAAACAGACTGATTAAGGACGATGCCGCCGCCGATAAAAGTCGAGACGAAAAAATAGGCGTAGTCGTGGAATTCACGGCCCCGGCCATAGACATGTTCGGCCCAGCAGGCGCTGGTGGCGTCGTTCAACATGAACACCGGAAGGTCCGTAAAACGGGCAATCTCCTCGTGAAAGGTCAAATCCTTCCAGGACAGAAAATCCTCGGGTGTATTGCCATTCGACGCGCCCCATTTCCAAATCTCGAAGGGGGCCGCGATGCCAAAACCGCACAGTTGCGCCGCTGCTTTAGGGCCAATTTCGACAAGCGCGTCGGCATAGCTTGTCGCCAAGAACTCAAAAATCGTCTGGGGGAGGGCGATCTCATAGGTCAGGCTGCGCTTGAACAAGGTAGCACCGCACATATCCATCACAATCAGATCGCAGCTTCGACGGCCCAGTTTACACCCGATGGACAAAGCGCCCATCGGATTAAGTGTAATCGGGACAGACGGTTTACCGACTTTGCCGCGCACGGGTTTGCCCTGTTGCGTCAGGCCATCGTTTTTCAGCTTTCGCAAAATAACAGACACGGTTTGGGCGGACAGGCCGGTTAGGCGGGCCAGATCACTGCCGGGCATCGCGCCATGACGCTGAAGCTGCGACAGGACCAGCCGCTCGTTATGGTTGCGCAGCCCTTTTTGGTTTGCGCCGTGGCCCAAAGGACGTACCGCGGTGTAATCATTCATGCTGCGCGCTCAACTTATCCAAATCCCTTTGTAAAACTGCAGCGATATAATTAATAAGTCAAGTTTATTTATTAATTGACAGGCGCGCAGTTTAGTTGAATTTTAATCCTGTCGTCGCGGTTGATTCGCCGCGCTGTTTGAAATTCTGGGAGGAATAGCATGAACAAACTTATCGCAGGGACCGCATTGGGTCTGATCGCACTGGCAAGCACCGCATCTGCCGGCAGCCACGCCGTTTCGGCATGTCTGATCACCAAGACGGACACAAACCCGTTCTTCGTTAAAATGCGCGAAGGCGCAGAGGCCAAGGCCGCTGAGTTGGGCATGGAGCTTAACTCCTATGCTGGCAAGATCGACGGGGACCACGAAACACAAGTCGCCGCAATCGAGACATGCATCGCCAGTGGCGCCAAAGGCATTCTGCTGACGCCATCCGATACGTCCTCAATCGTGCCCGCAGTACAGCAAGCCCGCGATGCAGGTCTGTTGGTCATCGCGCTGGATACGCCACTTGACCCGATTGATGCCGCCGACATGACATTTGCCACGGATAACTTTCTTGCTGGTGAACTGATCGGCCAATGGGCTGCCGCTGCCTTGGGTGATGACGCAGCGAATGCGAAAATTGGGATGCTTGATCTGGCGGTAAGCCAACCCACAGTTGGTGTTCTGCGCGATCAGGGTTTCTTGCAAGGTTTTGGCATTGATCTGGGCGATCCCAACAAATGGGGCGACGAAGACGATGCGCGCATCGTGGGCAATGATGTGACCGCCGGTAACGAAGAAGGCGGCCGCAAAGCCATGGAAAACCTTCTGGCCAAGGATCAGGGGATCAATGTTGTCTATACCATCAACGAACCTGCCGCTGCCGGTGCCTATGAGGCGCTTAAGGATATTGGTCGCGAGAATGACGTGTTGATCGTATCGGTCGATGGCGGTTGCCCGGGTGTTCAAAACATCGAGGACGGCGTGATCGGTGCCACGTCGCAGCAATACCCGCTGCTGATGGCATCCAAAGGGATCGAAGCAATCGCAGCTTTCGCCAAGGACGGCACAAAGCCACAGGCCAGCGAAGGCAAGGATTTCTTTGACACTGGCGTGGCACTTGTGACCGACAAGCCGGTTGACGGCGTCGAAAGCATCAGTGTCGCTGAAGGCAAGAAGCTTTGCTGGGGCTGATATAGCCGCGGTAAAAATATAACGTCAGTCGGGCGGATATTACGCGCCCGACTGAAACAGACGTATTGAGGGTGGATGCCACCTTCGCATTGGGGATTTGGGGGGGAGAAAACAATGTCCACCGGGGATAATTTCGAGGCCGCCGCATCAAGTGCTACGACAGATGTCGCGCATTTTGATGAGACCGGATCAGGCTTCGTTGGGAAACTTCACCACGCGTTGCATGTGACGCCAGCGCTGGTGCCGCTTATCGTGCTGGTCGCGTCAATCGTGGTCTTTGGCACGCTGATGGGGGCCAAGTTCTTCTCGCCCTTCGCATTGACCCTGATTTTGCAGCAGGTGCAGATTGTCGGCATCGTGGCCGCGGCGCAAAGCCTTGTTATCCTCACGGCGGGGATTGACCTTAGCGTTGGCGCAATTGCCGTGATCTCCTCGGTCGTGATGGGGCAGGTGACCTTTCGCTATGGGCTGCCTGCCGAGGTTGCGGTGGTCTTGGGCCTTGCCTTTGGCACCTTGATCGGCACGGTGAACGGCTGGCTGGTGGCTGTGATGAAGCTGCCCCCGTTTATCGTGACGCTTGGTATGTGGCAGATCGTGCTGGCGGCGAATTTTCTATATTCCGCGAACGAAACCATTCGCAGTCAAGACATCGCAGCGCAGGCCCCCTTGCTTCAACTGCTGGGGACGAAATTCAAACTGGGCGGCGCGGTGTTTACCCTTGGTGTGATTTTCATGCTGCTCTTGGTGCTCGTGCTGTCCTATGTTCTGAAACACACTGCTTGGGGCAGGCATGTGTATGCTGTGGGCGACGACCCGGATGCGGCCGAGCTGTCGGGCGTTAACGTGAAAAGGACCATCATCTCGGTCTATGCCATCGCAGGGTTGATCTGTGGCTTTGCTGGATGGGCGCTGATCGGGCGGATCGGGTCTGTCTCACCTACTTCTGGGCAGTTGCTGAACATCGAAAGCATCACCGCGGTTGTGATTGGCGGTATCTCTCTGTTCGGCGGGCGCGGTTCGATCCTAGGGACGTTCTTTGGGGCGTTGATCGTGGGTGTCTTTACACTCGGGTTGCGACTGGCTGGGGCCGACGCGCAATGGACCTTCTTACTGATCGGCGTGTTGATTATTGGCGCTGTTGCAGTGGACCAATGGATTAGAAAGGTAGCCGCGTGATGGAACCGATGTTGAAAGCCCGCGGGCTGGTGAAGCGCTACGGTCGGGTAACGGCCCTTGACAATTGTGACTTCGATCTGATGCCGGGCGAAATCCTTGCCATTATCGGCGACAACGGGGCCGGCAAAAGTTCGTTGATCAAGGCGATCTCGGGCGCTGTGACGCCAGACGCCGGCACCGTGACGCTGGAGGGCGAAGAAATCCGCTTCCGCTCGCCGATTGATGCGCGCAACGCGGGGATCGAGACAGTGTATCAAACGCTCGCGATGTCACCGGCCTTGTCGATTGCCGACAACATGTTCATGGGCCGTGAATTGCGCAAACCGGGCTTTCGCGGATCGGTCTTGCGGCAACTGGATCGCAAGCGGATGGAAGACATCGCCCGCCAAAAGCTGTCCGATCTGGGGTTGATGACGATCCAGAATATCAACCAAGCGGTCGAGACATTATCGGGTGGCCAACGTCAGGGCGTCGCCGTGGCGCGCGCTGCGGCCTTTGGGTCAAAGGTGATTATTCTGGACGAACCCACAGCCGCCTTGGGGGTCAAGGAAAGCAGACGGGTTCTGGAGCTTATTCTGGAAGTCAAAAGCCGTGGCATCCCGATCATCCTGATCAGCCACAACATGCCCCATGTGTTTGAGGTAGCGGACCGTATTCACGTACACCGTTTGGGCAAACGCCTATGTGTGATTGACCCGAAAAACTATACGATGTCGGACGCAGTTGCATTCATGACAGGCGCTGCCGTGCCGGACGCGGCATAGGGCGCACCCGTTGTGTTGGAGACGTTGGCCCGCAGAATTAGCGCGGTGGCATATACCGGCAAGCGGCGTGTCGTCGCGTTGGCCGGGCCGCCCGCTAGCGGAAAATCCACTTTGGCAGAGACGCTTGAACGCAACGATAGCACGATGCAGGTCGTGCCCATGGATGGCTTCCATCTGGACAACGCCCTGCTGATCGAACGCGGTTTATTATGCCGAAAAGGCGCACCTGAAACCTTTGACGCCGCTGGTTTCATCCACCTGATCCGGCGGTTGAAAACCGAGGACGATGTCGTGTTTCCCCGCTTCGACCGATCCCTTGATATGTCGATTGCGGGGGCTGGGATCATACGCCCTGAAACGACGACAATACTGGTCGAAGGCAATTATCTGATGCTGGACCAACCCGTTTGGCGGGATTTACGGCAGATTTGGGATTTTTCTGTCGGCATCGACGTCAGCCTGCAGGTCTTGGAACAACGCCTGCTGCAACGCTGGATCGACCATGGCTACACCCCTCAAGACGCGCAGGCAAAGGCCGAAGGGAACGATTTGCCAAACGCTAAGCTTGTGCTGGAAAACGCATATCCTTGCGACATCGTCATTGCCCAAGACCAGCAGTCCATTATTGCATGACCGGCCCCAAGGTCGGCAAAGTTGCATCCCATATTCGCCAACCCATAGGCCAGCCAGCCGCGCATTAAAAAAGCCTTAAGATTTCGCTGGCATCCGCGTATTTTCCCACATATTTTTGTCGGGAATTTGATCAACGGGTCGGATAGCCAGTATTTTTGCGAGGGTTCTATATGAGCGAACAGTCATCACAAATGTCTGTGGTCCAGGACCATCAGGCTTATCTAGACGGCACACATGATTTTCAGATCGATATTGAACGGCTGGTCAAAAGCGATTTGGTCCGGACGATCTTAGAGACGGTCATGTTGGCGACCAACGCGCGCTTTGCCGCCGTGGCCCGCGTCACGAATGACCGTTGGGTGGCATGCCGTTCGGTGGACGAGGTGAATTTTGGTATTGCCGAAGGTGACGAAATCGAAATTCAATCGACGTTTTGTCAGACCGTCCGGGATACCGGCGACGAAGTCATCTTTAATAATGTCGCGACAGACAAGGTTTATCGCGACGATCCTATCGCTGCGAAATTCGGCATCGTCAGCTATGCCTCTGTCCCTATTTACCGCAGCGATGGCAGTTTTTTCGGGACGCTATGTGCCATCGACACCGAACCGCGTGATCTGGGCGGTTTGCGCGCCCACGCGATGCTAAAGATGTTTGCCAATCTGATCGGGCGCAGCCTGTCGGCCGAGGAACGGATCGAGGCGCAAGAGCTGGAGCTGGAGCACGAGCGCAAGCTGGGGCAAATCCAAGAGGAATTTGTCGCGATTTTGGGGCATGACCTGCGCAATCCGGTTGCTGCATTTGCATCCGGTCTGCGGCTGTTGGGCAAAGAGCCGATGCCGGATAAGGCACGGTCGACGCTGAACCTGATGCGCGCGCCTTTGCATCGCATGAACGAGCTGATCGATAACCTGATGCTACACGCGAAATCGCGGCTTGGCGGCGGGATCAATATCCGTTCGACCGAAGACGCGCCTTTGGCCGTTGCCGTCACCGAAGTCGTCGAAGAAATACGCGCTGTGGCCCCAGAACGACAAGTCGAACTGGACTTGCGTTTCGACCGTCCGATCACTTGTGACGCGTCGCGGATCGCGCAAGCTGTTTCAAACCTGTTGTCGAACGCGATGTCACACGGCGCACCGGGAACGCCGATCAAAGTGGTGGGCGAATGCAGTTCTGGTCAGGTCATCATCAGCGTCACCAATCAGGGGCAGGAAATCCCGGCAGAGCTAAGAGAGAACCTGTTCCGTCCCTTCCAGCGCGGTCGGACTTCAGAGGGCGAGGGCCTTGGCCTTGGCTTGCATATCGCGTCCACCATTGCGCGCGCCCATGGCGGGGTGATCGCGGTTGATAGCAATGCGGCGGGCACGGTGTTTTCAGTTCAACTGCCTGGTTAAGCCGTCAAACTGAAACATCCGCACCCGCCGCTACATGCCAGCGCAGGGTGACCTAGGCGCGGTTCCATTCCCGGTCGCCCTTGGCGTCTTTGACGCGCGTGGGCAGACCGATGTTATCAAGCAGTGAAAACAGCGGCTTGGGGTCCAACTCCTCTACGTTCATCATGACCCCTTGGTCATAAGTGCCATCGGCGATCAGCATCGCCACGGCCACCGGCGGAACGCCCGCTGTGTATGAAATGCCCTGGCTGCCGACCTCGTTATAGGCGTCCTTGTGATCGGCGACGTTATAGACGAACACCTCTACCTCTTTGCCGTCTTTGATGCCTTTGACCAGATCGCCGATGCAGGTTTTGCCCGTATAATTCGGCGCAAGGCTGGAGGGATCTGGCAACACGGCCTTGACCACTTTCAGCGGTACGACCTCTAGACCCTCGGCTGTGACGACCGGCTGTTCTGACAACAGCCCAAGGTTTTGCAGAACGGTAAAGACGTTGATGTAATGATCGCCGAAACCCATCCAGAACCGGATGTCAGCCTCTGGATAGTTCGCGGCGAGGGAATGCACCTCGTCGTGGCCGGACATATAGGCCTTTTGCTTGCCCACAACGGGAAGATCCCATTCGCGGCCAACCTCGAACATCTTGTTCTCTTGCCACGCGCCTTTCTGCCAGCTGTAAACGGTGCCGGTGAATTCGCGAAAGTTGATCTCGGGGTCGAAGTTGGTCGAGAAGTATTTGCCATGGTCACCGGCGTTGATGTCGACAATGTCGATCGAGGTGACTTCGTCCATGAACTCATCCACGGCAAAGCGGGCAAACGCATTGACCATACCCGGATCAAACCCGGCCCCCAAAATCGCGGTGACACCCGCGGCCGCACAATCTTCACGGCGCTTCCATTCATAGTTGCCATACCATGGCGGCGTTTCACAAATCTTGGTCGGGTCTTCGTGAATGGCGGTGTCGATATAGGCAGCACCGGTCTGAATGCAGGCCTCAAGCACGGTCATATTCACAAAGGGCGACCCCACATTGATCACGATCTGCGCGCCCGTTTTGGTGATCAGTGCCGCAACCGCCGCACTGTCCATCCCGTCAACCTGATGTGCATCAAAAACGCCGTCCTGTTTCATCGCCGCCTTGTCGTGGACAGTTTGAATGATCTCTTGGCATTTTGACAGGGTTCGGCTTGCGATATGCAGATCGCCCAAGACATCGTTATTTTGCGCGCATTTATGGGCCACAACCTGTGCAACACCGCCTGCGCCGATGATCAGAACATTACGTTTCATATATTCAAAAGACCTCTTTTTAGTGGGTTCAGGACAGTGCGGCTGCAAAGTCGTCATAGTCAAAGTCGCGCACCATGCGTGTGGTTCCATCAAGCTCGCGGATTGCGATACTGGGCATCTTGACGCCGTTGAACCAATTTTTCTTGACCATTGTGTACCCTGCAGCGTCTTGAAATGAAATGCGATCCCCGGCCTTTAGCGGCGCGTCAAATCGGAATTCGCCAAAGATATCGCCGGCAAGGCAGGATTTTCCGCAGATCATCCATTGGTGGTCGCCCACGTTCGGGGTGACCTTTGCAGGCTCGCGGTAGATGAGCAGGTCCAGCATATGCGCTTCGATGGAACTGTCGACGATGGCAAGGTTTTTGCCGTTATGCATTGTGTCCAGCACTGTCACCTCAAGCGTCGCGGCCCCGGTGATCGCGGCTTCTCCCGGCTCAAGATACACCTGCACGCCGTAGGTTTGGGCAAATGCCTTAAGACGCGCGGCAAGCTGATCCAGCGGATAGCCTTCGCCGGTAAAGTGAACGCCGCCGCCCAAGCTGATCCAGTCCATACCGTGGATCAACGCACCAAAGCGGTCTTCGATCAGGGTCAGCATCTCGTCGAAACGGTCAAAGCGGTCGTTTTCGCAGTTGTTGTGAAACATCAAACCGCTGATTTTATCGCTGACCTTGGCGATCTCGGCCGGGTCATGTTCGCCCAACCGGCTAAAGGGGCGGGCGGGATCGGCCAAATCAAACTCGGATGTGGAAACGCCCGGATTGACCCGC
Organism: Sulfitobacter sp. AS59; assembly: GCF_038899995.1. Lineage (NCBI taxonomy): Bacteria > Pseudomonadati > Pseudomonadota > Alphaproteobacteria > Rhodobacterales > Roseobacteraceae > Sulfitobacter > Sulfitobacter sp. AS59. The sequence continues at coordinate 220,907 of NZ_JBBMQK010000005.1, forward strand.
AACCCGCGCACATGCCCTTGGGATGTGCGATCAAATTTCGACAACTGACCGATTGAGTTGAAAATGATCTTGTCGGAATGGGCCAGCACCTGATCAATCTCGTGATCTGCATAGGCGACCGAATAGGCATGGGTTTCGCCCGGAAACTTTTCATGGCCCAAGCGAACCTCATACAGCGATGACGAAGTCGAGCCGTCCATATACTCCGACATGAAATCAAAGACGGACCACGTCGCAAAGCATTTCAGCGCGAGCAGGCATTTCGCGCCGGAGGCCGCGCGCAGTTGCTCAATCTTTTCAAGATTGATCAGGAGGCTGGATTTATCGATCAGATAATAGGGGGTCTGCACAGCAAAACCTTTCATTGGGTCCATGTCGTGCGCCTGGGCGCTGAGCCGAAGGAAATATTGGAACATCGATTAAACGATGTGGCGATATGGTACGTCGTCTGCCGCTTTTTCGAAAGGGGCGTTTAGCGGCTCTGCCTGATCGACGCAACGGTGAAAACTGTTCGAATTCTTTAATGTTCTGGCGGATGCACGACGGGATCTTGTTGTCTTTTCTACAGCCACGCCCTTGCCTATGGGGTGGCCGAAACCTACTGCTAGGCCCACGGCCCCATATTTCCCCATCAGGTCAGACACAGCGCATATGCCCATTAACGTTCCTGCCAACCTCACCGGCTATGCCGCCGCGTGGAGCATTGTTTTTGTCTGGTCTTTTTGGCTGATCGTCAGCCGGGTCGCCAATGACAGCGGATTAACGATCTATGATCTGGCCGCGTTCCGCTATGGTCTGGCGTCGCTGGTGGCTGTGCCGCTTTGCCTTTACTACAAGCCATGGCGGGGTCTGAGCCTTAAAAAGATCGCAGTTGTCTCTTTTATCCTAGGCCCGATCTATATCCTCACTGTCTTTTCCGGCTATAAATACGCGCCTGCCGCGCATGGCGGGATTTTCATGAACGGGCTGCTGCCCCTGATCAGCATCGTCTTTGCTGTCTTTATAACGCGCATGCGCCCCAGCTTTCGGCAATTACTAGGGGCCGGCATGATCCTTGTTTCCGCGGTCGCGCTGTCCTTTGATGCAAGCGTCAGCAGCGGGGCAGACGCATGGATCGGTGACATCCTATTTTTGATTGGTGCGCTGTTTTTCTCCTCCTACGTTATTCTGTCAGAGCGGTGGCAGCTTGGGGCCATGCAGATCATTTTTTGTGGGACGATCGTGAACGCGGTTATTTACCTGCCGATATGGGCGCTTTGGCTGCCATCCGGCATTGCAACGGCACCGATGGGGCCGCTGGTGTTGCAAGCCATCTATCAGGGGTTTGTGCCGAACCTGATTGGCCTTCTCTTTATTGCCTATGCGTCGCGCACAATCGGGAACGGAAACACGTCTTTCATCCTTGCGGCTGTTCCGGGGGGCGGGGCTATCCTCGGCGCGCTAATCTTGGGCGAAAGCCTAAGCCTGATCAGTGTTTTCGCGCTCGTGGTCCTGACGGTCGGACTGTTGATCAGTGTGCGCAAACGCAAACCATTGCCAGCCTGATAGGGGGGCAACGGCGCATAGGCGTATGACACCGCCACCCTTATGTCAGACGGTTCAAAATGCCTTAAGGCTTTCAGTGATTTGCGCTCGTACCCGCGCCGCCGCTTCGGCTTTGACCGGGCCAAAGCCGCGAATATCCATCACCATGCCTGCGATGCGTGCGGCATCCTCTGTATTGCTGGCGGTTAGGCCTGCCGTAAGCGTATCCAGAACAGCGCGGTATTCACGGATCAAAGCACGTTCCATCCGGCGTTCCTCGGTATAACCAAAAGGGTCTAACGGTGTGCCGCGCAGGCGTTTCACCTTTGACAATCCGCGAAATGCAATCTGCATCCAAGGGCCGAAGCTGCGCTTGATCGGGCGTCCACGGGCGTCTTTCGCGCCGGATAACATGGGCGGGGCAAGGTGGTGACGGATGGTGATGTCGCCATCGAACCGGTCTTTCAGCCCTTCAATAAATCCCGTCTGGCTGTGCAGCCGCGCAACCTCGTATTCATCCTTATAGGACATGAGCTTGAACAACCCCTTTGTGGCCGCTTCGGTCAGGGGGCCTGCTGCGCCGATAATCTTGGTTTCGGCTGTGCGCACATGTTCGATGGTTGCGCGGAAGGTGTCGGCCCAAGCTGCATCTTGATACTCTGCCAGAAATGCCGCCCGACGTTCGATCATCTGATCCACCGTCTGAATGGCACTGATGGGCAAGTTCGCGGCGGCCTCGACCGCCGCGCGGTCGTGTACCACCAATCGCCCCCAGCCAAAGGCACGTTTGTTCTGATCAGGTTTGACACCATTCAGATCGATGGCTTTCATCAAGGCCCCAAGCGATAGCGGCACCAGCCCTGCCTGCCACGCGGCCCCCAGCATCATGACATTGGCAAACACCGTATCGCCCAACAGCGCCTCGGACAGAGCATTGGCATCCAGCGTGTGCAAGCCTGCGGCATCGACGCCTTTGGATATGGCCTGTAGCCGGGTATCGGCGTTCAGATCGGCATCGCGGTTCTGCACCAGATCGCCGGTTGGCATCACCGCAGTATTCACCACGGCGCGCGTCCCCGCGTGATAGGTCATGGATGCTTTGGGCGATGAACTGACCACGATATCGCAGCCGATCAAGGCGTCGGCAGAGCCGGGTTCGACCCGCACCTGATTAACCTCTGCCGCGCTGTTGGCCATGCGGATATAGCTGATGACGGGTCCGAATTTCTGGGCAAACCCCATGAAATCCAGAACCGACGCGCCTTTCCCCTCGAGGTTGGCGGCCATGGCGACCAATTGCCCGACGGTCACGACCCCGGTGCCGCCGACACCGGTCACGACGATATCCCAAGGCTTTGACAGATCAGGCTGGATCGGATCAGTCAGGGTTTTCGTCAACCGGTCAAACGCCGCCGTGCCGCGCCCTTCGCCGCGTTTTAGCGTGCCGCCTTCGACAGTCACGAAGCTGGGGCAGAAACCGTTGACGCAGGTGAAATCCTTGTTGCAGGTGTTCAGATTGATTTTACGTTTGCGCCCGAATTCGGTCTCTAGCGGTTCAACGCTTAGGCAGTTGGATTCAACGGAACAATCCCCGCAGCCCTCGCAGACCAGCGGGTTGATGACGGCGAATTTTTTTGGGTCCTCCATCTGACCACGTTTGCGCAGGCGGCGCTTTTCTGTGGCGCAGGTCTGCTGATAGATCAGCACAGTGGTGCCGGAAATTTCGCGCAATTCGCGTTGAATGCGGTCCAGCTCGCGGCGGTGATGCACGGTGACGGCACGCGGCAGGTCGGTGCGGTGAAACCGTTCGGGCTGATCGGAAACGATCACAACCTTCTTTGCGCCTTCGGCCAAAACAGATGTCGCAATCGCCTCGACCGAAATGGGGCCGTCCACCGATTGCCCGCCGGTCATGGCGACGGCGTCGTTAAACAGGATTTTATAGGTAATATTGGTGCCGGCGGCGATGGCTTGGCGAATGGCGAGCGATCCTGAATGGTAATAGGTGCCCTCGCCAAGGTTTTGAAAGATATGACGATTGCCATTAAACTGCGATCTGGCCACCCAGTTCACACCTTCCCCGCCCATTTGGATCAGCGACGTCGTGTTGCGCCCCATCCAACTGGCCATGAAATGACACCCGATGCCGGCAAGAGCCTGACTGCCCTCGGGCACCTTGGTCGACGTGTTATGCGGACAGCCCGAGCAGAAGTAGGGCGTGCGGGTCGCGCCGGGGATGTTGATCGGATTGGTTGTGGTTGTGGGGCTCGCCTTGTTGGCCAGGTCAGTTAGGTCAAGATCGGTGAAATTACGTTCCAACCGCTGGGCAATATGGCGGGCTAACATGACCGGGCCCAATTCCTGCGTCCAAGGGATCAGCCGGTCGCCATTTTCGTCGCGTTTGCCGACCATACGGCGGGGTTTGCGGCCGGGGAAGTCGTAGAAATGTTCTTTCAACTGGCTCTCGATAATGCCGCGTTTTTCCTCGATGACCAGCAATTCGTCCTTGTCTTGGGCAAAGGCCAATGCGCCTTCATGCTCTAGCGGCCAGACCATCCCGACCTTGTACAGGTCGATGCCCAGCTCTGCCGCGCGAGCCTGATCAATGCCAAGCAGGCGCAACGCCTCTAGCACGTCCAGATGGGATTTTCCGGTCGTGACAATGCCAAAGCGCGCAGGATGACCCCATTCGGCCCGATCAATCGGGTTGGCGCGGGCAAACGCCAGAACGGCCGCCTTTTTATGTTCCAACCGTGCCTCGATCTGCGGGCCGGGGAGATCGGGCCAGCGGTAATGCAGCCCCTCGGGCGGTGCGGTGAAATCGTCGGGTGTGGCGAACTCTCGCGGGGGCAGCAGGTCAAAAGACATGCCGGATTCAACCGTTTCTGAGATGGCTTTGAACCCCACCCACATCCCCGAAAACCGCGACAGCGCATAGCCCCATTCGGCAAAAGGCAGAAACTCCGCCACGTTTGCCGGGTTCAGTGTCGGCATGAAAAAGTTCATGAAGGCGACGTCGGATTGGTGCGACATCGACGATGATACGCAACCATGGTCATCCCCCGCGACCACCAACACGCCACCATGCGGCGACGACCCGTAAGCGTTACCGTGTTTCAGCGCGTCGCCCGCACGGTCCACGCCCGGCCCCTTGCCATACCACAGGCCGAACACCCCAAGACATTGCTTGTCGGGGTCGGTTTCAACTTGCTGTGTGCCGATCATCTGGGTCGCGCCGAATTCCTCGTTCACGGCTGGCAGAAAGGTCACGCCTGCCTCTTGAACAATCTTGGCATTGCGTCCGATTTCCAGATCGATCCCGCCCACCGGCGATCCGCGATAACCAGAGATATAGCCGCGCGTGTCCAGCCCGTTGTCCCGGTCGCGGCGCGCCTGATCCAGCGCCATACGTACAATGGCCTGCGTGCCGGTCATAAAGACCCGACCCGAGGTTCGCGAGTAGCGATCACTAAGGGCGTAGTCTTTCAGGATAGGGGTTTGATCGGTCACGGGGCGGCCTCGCATGGGTGGTGATTGGTTTTGGTGTAAATACCTCGGTTTGCCTGAGAGATGTGTTCAATCATATTGATATATCTGCGCTTGATGAATTGAACGCTTCAAATATACTCAAATCATGAATGAAATGATCCCGCTTAGCCCCGCCGAGTCAAAACTGCTTTCGATCCTGCAAGAAGACGCTTCGCGTAGCGTGGCGGACCTTGCCGAGGCGACGAACAGTTCTGCTGCCACGATCTGGCGCCGCATCCGTAGTTTGGAAGACCGCGGTATCATTGGCCCGCCTGTACGTCTTGTCGATCCGGCCAAGGTCGGGCGCGGAATGGACGTTTATTGTCAGGTGCGAATGAAATCTCAGGACGCCAAAGCGCGCGCCGCTTTTCAACAGGCCATCGATGCGGAGCCTGCGATTATTGAGGCATATTCAGTCACCGGAGATTGGGATTACATGTTGCATATGGTGGTTCAGGATATCGCTGATTTTGAAGCGGTATTAATGCGCCGTCTGTTGGATCTTGACTGTGTTGCAGGGACGTCGACCGTGTTTGCATTGCGCCGGATCAAACACACGAGCAAAATTCCGGTTTAAGCGATTTGCGACGCTTAAACGTCGGCAATCTAAGCCGGGGGCAGCGCCCTTCGAGGGGCGATCGGGCGCGGTTTGCTTGACCAGAACATGCGAACAGGCGCGGAGGCTGCGCAATTTTTCTATCTGCTTTTTGATGGCAATTTTAGGTGTCGACCCTCTAAGAATATGACTTTGTGAGCCCGTATTTCACCAAAATTTAATAGGTTTGCGGGATGACTGACCTATCAAATTCAGTCGTTTCGGCTTTTGTTTAAAGGGTGCCCGTGGTGAAGTCTTCAGAACCCCATATGGGGGGCGTTTCCATTTTACATATCGCCATCGTTTTGATGTCTTTGGCGATGACAATTGGCGCATATCTATATTCAAGGCATCAAGTTGATTTGCAGGTCGAAAACCGGTTTCATGCGGCGAAAGACCGTGCAATTGGCCTGATTGTCGATCGTATGTCGCGATATGAAGACGCGTTGTGGTCCGGCGTGGCGCATGTTGATGCGCTTGACGGTCAGACCAACCGTTTGGATTGGAAGGCCTTTGCGGGCTCGCTGAAAATACGCGAACGATATCCAGGTGCTAACAGCTTTGGCGTCATTTCCTATGTGGAACGGGATGATTTTGCCCAGTTTCAAGCCGCACGTGCCGCCGAAGGCCCGGGTTTTGATGTCTACCCGGTGCATGACCAAGATTTCCTACTGCCGATTACCTATATCGAACCCGAAGACATAAACGCGGCGGTTGTTGGCTTGGACGTGGCGCACGAGACAAATCGCAGGGCTGGCGTTTTGGCTATCCGCGACAGTGGCACCGCGCAGATTACAGGGCCAATTGTCCTGATGCAGGACAGCGGTCACACGCCGGGTTTCCTGTTCTACACGCCGTTTTATCGTGGCGGAAAACCGCAAACTGTACAGGCACGGCAAGAACAATTTGCGGGCGTCGTTTACGCGTCCTTTGTCGTGCGTAAACTGGTCGAAGGCCTGCTGTCAAAAGACCTGCGCGAGGTCCGGTTCAGCATCCGCGACAATGATAAAATTATCTACGATGAACATAGCGACGAGGACCCTCTGCGCGACAACAATCCGATGTTTTCAGATACGGTTTCGTTGGATATGTACGGGCGCAACTGGGTCCTTGATATCCGTACGAACACTGCCTTTCGGCAACAAAATGGTTCGGAACAACCGACACTGATCCTGATCGGCGGATTGATTATTGAAATTTTGGTGTTCTCCTTGCTGGTGATGCTTGCGCGTTCCAACAGGCGGGCGCAAGCTTATGCGCATCAGCTTACCGTCGATTTGCGTTCTAAAACCGAGCATCTGGAACGCGCAAATGCTGAAATCGAACAATTCGTCTATATCGCGTCGCATGACCTAAGGACGCCGGTACGTGGGATCGGGTATCTCGCTGATATAATCGAGGAAGATCTGGAGGAAATTTTCGGCCCCCTTGATGATCACGCCGAGATCAAAGCGCAATTCAAGATGATCCACGAACGGGTGAACCGGATGAATGATCTGACAAAGGGCATTATGGAATTTTCCCGCATTGGGAATTTTGAGGCCGAAGTCCCCCCCAACATGAACCTTGAGGCGTTAATCGCCGATTGCGTCGTGGATATTTGTGTGGACGCTGCACAAATACAGCTGTCCTCCGACGTCGATAAAATATCCTGCGACAGTTATAATTTCCGCCGTGTCCTCGAAAGTTTGATCACGAATGCGTTTAAGTATCACCCCGAACCGGATGCCGCGCAGATCGATGTGAGCGTCGAAGATCAGGGCAACCGGCTGAAAGTTTCAGTCCGTGACAACGGCAAGGGTATTTCGCCCGAGTTTCACGGCAGAATATTCGATGTTTTCCAAACTCTTCGTAAGGGGGATGAGCCGGAAAGTACGGGTATCGGATTGGCCATCGTTAAAAAAGCGGTGCAGCGCCATGGCTACAATATCGCTGTGTCGTCATCAGAGAAGGAAGGCGCTGAATTCACGTTCTTTTGGCCCAATACCCAAACGTCCGAAGACCCTGAGCTGAGTAAGGTTGCCTAACATGGCACGTCAAATGAACATTCTTTTGGTCGAGGATAACCCCCTTGATGCAATGATTGTCGAGAGGACGATTTCCAAAATCGCGCCGGGCACCTTTGTCGAACGGGCCGAAGACGGGATAGAGGCGTTAGAGGTGATCCAGTCTGGGAGGCTGCCTGACCCATTTATGGTTCTGCTGGACATAAACATGCCCCGGATGAACGGACATGAGTTTCTGAAAGAACTTCGATCAAGCAGCGAGGCATCAAGCAGCATCGTTTTCATGTTCACAACGTCAGACAGTGTGCAAGATATCGAGCGCGCCTATGCCGAGCGGGTGAATGGATATATCGTGAAGCGGCACAATAAAGAGGGCATGAAGTCTGTTCTGGAAACCCTGCAAAGCTATTGGATGACGTGCGAATTACCGTGCCGGCCAGACGAGCGGAGCCTGAATTTGGCATGACTTGGGCAGGTGGCCTTTGTCACTGATGACTTGGTGACGGGGCAGCGATGTCGTTGCGGATGTCGCGGCCCTCTCGACAAAAGGGGCCGAGGGCCCGAGCCCACAGGATGCTGGTCCATGCCACCTCCGCTGACTAACGCGGTGTCCCACTGCAATGCCAAACAGCCCAATCTCCGCATTCCAACATAATAACCAAAGCCACACGTCCCTTACCGACTGTGCAGGTTGGTTCTTTAATGCTCCGCGGTGCCGGTTTACGACCTAACGTTGCGCGGTGTTTTGATCCACCACCCGCCAGCCCGTGTGGTTTTTTCGTTGACACATTGCCGAATGGCGGCAAGGATCGCCGCTAATAAATCCTGCTGAGAAATGTGAAAGTTTTGTAAAATCAACGATTTAAGTGCTGTTAGCGTTTGACAGGTGTTCAACTGCAGATGTAATGAATTCTGCGTAGAACGCGTGACAGGTGTCGGTGTCAAAGACCTTTAAAAACAAGGGGGTTGACCGGATATGATGGCCAAAAAAATCGGGCTCTGGCAGGGCGTTAGGAAGAATACTTTTAGGGAGAGACCATGACATACTTCAAACAGGCCGCCTCTGCGGTGGCGCTATTCGCGACGATGACTGCACCCGCTTTTGCCGAGTTTACACTTAGCGATCGATACACCGATGCGGATGGTGATCTGATCGCGGATATTCCAGCGGATGCCGCTGATCAGATTGATCCGTCGACGCTGATTTTTGCCTATACCCCGGTTGAAGACCCAGCGGTTTATGCCGAAGTTTGGTCCGGTTTTCTGGACCACATGAGCGAAATCACTGGCAAAAAAGTTCAGTTCTTCCCAGTACAATCCAACGCCGCCCAGATCGAGGCGATGCGCGCTGGGCGTTTGCACGTCGCGGGCTTTAACACCGGTTCGAACCCATTGGCCGTGGCCTGTGGCGGCCTGCGTCCTTTTGCAATGATGGCGGCCGCTGACGGGTCGTTTGGCTACGAGATGGAAATTATCTCCTACCCCGGTTCCGGCATCGAAAAAATCGAAGACATCAAAGGCAAGAAGCTCGCCTTTACCTCCGAGACGTCGAACTCTGGCTTCAAAGCACCTTCCGCGATCCTTAAGGCCGATTTCGACATGGAAGCGGGCCGCGATTTTGAACCTGTCTTTTCGGGCAAACACGACAATTCGATCTTGGGCGTTGCGAACAAGGACTATCCGGCAGCCGCCATTGCGAACTCTGTCCGGGCGCGGATGGTGGAGCGTGAAGTGGTCACCGACGATCAGCTTACGACCCTTTACACATCGCAAACCTTCCCGACGACCGGCTATGGTGTGGCGCATAACCTGACGCCCGATCTGCAGGCCAAAGTGAAAGAGGCTTTCTTCTCGTTTGATTGGGAAGGGTCTGCTTTGGAAGAAGAATTCGGCAAAAGCGGTGAAGCACAGTTTATCGAAATCGCGTTCAAAAAAGACTGGGAAGTGATCCGCAAGATCGACGATGCAAACGGCGTCGTTTACAACTGCCAGTAACTTTTTAGAAATTAACCAGGACAGGCGGGCGCAGATGCCCGCCTGTTGCATTTCGGAGCGTTCATAATGCTGAAATTGAAAAACCTGTCGAAAACCTACAAGACGGGTGACACGGCCCTGAGCGATGTGACGCTCGAGATCAACAAAGGCCAGCTTGTCGGGCTGATCGGCCCATCGGGGGCGGGGAAATCCACCTTGATCCGCTGTATCAACCGCTTGGTTGAACCCACCTCGGGCGAGGTGTGGTTGGGCGATGTCGATCTTGCGCAGTTGGGTCGTACAGAACTGCGCCATCAGCGCCGCCGGATCGGGATGATTTTTCAGGAATATGCTTTGGTCGAACGCTTGACCGTGATGGAAAATGTATTGTCGGGCCGGTTGGGGTATGTTCCGTTCTGGCGCAGCTGGTTACGCCGTTTTGAGTCCGAGGATATTCGCCGCGCTTATGAATTGCTGGACCGCGTTGGGCTGTTACAACATGCGGACAAGCGGGCCGATGCGCTGTCTGGTGGACAGCGTCAAAGGGTCGGCATTGCCCGCGCCCTGATGCAAACACCCGATCTGCTGCTGGTGGACGAACCCACGGCCAGCCTGGACCCGAAAACCAGCCGTCAGATCATGCGTCTGTTAACCGAAATTTGCGCCGAGCGTGGGTTGCCGGCCATCGTAAACATCCACGATGTGCCTTTGGCGCAATCCTTTATGGAACGTATTGTCGGCCTGCGCGCGGGTGAAGTGGTGTTTGACGGCCCCCCAACCGACCTAAGCGAAGACGCACTGACCGAGATTTATGGTGCCGAAGACTGGAACACGATGCGCCGCGAAGATGACGATGAAGACAATACGCCGTTGGACGTCGCACAGGCTGCCGAGGTCATGGTATGAGCAGCTATCCCGGCACATGGCGGCGGCCACCACAAATTGTGTCAGACAAACGTGTCCGCATCGCCCTGCAACTGGGCGTGTTGCTGTATCTGGTACTGGCCCTTGGGTCGGTCGAGGTGAACTGGCAACGCGTTTCCGAAGGGTTGGAGCGCGGACAACGGTTTATTATGGGCTTCTTGCAGCCTGATTTCAGCAGCCGTTGGAAGGACATCAGCCAAGGGTTGATCGAAAGCCTGACGATGACGCTGACCTCAACGGTCGTGGGGGTGCTGGTGTCGATCCCGTTCGGCATCGGTGCCTCGCGCAATATTGTGCCGCGCCAAGTCTATGTATTTTGCCGCGCGGTTATTGCCATCAGCCGGTCGTTGCAGGAATTGATCGTGGCGATTTTTCTGGTGGCGATGTTTGGCTTTGGCCCCTTTGCGGGCTTTCTAACGCTGTCCTTCGCAACCATCGGTTTCATCGGCAAACTGCTGGCGGACGAGATCGAAGAGATCGACGAAGCGCAAGTCGAGGCGATACGGTCCACCGGTGCGTCTTGGTTGCAAATGTTGCATTATGCGATCCAGCCACAGATCATGCCGCGTCTGATCGGGCTGTCGCTGTACCGTCTGGATATCAATTTTCGCGAAAGCGCGGTGATCGGGATTGTTGGCGCAGGCGGCATTGGTGCCACGCTGAATACCGCCATTGACCGGTACGAATATGACAGTGCGGGTGCCATCTTGTTGATCATCATCGCCATCGTGATGGTGGCCGAATATAGTTCAAGCTATCTGCGGAAGTTCCTGCAATGACACAAACAATACCTCGTGAATGGGCGCACCGCGCCCCCGCCCAGCGTGCGATGCTATGGCTCGGTTGGTTTGCTCTGGTGGCGCTTTTTGTCTGGTGCTGGCAGATTATGTCCAAGGATACGATCTGGGCCTTTGTCTGGGATGCCCCCGATCAGGCCTTGGACATTGGCAGCCGTATGATGCCCCCGAAATGGGCCTATCTGCCGCAACTGATGAAACCCCTGTGGGATACGTTGAATATTGCGACACTGGGCACTGTCGGCGGGGTCATTATTGCGATCCCGGTCGCCTTTTTGGCAGCGCGAAATACCTCGCCCTCCACCACGTTCCTGCGGCCGATTGCGTTGTTTATCATCGTGACGTCGCGGTCGATTAATTCGTTGATCTGGGCGCTGCTGCTGGTGGCCATTATCGGGCCGGGTCTGCTGGCCGGGATCATTGCCATCGCGCTGCGGTCGATCGGTTTTGTTGGCAAGCTGCTGTACGAGGCGATCGAGGAAACGGACGCCCGCCAGATCGAAGCGATCACGGCAACCGGGGCTGGCCCTGCGCAGGTTCTGACCTATGGGATCGTGCCGCAAATCCTGCCCGCGTTCTGGAGCATCTCTGTCTTTCGCTGGGATATTAACATTCGCGAAAGCGCCATTTTGGGGCTGGTCGGTGCAGGCGGGCTTGGCCTTAAGATGAACGCATCCTTGGCCATTTTGGCATGGGATCAGGTGTTCGTGATCCTGCTGCTGATCCTTGCGACTGTGGTGCTGAGCGAATGGGTTTCGGCGCAAGTCCGCAAGGCGATTATCTAATCTGCGATTTCAGGTGGCGGGACAAACCCGCCACCTGAGATATGCGCCCAGCCTAAGCGTTGACCACATTTTTGATAACAATCTGATCCATCTTGTCACCATGCAGGATCGATACGTCACCCGTTGTTTCCAGAATGGCGGCGTGGACGGTCGATAGGTCTAACGCGTTCGCATTGCGAAGTTTGGCGATCAGATCGCTTTCGGACACGCGGGTTGCACGTAATGCATCATGCAGGATCACCCCGTCGCGCATCAGAAATACGGGGGTGTTTTCCAGCGCGTTGCTGATTGCTTTGCTGCGCTGGCGAAGGATAGAGGCCCCGAACTGAACGGCAAAAAGACTGACCATCGCCGCCAATATCTGGACAAGCCCTGTCCAGTCGTTTGCTTGGGACGCGCCAGCCAAAAGCGACCCCATTGCAACGGTCATGACGAAATCAAAATTTGTCATCTTTGAAAACGACCGCAACCCGACGATGCGCACCAAAAGAATGATCCAGCACAGGGCAAAAGCGCTTAGAAAACCGCCGCGGGCGATGGCATCAAGCATGGAATTGTCGAAAAACATCTGTCTACTCCTCTAATATTATAGGGCTCAATGCGCCGCCCCCTTGAGGGGCCTCAAACCTGCCGTCGCGCATATCGCCATCCAAAAGACGATGTAGGGCAATCGGCCATGCCCGCCAGAGGGGCGTTCAAAACGATGGCGTAAGGCGAAATTTGGCCCAATCCGGGTTTCGGGCGCAGGCTGCATCAGGGGGGGCGAAAAGCCCTAGTGGCTAACGGACTATGTGGCTTCGGCTTGAACGATCAGCAGATGGTATAGATGCCATGTGGCATGGCCCAGCAACGGCAGCACGATAAACAGCCCTAGAAATAGCGGCACGAGCGATACCAATGTGAGCGTGGCAATGAAAACCGCCCAGCCCAGCATGACGGGCAGATTGTGCGTGACATAGCTAAAACTGGTCGCCATCGCGGTGATGAAATCCACCTCGCGGTCCAGCACCATGGGGATTGCCAGAACCGTGATCATATACAAAACCAACGCAAATATCGCGCCGACGAGGGTGCCAACGGTTAACATGGCCAGCCCGTTCGGGGTTAAAAACACCTCGGCTGAGGATGAAATATTGGACATCGGGGAAAGGCCCAGGAACAGCGCAAAGATCATATGGCCTAGGAAAAACCAGAACAGAAAAATCACAATGCTGATGGCCCCGATCATCGGCAGGGACCGTTTGCGCTGCAGCATGACCACACCCAAAACATAAGGCACGCTTGGTCGTTTTCGCGCCTGTAATTCGCGCGAAACCTCGTAGAGGCCGACGGCGATAAAGGGGCCAAGCAGCGGAAAGCCGAACACCGCAAGGACCAGCCAGAAGGTCGTTCCGGTTTGCCACGTAATCCACGCCATAGCCCAAGCGGCGATGACATAGACGGCAGCAAAGCCAAGCCCAAATAACGGCGCGCGCCGCAAATCCGCCCACCCCAGTCTAAGCGCTTGCAAAAGGTCGGCGGTCGTAACCGCGCGGAACTTGGGCGCACCTGGGTGCATCATTTGATCGCTTGCGGTTTCGTTCACGGCTGGCAGGCTCCGGTCGGTTTCGATCATGCCACAGTGACAGCCTGCACGCGCAGGTATTTGACGTGGATCAATCTAAAACCGGCCGCGATTGGGTTGGGTTAACAACCCCTCTAGATAATTCCCATAGTCATTCTTTGCGAACAACCTGATCCGTTCCTCTAGCTCAGCTTCACTAATCCAGCCTTGGTTGAACGCGATCTCATCGGGACTCCCTGTCTGTAACCCCTGCCGTGTTTCCAAGGTCCGCACAAAGTTCCCTGCATCCAGCAAGCTTCCATGCGTGCCAGTGTCCAACCACGCATACCCGCGCCCCATGCGCTGAACATTAAGCAATCCGTCATGAAGATAGGTTTCAAGCAGCGTCGTGATTTCTAGCTCTCCGCGTGCCGAAGGCTGCACCATCTTAGCGCGCTCGGACGCAGTATTGTCGAGAAAATACAGCCCCGTTACCGCATAATTCGACGGTGGAACGGCCGGCTTCTCGATGATCTGGCGGGCTTGCCCATTTTCGTCGAAATCCACCACACCATAGCGTTCGGGGTCCGACACACGGTAGCCGAAGACGGTGCCTCTGGTGGTTTGCGCGTCGGCCTGGGCGAGGATCTCGGGCAGGCCGTGGCCGAAAAAGATGTTGTCGCCAAGCACCATTGCCGAGGGCGCTCCGTCAAGGAAATCTTCGGCCAGCAGATAGGCCTGGGCCAGTCCATCGGGGCTTGGCTGCGTGACGTAGCTGAGCGAGACGCCCCATTGGCTGCCGTCACCAAGCGCGCGTTTGAACTGGTCGGCGTCCTGCGGCGTGGTGATGATCAGGATGTCGCGGATACCGCCCAGCATCAGCACGCTTAACGGATAGTAAATCATCGGCTTGTCATAGATCGGCAGCAGCTGTTTCGACACGGAAATTGTAATCGGATAAAGCCGAGTGCCGGAGCCGCCTGCGAGGATGATACCTTTGCGTTTGGGCGTCTGAGTCATGGGAAATCAGTCCTTGGGAAAATCAAGTTGGGTCAGAATACGGGTCAGGCTCTTGTGCCAATCGGGGCGGCAAGTGCCAAAGGCGGCCTTGGTCGCGCTGCAATCCAGCCGAGAGTTCAGCGGTCGTTTCGCGGGGGTGGGGTACTCGGATGATGGGATGTCGGTCACGGCGCAGGGGACCTTTGCAGTGTCAAAAATCGCGCGCGCGAAATCGGCCCAGCTGGTGTCGGGGCTGCCGGAGAAATGGTATATGCCGGATTTTTCAGGCTCTGACACGAGAGTTTTGGCGATTGTGACACAGGCCTGTGCAATCTCTGCCGCACCTGTGGGGCCACCGATCTGGTCGGCGACGACGGTTAACGCCTCGCGTTCGGCACCGAGACGTAGCATGGTTTTGACAAAGTTTTTGCCATGGGCCGAGACGACCCAAGAGGTCCGCAACACCGCATAGCGCCCACCAGCCTCAGCGATTGCAATCTCTCCGTCGCGTTTGGTGCGGCCATAGACGCTTTGCGGGTCGGTGGCGTCGCCAGGTTTCCAAGCCGTATCGCCCGCGCCAGAAAATATGTAATCGGTCGAGATAGAGACGAAAGGGATGTCGCGCGCGGCGCAGGTGCGGGCCATGGCGGCGGGGGCCTCGGCGTTGATGAGCTGCGCCGTTTCTACATCGCTTTCGGCTTTGTCCACGGCGGTGTAGGCGGCGGCGTTGATCACGGCATCGGGTGCGTGGGCCTCAATCGCGGCGGCGCAGGCGGCGGGGTCGGTCAAATCCGTATCGGCGCGGGCGAGGGCAGTGATCTGGAAGTCATCGCCATCCAGCGCGCGCAGTTCCGTGGCGACCTGACCGCTGTGCCCGAAGACGAGGACCTTCATGCCTTGCCCAACCGTTCACCGACACCCTGACGGTTTTGCAACGCGCGCCACCATTCCTCGTTCTCGAGGTACCAATCGACCGTACGCGCCAACCCTTCCTCCACCGTGACCGAGGGCTGCCATCCAAGCTCCGTCCGGATGCGTGTCGGATCAATGGCATAGCGCTGGTCGTGACCGGGGCGATCGGCGACGAAGGTGATCAGATCGGCATGGGGCGCACCGCTGGGATGGCGGTCGTCCAGCAGGGCGCAGATCATCTTGACCAGTTCCAGATTGCTGACCTCATTCTCGCCCCCGATGTTATAGCTGCGGCCCAACGCGCCCTTGGTGAGCACGGTGAGCAGCGCATCCGCGTGATCTTCGACAAACAGCCAGTCGCGCACATTCGCACCATCGCCGTAAACTGGAATCGGCCCTCCGGCGAGCGCTTTGAGGATGGCCACGGGCACTAGCTTTTCGGGGAAGTGGAATGGGCCGTAGTTGTTGGAACAGTTCGTCAGGATATTAGGCAGGCCGTAGGTCTCGCCCCAAGCGCGCACCAAGTGGTCGCTGGCGGCTTTGGAGGCGGAGTACGGGCTGCGCGGATCATAGGGTGTATCTTCGGTGAACTGCCCCGTGGGCCCGAGGGAGCCGTAGACCTCATCGGTGGAGATATGGTGAAAGCGGAAGCCGTCGGGCTTGCCAGCCTTTTGCCAATAGGCCCGCGCGGCTTCGAGCAGCGTATAGGTGCCGGTCACGTTGGTTTGAATAAACGCCCCCGGCCCGTCGATAGAGCGATCCACATGGCTCTCGGCCGCCAGATGCATCACCGCATCGGGCTGATGTGTCGTAAAGATCCTGTCCAACGCCCCCCGATCGCAGATATCTGCATGTTCAAACGCGTAAAGTGGGCTGTCCGCCACGCTCGCCACATTCTCAAGGCACGCCGCATAGGTCAGCGCATCGAGGTTCACCACGCTATGCCCCTGCGCGATCGCCAGCCGCACCACTGCTGAGCCGATAAACCCCGCGCCGCCCGTTACCAATAGCTTCATCTATACACCCTCAAACGTGAACGGGCTGTTAAGATCAGCCAAAGCGGGCGCATTTGCGTCCTTTTCGGACAAAACCGGTGACATGTCGCCCAAGCCCCAATCGATACCGACCTGCGGATCATCCCAAGCGACCGCTCCTTCGGTTTCCTGTGCGTAATAATCCGAACACTTGTAAATAATCTCGGTCTCCGGCGCGCGCGTTACAAACCCATGCGCAAACCCGGCAGGCACCAGCAACTGCTTGCCGTTCTCAAAGCTCAGCTCGACGCCGAACCATTGCCCGTAGGTGGGTGAGCGTTTGCGGATATCAACCGCCACATCGAACAGCGCGCCACGCCCACAACGTACCAGCTTATCTTGCGCATGAGGCGGAGCCTGAAAATGCAGCCCGCGAATGGTGCCTTGGGTCGTCGATAGAGAGTGGTTGTCCTGCACGAATTGGGTGGTGATACCGTGATCGGCAAGCGCCTTTGCACTGTAGCTTTCCGAGAAAAACCCACGGTGATCGCCAAAGCGGGCCGGGGTAATGACGATGACGCCGGGGAGTGGTGTCTGTTCAATCTGCATGTAAATAGTACCCTTGCACAGTCTATCCCTTGTTCGTTGAGTATCGAAAACTGCGGTGCCTGTCGATTGATTGCGCAAAACCATAGAGAGATTGCGGCGCGCGACATTGGTGCCGCAAGCAGGGGCGGACCCCTTTTAGGTTGCTTGATCCAAAATTTCAGGTTGGCGCAAGTGATCGCGCATCCAGCTCTGGATGATGGCACCCCTGTCCAACCGTCACTGGAATTGGCACGGCGCGTTAAGCAAGCGTCACAGCGGGCGGGCCGCTTTGAAGGCTGCCGATGATCCAGCCTTGCAATCCTTTGTCCTGTAGCTGCTTCAGCGCGATTTCAGCCGCGGCTTGGGGAAGCGCGGCGAGCAGGCCGCCAGCGGTTTGAGGGTCGTATAGCAACGGGTCATCAATCCCAGCCGTTGGCGCGTTGTCGCGGTTTGCTGACAAGAGTGATGACGCGACACCAGCATCAGACAGGGCGCGGGCACCCTCATAGATGGGAATATCGGATCGCGTCAGCGTCGCACGCAGACCCGACGCTTTGCACATCGCCAGCACGTGGCCAGCCAAACCAAATCCGGTGACGTCGGTCATCGCATGGGCTTCATGCAGGATGTCGGCCTGTTGCGACTGCGGTTGTTCCATCATCGCTAGGGTTTTGGCGACGTCGCGGCCGCGCGCGATACCTTGCATATGTGCTGCCATCATCACACCCGACCCGATCGGGCGCGTCAGCAGCAACACATCACCCGGTTGCGCGTCGGCAATGGTGATGGGCATCGTCTCGCGGGTACCGGTCACGGTGAACCCAATCGTCAGCTCGGCCCCCATCGTCGTATGGCCGCCGACCAAAGTGACCCCGGCGGCTTCGAAAACCGCGCGGGCTGTATCGGTGATTTCGCGCAGGGTGCGGGCCTGAAGGGGGGGGGACATGCGCGGCAGGATCAGGCTGGACAGGGCGACCTGCGGTTTGGCCCCCATCGCCCAAACATCGCCCAAGGCGTGGACCGCAGCGATCCGCGTCATCTGCACTGGATCGTGCACCACCGCGCGCAGGTGGTCGGTGCTGAGAACTTGGAACCCACCACCGGGCAGTTTTATGACGGCAGCATCATCGCCCACACCCGTCACGACTTGCGGGTTTGCAGGCGTGCCGAGGGTCGACAGGGCATCTGCCAACAGCACGCCGCCGACCTTTGCCCCGCAGCCACCGCAGAGAGGTTTGTCTTGCAAAATCTCGCGGGTTCCAAGGGCCGCGATCGCTGGAACCTTCGCGGCTTTCATCTGGGGCAGGTGGTCAAGCTTGTCCATAAACGCGCGGTCAATGCGATCTTTCCATCGCCAGAAGAGCGGGCTGGAAAGCGCGACGCCAAATTTCTCGGCCATGGCAGATTTGCCGCCCAAGGAGATCAGCTTGAGATAGTTTTTTTGCGGTTTGAAGGTTTTTCGCGGACCACCGGATAAGGCGGCACGCAGGTTATGGTGCAAAACGGGGGTGGCGCGGACAGCAAATACACCGGCCTTTGGGCGCGGGGCAAAAGGCATCGCCGCACAGTCGCCCACGGCGAAGACAGACGGATCGCCTTTGATGCTTAGATCGGGCACCGTTTCAATAAATCCGTCGATCAGGGGCAGGTCGGTTTTTGACAGCCATCCATGGGGAAATGCGCCCGCGGCACCGACGGTCAGGGCCGCCGCCACGGCTTCTTGGCCATCGAACAGCACCTGTGTCGCCTCAATGCCGGTAACACGCGCATCGGTACGCAGGGTAATGCCTGCCTGCGCCATCGCGCTTAGCAATTTGCGCCGAGCCATATCGCCAACGCCTGATATCTGCGGCCCTGCCTCGATCACTGTGACATGTGGTTCAACGCCCGCTTGGCGCAGCGCATGTGACATCGCGTGTGCCAGCTCGCATCCTGCGACCCCACCACCGATGACGGCGACAGTTGGGTCGGCTGACCCGTCCTTGGCCGCAGCAACAAAATCGCGCCAACGCTGCGCGTAGATATCCAGCGGCTTGGCCCCGACGGCGTGTTCATCAAAGCCGGGGATCGACATACTTGCCGTGATGCCAATATCGATTGAGGCGACATCATAAGCGACAGGCCCCTGACCCTCGACCTTGATCAGCCGAGCTGTGCGATCAATATCAGTCGCATGGGCCAAAATCAGCCGCGCGCCGGCGAAACGACACAGACGCACCAGATCAATCTCGAGCGTGTCACGGCTGTAATGCCCTGCGACATGTCCGGGCAGCATACCGGTATAGGGCGCGGTCGGGCCGGGGTTGATCACCGTCAGCCGCGCACCGGGCAGCGGGTTCATCCCCCATTTGCGCAGCACCAAAGCATGCGCATGCCCGCCGCCCACCAACACAAGGTCTTGGGTCAGGGGGACATCAGTCGTATTCATGTTGCGCGCTTTCTGGATCAGGGCTGGGACCGTCATATCGTGTTGATCCCAAGGATCAAAGCAGCAGCCAGTGGTTGCAACCGAAAGTGAACTGCGTGACAAAGAATGCACAGCTCTTTTTCCCGCGATAAGGCCGATCTTTTTGACACTTCGCATTCTGCACACTGCCGACCTGCATCTGGATTCGCCTTTGCGCAGCTTGGCGTTAAAGGATGACCGCCTTGCCGCGCAGGTGCGCGATGCCAGCCGTCATGCGCTGGAAACGATGGTGCAGTATTGCATCGATGAAGACGTCGCTGCGTTCTTGATTGCGGGTGATCTGTATGACGGTCAGGAACGCAGCGCCAAAACAGCGGCCTATATGGCCGGGCAGATGCAGCGTTTGGCAGATGCAGGCGTGCAGGTGTTTTATATCAAGGGAAACCACGATGCGGAAAACCCGATTGCTGGCGAAATCGCATTGCCTGCCAATGTGCATGTGTTTGATGGCAAGGGGGGCATGGTTCAGCTGGGCGATCACCCCGTCTATATACATGGTGTTAGTTTCAGAGGCCGTCACGCGCCTGATAGCTTGCTGCCCAAATTCAAGGCCCCGGTGCCGGGTGCGGTGAATATCGCCATGATGCATACATCGCTGATGGGGGCGGCGGGCCATGACCCTTATGCGCCCTGTTCGGTGGCGGAACTGGCGCAGACCGGTTTTGACTATTGGGCGCTTGGGCATGTGCATAAACGGCAGGTGCATGGGCAGAACCCGTGGATCGTGATGCCCGGCATGCCCCAAGGGCGCGACATCGGTGAGGCCGGACCGAAGTCCGCCAGCATCCTGACGGTGCAGGACGGGCAAATCGACGTATCGGAATTGCCCACGTCCCTGTTGGAGTTCCGCGCCTGTGCGTGTGTGTTGGATGGGGTTGAAACAGATGATGACGTCCGCGATGCCTTGCGGGGCTGCTTGAAGGCCGAGGCGGGCAGGGGCGCTGCGATTTTGCGGCTGCGGCTGACGGGGCAAACCACGATGGCGTGGCGCTTGCGACAGCTGGCGGATTATTGGCAGGCTGAAATCGCGCAGATGGCTGAAAACATCGGCGGGCTTTGGCTTGAGAAGCTTATACTAGATGTATCACCGCCATCGGCCACGGGCACAGACAGCGCGGTGGGTGAAATTGAACAGCTGATGCACGAGGTCGCCACATCGCCCGCGTCACGGGAAAATCTGGGCAAGGAACTGGACCAGATGTTGGCGCTGCTGCCCGCAGAACGCCGTCGCGAACTGGTACCGGATGAAGCCGCACAAGACGCGCTGCTGACCCGGTTGACCGATGATGCAATCCTGTCGATGGTCGCCAAGATGCGGGGGCAGGGCGAATGATGCGGTTGCGCCAACTGGATCTGTCTGCCTTCGGGCATTTTACCGACCGCACGATTGATTTTGGCGCGGCACCTGCCGGCGGATCGGATTTTCACATCGTGTTTGGCCCCAACGAGGCGGGTAAAACCACGTTGATGGAAGGGTATCTGCGGCTGCTGTTCGGCTTTCCGAAAAATGAACCCTATGCGTTCAAACACCAGCGCGCGAACCTGCGCGTCGGCGGCGTGCTTGAGATTGACGGGGCCGCGCACAGCTTTACCCGGCTGTCCAAACGCGAACCGAATTTGCTGGACGCGCAGGGGCAGGTGACCCCTGATACGATATTAACCAATGCGCTGCGCGATCTGACGGTGGATGAATATCGCAAGCTGTTGTGTCTGGATGACGAAACCATCGAGGCGGGCGGCGAGGAAATCACCAAGAGCAAAGGGGATATTGGCAAGCTTTTGTTCTCGGCGGCGGCGGGGATCAGTGATCTGTCGCAGGTGTTGGAAGATGTGAACGATAGATCGCTGGAGATTTATCGCAAGGGTGGGACGAAGTCAGAATTTGCGGCGCTGAAGGCGGAATTGGCAGAGGTCAATCAGCAGATCAAAGACCAAGACGTGAGCGCGTCGGCTTATCGCGCCTTGCGCACCGAGTTGGAGAGCGCCCAAACGCTTGAGGCTGGTTTGCGCCGCGAAGAAACCGATCTGGCCCTGCGCAAGCGTGAGCTGGAAAACCTGCTAGAGGCGCACCCGCTCGCCGCGCAACTGCGCGAGTTTGAACAACAGCTAAAGCCGATCGCCCATTACCCGACGGCTTTGGACATCGACCCCGAACAACTGCTTGATCTGATGACCAAGCGCGTGGCGCTTACGGCGGCACAGGAACAAGCCGGCCGCGAGATGAAGGCGATTGCCGCGCGGATGGATGGGCTGATTGTTGACCCCGAAGTGCTCAATGCAGCGGATCAGCTGGGCGCGCTGGAAGAGTTGAAAAGCCGTGCGCAAACCGGCCTGCTGGATTTACCACGGCGTCAGGGTGAGCTTGACCATGAACAGGCAGAGTTACGTGCGCAGCTGTCCGGGATCGGGTTGCCGGCAACGGGTGATTTGGGCCGCTACGTTCTGGGCGCTGCCGAGCTTGCGAGGTTGGAACGGTTAAGGGGTGAGCTGACCGATGCGGAAAAGGCGTTCGCCATAGCCCACCAAGAAGCACAGGACGCACAAACCAAACAGCAAGAGGCCATGCGGCAGGTTGAAGAGGCGGGTCAGAATATGACCGGCGACCCTAGCTTGGAGCGGGTGATTGCGACGGCGGATGCCGAAGATATCATGGCACGCTACAGCGAGGCGAAGCATAGGCTTGATACGGCGAAGCAGAATAAAGCTGGCGCTTTGCGTAAGCTGGTCCGACCCGGCGTGAAATTTGATACGGTGCCTGAGGTGCAAGTCACGCCGGCCCAAGCTGAAAAACTGAACGCTGACCTGACGCAGGCAAAGCGGGCCGCCGAAAACACATCGCAACAATGCGCGGCGACGCAGGCGCGTTGGGATCAGGCGCGAACACAGGTCAAGCTGTCGCAAGCACAGCCCGATTTGATTGGTGACGCGGCTGCAAAAGCCACGCGGGAAACCCGCGACAGCTTGTGGCAGGCACATAAGGCCAAGCTGGATGTTACGACGGCGGATGCATTCGAGGCGGCCATGCAGACCGATGACGCCCAGACCAAACTGCGCGCAACACAAAGCAAAGAGATCGCCGAGAACCGGCAGGCGCAGCGCAACGAGATTGAGGCCCGCGAGGAACACGAGCAGACCAAAGCCCGTCATGATCAGGCAACGGACGCTGTGGAGAAGCTTGCCGCGCAGTTGGCCGACTGCTTGCAACAGCACGGCTTGCCCCAATCGTTACCTGCCGATGATTTCGCGCGGTGGGCCAGTGATGCCTATGACGCAGGAGAGGCCGCAGCACAGCTTGAGGCGCTTGAGACCGCGCAGGCAGATTTACATGTGCAGGCTCAACATCTGAAAGACACACTATATACTGTATTAGATGTCGATGGCGGATCGCTGGCCGGTTTGATGAAACTGGCCAAGGCCCAGCTTGCTGGTCAGCAGGCCCAGAAACAAGCGCTGGCCTTGGCCGAAACAAGCGCAAGATCCGCCAAGGCCGAAGCGGATCGCCGCTGTGCTGCCAAGGAACAGGCGCAAAGTAGAAGAGATGCGGCGCGGACCAATTGGGTCGATGCCGTCGCATACTATATACCAGACCTAAAAACGGACCCTCTGACATGGGACGCCACCCGTACCCTGCGCGCCATTGCCCAGACCGATAAAACGATCCGCAAACTGCGCCGGCAGGTCGAAACCATGTCTGCAAATATCGCCGAGTTTGAGCGCCGCCTGAATGAGATCAAGCTGGAGCCAGCTGCCGGTGAAACAGCCCTCGAACGCTATGCCGCCTATCAACGGCAAATCGCAGAGGCACAAGAGATCGCACGCCAACGCCAAGAGCTTGAGGCGCAGCACGCGCGGCATGACGAGGCAGCCAAAGAGGCAGCACATCAGATCAGCGTGCTGGATGATCAGGTGCAGCTTATCGCGCAGGCGTTTGATACGACGATCCCGGCGCAAACTCTGGAGCAGCTACGCGCAGCAACAGCCGTCGCCCAAAATGCGATCGACCTGCGGGCTAAGGTGCAAGAGACGCTGACCTCTCTGCTGTCGGTGTTAGGCGTGCCATCATGGGATGATGCCGCCAAGTTGCTAGACGATCACCCCGCCGATATGTGCCAAGTGGAACTCGACACCGTTACCCAAGACCTGTCGCGTACCCGAACGGCGTTGGAAGGCGCGATTGAGAAACGAACGGGCGCGCAGATCGCGTTGAACGGCGTGGGGGCTGACAATGCGGTGGCATCCCTTGTTGCGCAAAAACGGACCCTCGAGGCCCAGATGGAAGATGCCGTGCTGCGATATCTTGAGGGGCGGTTTGGCCATATCCTGGCCGAAGAAGCGATCCGCCGGTATCGCGACGCCCATAGAAGCGGCATGCTGGCGGCAACCGAGCAGGCGTTCAAAGACCTGACAAACGGTGCCTATGGTCAGCTGAAAACGGTGCCGGCAAGGAACGGTGATATTCTGCAGGCTGTCCAAACATCCGACATGACCCTGAAAGAGGCTGCTGATATGTCCAAGGGGACGCGGTTTCAACTGTATCTGGCATTGCGCGCGGCCGCCTATGACCAGATGGCGCAGAACGGGCGCATCCTGCCGTTCTTTTGTGATGACGTGTTCGAAACCTTTGATGAAGACCGGACACGTGCAGCCTGCACACTGATGCAACGTGTTGGACAGACCGGGCAGGCGATCTATCTGACGCATCACCAGCATGTGGTGGATATAGCGCGTAAAACCTGTGGCGATCAGCTGCGCGTCCACACTTTGTAAGGATCGGATGGGGCAGGGATGTGATTCCGGCCCAATGGCGTGAACGAGTCGCCGATTCCACTGCGATTCCATGGAAAGTGAATCGCCCAAAGACCCGAAAATGACGGAAATCACCGCAAAACGCTGTTTCGGGCTGCATATCTCAATAGCCCGGCAAGAAAACGAATGCCCGAAACGCCAATAAAACAGGCTTTTGTGAAGGTTTTTTGACTAAAGATGAAAAATCCGAAAAAAGGGGTTGCGGGTATTTGGAACAAACCTTAGAACCCCCCTTACCGGAGACGCAGACAAGCGGACAC
>NZ_JBBMQK010000006.1:0-242439 GCF_038899995.1 Sulfitobacter sp. AS59
GCCGGATACATATGAGCGACTTCCGAGAACATGTCAGAAATCATTTGCGAACAGCAGCCGGTACATACATTTGGGCCAGGCCCGTAGATCAAATCAAGCTCGATTGGTCGGATCGCGGCGATGCCGCTAATGACCGGAAGGAGCCCATATGGCCGCTTTGTTGCGATGCGGCAGATTTCAAGGCAAACCAACCAGAAGAGAGCGCGCATCTTTGAGAAACCGCTTTGCGACATCCAGATCAACTGCCTGCTTGCTCGCCGGGGCGATCTTGCCGGTGAATTCGACATAGGCCCCCGACTGGAATTTTTCCTGCTTTAGAACGAGTTCGTCGACGAGGGCGCAAGCGGAATTTCTGGATGAACTGACGCCTTCGACGAAATGTCGCAAGACGGGCATCACCCTTTTCCACGCGAATTGAACTATGGCGGACTGTTCGCGGGCGAGCGAGGTGCCCGGCATGAGCCCGGGGTCAAAGCAGTAGACACGGACATCCGCGAACCTGTCCTCAATTGCGGCAGCCGACGCATGATAGATGGCGCAAAGCTTGGACGTGGCATAGCGATCAAGCGCCTTCCCCCGCTCATCCCGATCTTGGCGGGTGCTCTGGCCCACGGACGCACTCCGCGCATCCATGAAGTCAGCGCCCAGAAATCCGGCGCGTTCAGCCAGTTTGTTGCCGGGATCATGGGTGCCGCTGCCGATGGTGATGATCGCGGCCCTGGGTGCCAGATGTTCAAGAAGGTCTTCGACCAGCGCAATATGGCCCAAGACATTGGTGGCAAAAACCTCGTCAAAGCCGTCGGCCGTCATCGTCTTTGGCCCAAGAGGTTGCAGACCGGCGACACATATCACCGAAGCAATCTGTTCAGATTCGGTGATCTCTCGGATTGTCGCTACGTATTTACGGACAGAGCTTAAAGACGAGGTATCCAGCGGCAGAACCCGGAGTCTGTCAACCTCTACAGCCCGTTTCAGTTCTGTCGCGCTTTCAGGGCGTCTTGCTCCGACGATAATCTGATCGCCTGTCTGCTCAGAAAGACGGCGGGCGACGGCGAGGCCAAGACCGGATGTCGCTCCGGTGATAACGTGAATGTTGGGCATGTGTCGTTCTCTCGTGCGCGGAATGCGCAGAAAGGACATTACAACGATAATCGTATAATTCAATATTCGGTTAGTGCTATTTTCGAAAATAGTTGGATGAACAGGCCCCGTTCCTCTGGCGAGAGCTTTTCAAGCATGGTCTGGCAGTGATCCGTCTGAACCCGCAACAGCGTCGATACGTATGCCTCGCCCGCAGGTGTCAGCGACAATGAAATCGACCGGCGGTCATTTTCCGGCCGTTCACGCGAGAGGAGGCCTTGCCGAGTCAGCCGGTCGGTCGCTGAGGATATCGTCGTGGCCACAACCCCCAGATGGCTTGCCAATTCGGTAGCCTTGCACGCCGGATGGTCGGCCGCGAACAAAAGGACTTGCATGTCCAACGGGTTGAGCGGCTTTCCCGACCCAATTGCTGCTTCGGAGCTTTTGAACCGCTGCGACAGCGCGCCAATGGCGCGGCGAAGCTCTACTGCCTGTTTTTCGATGCCAGTTTTCATACTCGGTATTTATACGATACTCGTATTGTGTTCCAGTCTGGGTCGCCTCGAATATCAGATTACATGACCCTCCTCGCGACGATGCCGGTCGCTCCGCGCCCGGTCCTTACCACATGCACCGGGCGTGGAGCGATTTCTGCCGAGTTAGATGAATGGCAGATTTGTCCCGCGAACTGTGAATTTACTCCCAGCTGATTTTGCGGCTGCAGCGAATGTCCGGAAAGCGGGCTGCATCCGCAGCGTTCAGGGCTGAGGTCGAACGGCAGGAATGGGCCGTTCTTGTTGGTCAATTCGAGATCGCTTGGTTGGATCGCGGCGATACGACTAACGGCAGCTTTGAGCCCACACGGACTGGAATGAACATCGGGAGGCTGCGAAACGATTAATCGCCAGAAGACACGCATTTAGGCCAAATTTTAGTAACTACGCCAAATTTCTGCCGTTCTTCGTCTTCACTGTCCCGTTGCGCTCACATCTAGGGGGACCCATGCTTGACCTTTCTTCTCGCCCAACAGCTTCACTTAAAACTCGCCGTTTTATTTGGGGCGTCATGCTTATCTGCGTCACGAACTATTTGGCACACCTCTTCCCGATTTCTCTGATTATCAGGTTGGAATGGCTTACTGAAACTGCGCGCGCAGAACACTCCGATATCTCATTAAGTAGATTTGCCCAAGTAGCTGCGTGGTTTGAGTTCTTTCTTGTTTCCGTCATACTTCTCTTTCTGGCGGAGCTGCTCGCATTCTTTGTAGTTCTACGCGAAGGATACCGGCTATGCATTGGGGGTTGGGATGGGCTGACAATGAATGGCACAGAGTATCTCTTGGTCCTTACTGGGCCAATAATTGCTGCGGTTATACCGCTAATGCTGCTGATTGGCGGCGCGGAGGTATTTGTAGGAACCCGATTCGCACTGGCGGGGATTCATACGATCATGTTTGCGACAGGGTTTATGACCACCTTAGCCACGGCCTACAATGTCGGTTTTGCCTTAGAACCAGAAGCGTTTCGAGACGCAACAAAAATGTAAGTTTCAAGTTGCGAGATTGGGGCCGGTGAATAGTTCTCACAACATCCGCAACAGCAGCGAATGGCGGCAGAGAGCCCAATTTTACCGATGCTGCGGGTTGCGCGAACGACAGCTTCGGCTCTTTCACCTGATGACGTCGCTTCGTCTTTCGAGCATGATGACATCTCGCCAACGGCCCTTAAATGGGCCGTAGGGCATTTTGCCCAAATTACTTCTGGTGCCCACAATCCTAAAACCCAAAGCAGTATGCAGTGAAAGGCTGGCTGTGTTTTCGGGGAATATCTGGGCAACAAGCGTCCAGTATCCGGCGCTCTCGGACGTCGACACCATTTTCTCCAGCAGGTGGCGACCAAGACCACATCCTTGCCGAGTTGCCGAGACATAGATCGAGATCTCGCCAACACCTTGGTAGACCATGCGGGTGGAAGTTGGGCTTATACCAGCCCAGGCCGCGACAGCGCTGCCGTCTTCCACAATCAGCGCAAGTCCGCGTTCGCTCAAAGAGCTCGCACTGAAGCTGTCCCAATCATGTGGCGTATCTCGGAAAGTAGCGTGACCCGTTGCAAGTCCTTCTGCGTCGATCACGGCAATTGTGGCGGCGTCCGAATGTTCAGGTCTTCGGGTTTTTATGTTCGTCAGGGCCATAGGGCCACCGCCGCCAGAAGAACGGCCATGCCGACCAAGGCCTGCACGACGGCTCCGCCCGTAAGGATGCCGATTGCGCGGCCTTCGCTTTTCTCATCTGCCAGAGCATCTCGCCGGACCAGCCAATAATAGCTGTCGTTAGGCAGAATCGCGATGAAGGACCCAAGGCAAATTGCAAAGACAGCTGCAATCTCGTTGACGCCGCTGGCCAGCACAATCGGGGCCGCGACGGGCGCGATGGCGGCGAAGGTCGCCATAGAGGATCCCTGGGCCAGCTTGAACAGGACGGTCAAAGCAAACAGGGCGATCAGAGTGAGGACCCCATCGCCCTGCGGCACCAAACGGTCCAGTGACAACAATCCCGTAAGCACGGCTCCAAATGCGCTTGCCGCACCGATGACCAGCACAAGCGATCCCGTTCTTCGAACCGCACTATCCAGACATGCGCGCCGCTCGTGAGATGACGTTTGCAACAGGGCAAGGATTGCAGCGGTGATCAGCGCGCCCTTGGGCAACAAGAGAAAGTCAAATGCCCCAACGCCGGTCTTGCCGACAACGCCGCCGAGGACCAACAGCCCAGCCATCACCAGAAACGGAGTGAAGGCGCGCAGCAGGTGTCTATTATCTGCAGCGCTGTCCGCTTCGGTGTGCGCCGCATTGCTTTTGGTCGCAAAGCGCGCCCAGATGACCCCCGCTGCCCAAACCGGCAACGCCAGAAGCGCGCCGCACAAGAGCAGGATTGCAGGTTCGATCCCAGTGGCACCAAGCCCGGCCGCAACGATTAAGGGGCCAGCAGGATAGAGCAGTTTGAACCCTGCATAGGCCCCGAAAGCCGTATCCATCTTGTAGCGCCCCGCCGCCGGAGAAAGCGCGGCATAAGCCGTGTCCGGGCAGATCATGCCTGCGCCCGCCACCGGCGAGGCCAGCGCGACCGTCCGGCCCGCCGCTTTCGACGCGATGTTCTGCCGCGACAGCGCCGCAGCCAGCGTAAACGACGGCAAGAGGATCAAGGCAAACTCGCCCAGTGCACGGCCAAACCCTATGTTGAACGCCGTCACAACCTCGTTAGCACCCATGCCCGCTGACAGCCCAAGACTGAGCGTCAGAAGAACCATCCAGATCACCAATGGCAAGTCCGGCACGTGGCTTTTCAAACCGGAGGACGTTTGCGGAGTTAAGGAAGCGTCTGCCATGACAGGACCAATCTGTTATTTGAGTTCAGATCATGCTAAATCCAGCCATAGAATTATCAAAATGAGAAATTTGAGGTCTATCATGTGCTCAACTCATGTAAACCCGCCCTTGCGTTCCCTACAAGTCTTTGAGGCAGCCGCGCGCTGCGGCGGCTTTACCGTAGCCGGGAAAGAGCTTGGCATCACCCAAAGCGGTGTATCGCGTCAGGTCTCGGATCTGGAGGCAATGCTCGGTGTAGCGCTGTTTCGGCGCAACGGCGCGAGGCTAACCGTGACACCGGCAGGCGAGCGTCTGGCAGCCCAGCTGTCAGAGGCGTTTGCGCATACTTGGTCCGCTGTGGCAGACGCCCGGCGCTCAGATCAGGTTGTCACACTTTCGATGTTGCCATCAGTCGCGGCGCGTTGGTTTGCGCCGCGATTGGCGGATTTCATGGCGGCAAACCCGGGTATTGATCTTCGCATAACGGCTTCCCGGCATCTGGTGGATTTTGCCTCGGAAGGCGTTGACGCCGCGATCCGTTATAGCCCTGGGCCCCCAAGCGATCTGGAGGCGACCAAGCTTGGCACAGAGAGCGTAACGCCAGTTTGCTCTACGAAATATGCCAAAGACCACGCGTTGCACGCGCCAACTGACATGTATCGCGCCACGCTTCTTTGCGGGGATATTCCCGAAGACTGGCCCACATGGTTCGAAGCCGCCGGATGCCTGGCCCGTCCATCCGCCGGACCTCGGCTCGGAGATGATGGCGCGATCTTGCAGGCAGCAGTCGAGGGGCATGGGGTCGCCCTCGGGCGGTCACGGCTTGTTGCGGATGATATCGCAACTGGGCGGCTCGTAGCCCCTTTTGCAGTGTCGTTGGATGCCAGCCATGCCTATTGGTTCGTCCGACCCAAAGATATGGCCACGACACCTGCGATCAACGCCATGAAGACTTGGCTTATAAGTCAGTTCAAAGCGTAAGGATCGAAAGCAGCCATTGGTGCGTTCGCAGCGAAAGCTCGCTCCGTCCGCTACATGTGAATTCATGCACCGTGCAGCGAATGGTCAGTTTGAGATCCTGCGCACTTGATCGGTTTGAACGGCTGCTTTGGCGAAAATGCTGCGCTACCGAATATTCCTCGCCGCAACTGCGAGTAAATGCTGCGTGAGCAATAGCTGCATCTGCATAAGGCCGGTTTGTCCCGCACCTTACCAGTTCGTGCGCCGCGCAGCGAACGGCGATATTGCTCGGACCGGCCGCTTGTGATGAGCGCAGCTAAGGTGCCGGGAGAGCCCACAGAGTGAATTCAGTTTTCTCGCTGCACGCGCACGCAGCGCGGAATTTTCTGCACTTGCGTAATTTGCAATGCCGCTGAGCGGCGAGGAAACCGGTCGTTCGAGCAACTTGCAGCGAAGGAAAGTCGATCAAGGATCAAGGTGCGGGACAAACCGCTCTTTCGCTGCGCTTGCGCCATTGGCTGCTATCGATTGTTCACCCATTGTGCTGCAGTGTAGACAACCAATTGATAAATGCCGTTGTGGCCGGTCGTTTGGAATTACGATCTGTCGATAACGCATAGTAGCCCGCGCCCGACGATGCTGGTGGTCCGCAAGCGATTAGTTCACCCGTTTTGAGGTCTCCCTTAACTAGAACGGACGGCAGTAAGCCAACACCATTCCCAACCCGAACAGCCTCCCGCACCATGAAGTAATGTTCAAAGACAAGCGCTGGTCTGGACAGATTTATCTCAACGCCTGTTTCATCAATGTAGGCTTGCCATGCGCCGGTTCTTGTTGAATGCCCTAGGCGCACCTGAGTATCAAATCTTGGCGATCTGACGGCGATCATCGCCTCGTCAAATAGTTTGGTTGCAACAAGGGATCGCCACCCGCCTCGTCCGCGCGTCACAACGACATCCAGCGACGACGGGTCCCAAGTGAGCGGGTCTTTGTGATCATCTCGAAAATCCGCATCTATTGTCTCAATTCGAACCTGAAGGTCGGGATGATCAGCACAAAAGGCGGACAAGCGCGGTATCAGCCAACAGCTCGCTAGAGATGGCAGCACACCCACTGTTAAGGTGCCGCTTAGACTTGCGTCCGATTGATGCTGGGCGTTTTCGAGCAATTCAAGCGATGCGCGCGCCGCATCTGCCAAACGCGCCCCGTCTTCCGTCAACGTGATGGACCGCCCGCGCCGGGCAAACAGGACAACACCAAGATCGCGCTCTAGCCCTTGAATTCGGCGCGACAACGCGCTTTGGGTCAGGCCGAATTCTCGGGCAGCTTTTGTAAAACTGTTATGGCGCACCGCAGCTTCCAGAACAGGGAGCGCCCCGAAGATCGCGAGTTTTCGGCTGTCATTTTGCATGCGTTTTGCTCATGTATTCTTGCACTATGCTTTCTATTTGATGCGTGAAAAGAAAGATAAAGACAATACCGCCAAGCCTAAAGGATAAACATATGCACCCGTTTCATCTTGCCTTCCCCGTCACAGATCTTGTTGCGACACGACAGTTTTACATCGAAAAGCTCGGCTGCGCCGCCGGACGAGAGAGTATAGGTGAATGGTTGGATTTTGATTTTTTTGGTCACCAGATGTCAGCCCATCTGCAGACGTCAGAGACGCCAACCGGCATGGGGGCCGTCGATGGGGATGCCGTGCCGATCCCGCATTTTGGGGTCGTTTTGGATATGGAGGCATTCGATGCACTTTCTGCCAAGCTGGAGGCAGATGCTTCAATCAATTGGATCATGCACCCAAAGCGCCGGATGATCGGAGAACCGGGTGAGCAAGCGACCCTGTTTGTGCGCGACCCATCGGGAAACGGAATTGAATTTAAAGGTTTCGCAGATCGCGCAGCCCTATTTGCGCACTAAGGAGAGTATCATGCAGGTATTGCACACAGCGGAATTAAAAGACGCCCGAGACGAAGATCGTTTGACCGTTGGGATTGCCCAAATTGCGCCTGTATGGCTCGACAGGGCAGCAACATTGGCAAAGGTCGAAGCGACTATTGAACAGGCTGCAGCACAGGCCTGTAAATTGGTCACATTCGGTGAAGCGCTTGTGCCCGGGTATCCATTCTGGATTGAACGCACAGATGGTGCACGCTTCAATGATCCGCGCCAAAAACACCACTACGCACGCTATGTCGATCAAGGGGTGGTCATCGAACGTGGCGATCTGAACGGAGTAGCCCAGCTTGCCAAGGACCACAAAATCGCTGTCTATCTTGGTGTGATGGAACGCGCACCGGATCGTGGCGGGCACAGTCTATACTGTACGCTGGTTTACATCGACGACGCTGGCACCATCCAGTCAGTCCACCGCAAGCTACATCCGACATACGAAGAACGCCTCGCTTGGGCGCAAGGAGATGGGCATGGTTTGCGCGTTCATGATCTTGGCCCGTTTCGCGTAGGGGGGTTGAACTGCTATGAAAACTGGTTGCCGTTGGCGCGGTCTGCGCTTTATGCGCAAGGTGAAAGCCTGCACGTGTCGGTCTGGCCGGGCGGGTTGCACAACACCCAAGAGCTTCCGGCGTTCATTGCCAAAGAGAGCCGCAGCTATGTTATCGCCTGTTCGGGTTTGATGCGCGCACAGGACTTTCCCGAAGATACACCCGACCTTGATGTCATATTGTCCGATGGTGCGGAGATCGTATCAAACGGCGGCTCAACGATTGTGGCCCCTGACGGGACGTTCATGATTGACCCTGTGCTGAACGAGGAAGCATTGATTATTGCGGAGATCGACGCTGGAGTTGTCCGAGGCGAGCGCCAAAATCTGGATCAGGCAGGTCATTACGCGCGTCCTGATGTGTTGCGTCTTAAGGTGAACAGGAAACGCCAAGGGCAGGCTAAATTCCAAGACTAATACTTGGAAGAAGTGAGCGAAGCTGCCGTTCAGACACCCTGCAGCATCGGTGAATCCGGGCTCGAAGCGGCCGTTAGATGTGCCTACGAGCGGCACATGAGGCGGCTTGTCCATTCAATGCCTGCTGCGCGGACAGAGCTGCCGTACGCTGCGGTTGCGATCAAGGTCTTCTTTGCCAGCTGAGACTCCCGCAATCGAACCTTTAATCAACAGCCGTGTCTCGTTCGGCACCGCGAAGCCGACTAAGTGTGACCGGTGTGATTCCGAGAAAAGATGCTATTAAATAGTGACCAAAAAGCCCTTCGTGACGCGGGAAATCTCTCCGAAACCATGCAAGACGATCTGCGCCACCAAGTGCGGCGAGGCACCACTCCCGATCAGCCTTGCGGGCCAGTTCGTGCTGCAAAATGCCGTTTGCCCATTCGCGAATTGGCTCCGATGCTAACATAAGCTCAGTCAGGGCGCGGCTGTCCATGTGCGCAACTAAGGCGTCCGCAACCACCTCTATGGAAACGAGCGAGGTCCCGTTTCTGGTTCTCGCAACATTTGGTGCGACCACGCACGGACCAGCGTTAAAGCTAACGCAAACGCCGCGGCCTTCTGGACCGCTAATTTGGCTTGTGGCGCGCCCATCAAGAATGATGTGCTCCATTGGGTCTGGTTCGCCTTGCGTCGCAAGGCGACGCCCCTTTTCGACAAATTCAACATTCCATTCTGCCGCGAACTCACGCGCTGTGTCTCCATCTAAAGCGTTCGGGGGACATGTCAGAAAAGTAAAGAGGTCCAAATCGCGAATTCCTTATCAAACGATAATGCCAGCTTTGCTCGCGCTCAGTACGACGGTGCCAATGGTAAGGAGAACAACCAATGAATATGACAATACCAACTAAGCAGTACGAGCTGCAAGCGGCCCTCTTCGGTCTCGCTGCCGCCGGATTCTATCTGCTGATGATCTTTGGCACTCTGGCGCACATCGAGACCTTATCCGGCCTTCGCCCTTTCGACATGCGCCCCGGCGGATATTCGGCTGAACTGGCAAATTCGCTGATCAATGACCTGGGACCCAGTGGAAGGCGGTACTATCTCACGCGACAGATTCCACTTGATCTGGTTTATCCCTCTCTCATGGCCCTGACCTTAATATCATTGTTCAAATTGCTTGGTTCACGAGACGTAAGTCAAAAGCTTGTTCGAATTGGAATTTGGTTTTCTATTGCGGCAGCTATCGCTGATTATCTAGAGAACGCTGGCATCTGCCTCATGATCCTGAGTTGGCCAGAAATATCAGCCAACACTGTCTTGGCGGCAAGTGTCGCTTCTATTGTGAAAACGGGTTTAACGACGGCTGCTGTCTTGATCGGCCTGCTTGGTGTCGGTTTTTGGGCGTTCAGAGGGATACGTAATTACGCCTAATCGATGCCTGCTGATGGTTCCATCAGCTTTCCTAAACCTGACGTTCGCCACGCGATCCACGATCAGCGGGTCTAGGATGCACTGTCTTTCGCGGCTTCAGCAATCAACCGGCAAGACGCGAAACGAAGGGGTCGTTCGCCGCAGTGTCGCCGATGTCTGCTTGGAACAACCCAGCCAAGAACCCGACCTCGATTATATCCGTTTGATTAGAAAATGACCTCAACGACTTGTGCGTCGAGCAAAAAACCCGTTCTTTGCGTCTGTGCGCATCCTGGAGTTATGAAAGCACGAAGATGACACGAATTGTTTCGTTTTCCGGATCCGGCCTTGACCTCGGTGCTCTGCATTGCGCCATGCTTGCCGCGTTTTCTGACTATATCGTTCCGTTGCAACCAGATGCAGACACGTTCAAAGCGGCGCTGAGCTCGAGAGGTTTTGACCCCGAGGCGTCCTTCGTCGCCGTTGACGATGATGAAGTCATCGGGTTTTGGAACGTCGCGACGCGGAACACCAAACGGTATCTGATAGGCAGCGGAACACGGATTGGCCACAGAGGCCGGGGATTGGCGTCTCGTTTGGGTATGGCGGCGATACGTGCGGCGGAGAATGCCGGAATCGACAGCTTTTGGCTTGAGGTTATCGAGGGAAACGCAGGCGCTGAACGTCTCTATCGGAAGGTGGGATTTGGTGTGACCAGAAAGCTCGACTGCTATCGGCTTGATCATCCATCTCCTGATCGGTCCTCATGCGAATTGTCGGATTTCGGCACCGTTGCCAATGTCATTCAGCGGTATTCGACCTGGAAGCCATCTTGGCAAAACGCCACGGAATCCCTTTACGGCGCACAGCTGACGCCCTTCCTACATGGAAAAGGCGGAGTCATCATCGGCGCAGGTGGCCTCGTGCATCAGATTGCCGCCAGCGAACCCTCGGCTTTGGAAGACCTCCTCGCTGCGGCAGCCACAGTTGGCTCGCTGACATTGGTCAATGTCGATTCCGCTGACAACGCCTTGTGTTCTCTTGTGCAGAAGCTTGGGGCTCATCGCTTTATCGTTCAGTCTGAAATGCGCCTGTCGTTGCCAAACGTCTCCTAACGGTCGTTCGAGCCCGGTGCAGCATCAAGCAGTTTGGGCTCACTGCCGACCTTCGCTGAGGTTGCGGATGTTGTTTGAACCAATTTCACCCACCGAGGGCGGCTTTGCGGACTAAAGCGCTATTTTGCTGCGGCTGCGCCAACGGCTGCTTCCGGTGTCCTTGCAGAAACGCGCTTCAACATCCGCGATGTATCGTATTAACTGATCGTAATGATAATAAATCAAAAAAACCGAAATACAGTAGCTCGATTTCTTTCATTCGTCATTCTAACGATGATCGGAAGCGCTTTGTTTGGTGGGATCGCTGCGAGTTTAGCCGTCGCTGGCACAAGCGGCGATCTTTACGCGGCTATGTTTACTCCCATCTTGACCCTTTTTGGAAGCTTTTTTCTAATGCCGATCTACTTCGTCCTTTTCATTCTTCCCTCTGCTTTAGTTTTTGCCACTGTACTATGGTTAGTTGGTGAAAAACATGAATACTCACTTAGGATCAGGATCGCCGGAACGCTCATGGCCTTGACAGCCGCGACAGCATTGGTGGGTGTTACTCACACAATGCGCGATATTGCTGAACTGGCGAAGTTCGTCGCTGTAGCCGCAATCGTGATCGCTCCATTTACATCATGGCGTGCGTTTCGAACTCAATGGCTCACCGCTGAGAAAAAAGAGGGTGGCCAGTAGCCCCCACACAAAATAATCCGATCAAGACCGCGTCGGGTCCACTCCCTAAGAAGCCGCCATTCATGCCCGCCGCAGCATCCGTCGAAATGGGCTCACTCCGGACGTTTGCTGCCTAACACGCCAATTTTCGCACTGCGGACTAAAGCTGCCGTATTAAGTGCTCAGCTTAGGGGACAATCAAACCGGTAGACAAAGAAGAGGCCTTGTTCATCAGCGGCCTTGGAGGAAGTGTGGCGAGCACCTGCACAATGGCTTTCAGCCTGTACTCGCATGCCAATTGTAGGATTGGGTCGTTTTTGGGGGTCGTGCCAGGGAGCTACATAGGGCCCCTGGATAGAAATACCTGTGGTATCTGCGGCAAGTATAGTGCCGGTAAGGTCCGGAGGAGTACTGCACCCACCAATCAACATCGTGACTAAGACACTTAATGTGCGCGATGCATTCATTTTTCCGTCCTCTCTATCGCTATCCTTTACACTATCCGTTTTGAGACTAATGATCTGCAAGAGCTTATTCCGATAAAAAACCCTGCAAATCAAAAATCTTCAGAAGAACGGGCCACTGCTCATTTGGTTGGTAGGTTGGGAAACCAAATTTCCAGATGGTCGCTTTCCCGCTCTGAGCAATGTCGCAAGTCTGTTAACAGAATGGGCTCGTAGCTGCCGTTAGTCGTATCGCCGCGATCCAACCAAGCGATCTCGAATTGACCAACAACAACGGCCCAAACCGGACCTTCACCTCATCGCGCGAATGCTGTGGTTACACACCACATAGCGGACCTTGGCTGATACAGCCGCATGTCAAATTTTCAGATCGCCGCCCGGTATCCAATACTCAATGTACTCCCCGTGAGAAATGTTGCGGAAGTTTCATGCCGAGGAGTGCATCTGCCTTCGCAATCGCGTGAATTGTCCAATTTCGGCATGTCTGACGATATTGCTCTTGGACAGCGTTGTTTTAGGTTGCGCCGGTATGTTGGATTTCGTCGAAGACGAATGACGACCTCCTTATCAAGGTCGTCAATGAAGTTCATGTGGCAGTGAAACTGACGTCTGTGTTTCAAGCCAGCATGGCCCGGCATTCGTTAAACGGATCTATTCAAGGAAACGCAGGCCGCCTGAGAAAGCGACCCCGCTACATCCCTACCAACTGTTATACCCAAGATATTTGCCCGACATTTCAACTTTCACGCGGTCCCCTTTGGGGTTTTCGACCCGTGTGATGGACATATCAAAATCAATTGCGGACATAATGCCGTCACCAAATTTTTCCTGGATCAGCGCCTTGAGGGTCGGGCCGTAGACGCCGACGATTTCGTAAAAGCGATAGATGCAGGGGTCGGTCGGAACCGCCTGTTCCCAGATCTTGGTGGGGCTTTCGGCCAACACGCTTTTAGCCTCCTGTGGCAGGCCCATGACCTTGACCATCAAAGCGGCCTTTTCTGCTGGGAAAGCGTTCATGCCCATCGCCGCCGAATGGGTCCAGACAGGGGACATGTCTATCTTTTCGGCAATACCTTCCCATGTCATTCCGGCGGACTTTTTGGCCGAAAGGATCATCGCTGTGACGTCTTCTTTGGTCATCATGTCGGTCATTTGTGTGGTGTCCTTCTTGTGTATTGATGTCTTACAGCCCAAGCTCTGTCAGGCTGGGGTGATTATCGGGGCGGGGCCTGGGGGCATCCCAATGAAACAGGCGTTCAGCCTGCGCGATGGGCACATCGTTGATCGAAGCGTGACGCACGGACATGTAGCCAAGCGCATCGAATGCCCAGTTTTCATTGCCATGGGCGCGAAACCACTGCCCGTCGGCATCGTGGTATTCATAGCAAAAGCGCACGGCGATTTTGTCATCGCTATGGGTCCAGATTTCCTTGATCAGGCGATAGCCATTCTCGCTGGCCCATTTGCGGGTCAGAAAGGCCTCCACCTCGGCCCGCCCATTCAGAAACTCAGATCGGTTGCGCCATTTGGTGTCAGGCGTGTAAGCGAGCGCGACTTTGGCAGGGTCACGCCCGTTCCAGGCGTTCTCGGCCATCCGCACTTTTTGCACAGCGTCGTAGTAGCTGAACGGGGGAATGGGCGCGCGCGGCTGTTGGTCGGTCATGTCTTGACCGCCTGCAACAAGGGCTGCGCGTCCCCCGCTTCTTCCGTTTTGTCGATGCGGACAGTTTGCGGTGAATGGGTCTCGCCTACCGCACTTACTTGGCCAGCCAATTCCGCCGAACGTTTCCCAAGGAACTGCACAAGATGATTGCGAATGGCGTAGTAATTCGGGTGCTCTACAATACCCGTGCGCACGCGGGGCCTTGGGATCGTGATCTCGACACTTTCGGCGACACGGGCCAGCGGTCCGTTGGTCATCAAAAGAATGCGATCCGCCAGCAGGATCGCTTCGTCGATGTCATGGGTGATCATAAAGACCGTTTGATCGGTGCCGCTCCAGACCTTGAGCAACTCTTCCTGAATTGTCCCACGGGTCAGCGCGTCCAGCGCGCCAAATGGTTCATCCAGCAACAACAGCTTGGGTTCATTGGCAAAAGCGCGGGCGATCGATACACGCTGCCGCATACCGCCAGACAATTGGCTGGGTTTGCGGTGGATTGCATCGCCCGACAAGCCGACCTTATCCAAGAATGCGATCGAGTGGTCCTCGACCTGTTGCTTTGTCCAATCTGGGAACCGGGCAGCCACCCCGAAGGTCACGTTCTTCAGGGCCGTCAGCCATGGCAGAAGAGAGTAATTTTGGAAGACCACGCCACGATCAAGGCTGGGGCCGGAGATCGCAAAACCGTCCATCTTCACGACGCCCTGGGTCGGCTCAGAAAGCCCTGCAAGGATGTTCATGATCGTTGATTTGCCGCAGCCCGAATGGCCCAGAATGCAAACAAACTCGCCCTTTTCGATGCCAAAGCTGGCGTTTTCGAAAACCGTGAATTCGCCGCCTTTGCCGT
Organism: Sulfitobacter sp. AS59; assembly: GCF_038899995.1. NCBI lineage: Bacteria > Pseudomonadati > Pseudomonadota > Alphaproteobacteria > Rhodobacterales > Roseobacteraceae > Sulfitobacter > Sulfitobacter sp. AS59. The sequence continues at coordinate 14,465 of NZ_JBBMQK010000006.1, forward strand.
CAGGATAGCGCTGGGTCAGCTTTTCGATACTCAGAAATGAATTTGCCATGGGTCTACCTTATTCGATGTAGGTGACGCGCCGCTGAAGCAGGCCAAAGGCCGCATCCAGCAACATGCCGACAACGCCGATCATGAGAATTGAGAAAATGACTGAGGTCAGATCGAGGTTGTTCCACTCGTTCCAAACGTAATAGCCAATTCCGGTTCCCCCGACGAGCATCTCAGCCGCGACAATGACCAGCCATGCGATCCCGATAGAAATCCGCATACCCGTCACGATGGTGGGGGCCGCTGCGGGCAAGACAACCGTAAAGGCCGTTTTGAACGCCCCAAGCTCATGGGTGCGGGCGACATTCACCCAGTCTTCGCGCACGCCAGCCACGCCAAAGGCGGTGTTCAGCAACATCGGCCAGATCGAGCAGATGAAGATGACGAAAATAGCCGAGGCCTCGGAATCCTGAATGATGAAAAGCGCCAATGGCATCCACGCGAGCGGGGAAATAGGCCGCAAAACCTGAATGAACGGGTTAAGCGCCTTATAGGCCACCGACGACATGCCGATCAAAAATCCAAGTGGGATCGCGATGATTGCCGCCAGAAAGTACCCCGTCAGAACGCGGTAGATCGAATAGCCGATCTGGATACCGATACCCTTGTCATTGGGCCCTGCATCGTAGAACGGGTTGGACAGCTCCTGCCACGCTTTGACAGCGACCTCGCTGGGGGGCGGGACGCCTGCCTTCGCAGTGCCCGCCCCAGTCAGCAATTCATATTCAGTAAGCTCGCCGGTGTTGATCGCTTGTGCGGAAATCGAGATTTCCCACACAAACAGACCAGCAAAAAGCAAGGCTATCGACCAGATCGCCGCGCGCCTGTTTTCTGACAAACGCACCATCAGTCGCCCGCTTTGATCGCAAAGCTATCGACATAAGCTTCTGGCTGCGCAGGGTCGAAGGTCTTGCCCATGATCATATGCGATTTGTAGTTTTCCGCTGGGGCTTCGTACCCCAGATCGGTCATGACCTTTCGGGCGTCAGACGCGAGGTAGACCTGTTCTGCCACGCCCTTGTAATCAACATCACCTTCGATATATCCCCAGCGCTTCATCTGCGTCAGAATCCAGACGCCCATGGACTGCCATGGGAAAGGATCGAAATCGATCCGGTCGGGCACGCGCTTCACTTCGCCCAGACCATCGGCATATGTGCCGGTCAGAACCTGTTCGATGACTGTAACGGGTTGGTTTAGGTAATTCGTCGGCGCGATGGCCGCCGAGATTTCCTTGCGGTTCTCAGGGTTCGACGCGTATTGCGTCGCGTCAATGATCGACTTGAGCAAAGCGCCGTAGGTATTCGGCAATTCGGTCGCGAAAGACAAGGGTGCTGCAAAGGCACAGCATGGATGGCCTTCCCATATTTCTTTGGTGAGGATGTGAATGAAGCCGATGCCTTCATAGACGGCACGTTGGTTGAACGGGTCAGGGGAAAGGTAGCCATCGAGGTTACCGGCCCGAAGGTTGGCGACCATCTCTGGCGGGGGCACAACGCGGATCTGGATGTCCACATCAGGGTCCAGCCCGAATTCAGCCACATAGTAGCGCAACAGGAAGTTGTGCATGGAATATTCAAACGGCACCCCAAAAGTGAAGCCCTTCCATTGGCTCGGGTCACGCTTGTCGAGATGTTCGTTGGACAGAACAATCGCCTGCCCGTTGATGTTTTCCACGGCCGGCATGATGTAGGGTTCAGCCACGGACCCGGCCCCCATCGTCATCGCCAAAGGCATGGGCGTCAGCATATGGGAGGCGTCGTATTCACCGGAAAGGGATTTATCGCGGGCCACGGCCCAGCCTGCGGTCTTGATAACCTGAGCATTCAAACCGTAGCGCTCGTAAAAGCCCAAGGGCTGCGCCATGATGATCGGTGTGGCGCAGGTAATCGGCACAAAGCCGATGTTCAGGTCAGTCTTTTCTGGCGGGCCAAGGTCATCCAGAATATTGGCCATCGCCTGCTTGACAGGAAAGACCGAAGCCAGCGCCGCCGCAACGGATGTGCCACCCAACATGCCCATGAACGACCGCCGCGCGATGTCGTTCTGGCCAAAAACGGATCGGACAATCGCGCTTTCAACTGCCCGTTCCATCATCTCTTCCGATGACATGGCGGTCGGTTCTTTGTGGGTCTTGTCATGTCCGTGACCTGTCAGACAGGTATCGCACCCGCAATCCGCGCCATGTCTCAGGTCGGTCTTTTCGGAAAAAGGATTTCCAAGGCTTTTGATCGTCATGTCCGTCTCCTGTCATTGGTTAACGACATGGTTCCACGCAACGCCGCAGTGCAGAAGACCTTCTGCCAAATGCCTTCAAAGCGGATTGGGATTGAATTTATTGGTTAATTTTTGGGCGGTTGTTACGAATTTTCGTAAGTTACGAAATTTCGTAGTTTTCTCAGCTCCTACGGACCCCCATCCTCTGCTTCATGCTTGATGAAACCGAATCCGCTGATCTGATCGCCCATCACCCGATGCCAACGATCATTGTCGACACCCACAGCGACAGAATCGTCGCCGCGAATGACGCGGGGCGTGCCCTGTTGGGAGAGGCGACGCTGTTGGCACCCCTCTCTCGCCAGATGAAAAATGACTTCTCCGCCGCTGTGGTGTTTTTCGATGCCGTCGCGCATTTCGGATCTTATGTGGACCGCAGCCTCTCGCTGACCAGCCCAACGGGTGCGGCTTTGCGGCTTCAGACCTATGGCGCGCAACTTAAGCCGGGCCTGGTGCTGCTTAGCTTTCTGGACCTTGACGAACATGACCGTCGCGACCAGCAAGCAGAACGAAAGGCACACCAGAACGCGGGCCTTTCCCAATGGCAGAATATCTATGGCTTCTTTCGTGAGGTCGAGGCCCAGAACCATCTGATCCTCGAAGCGGCTGGCGAAGGCATCTATGGCATCAACGCCAAAGGTCAGGCCACCTTTGTCAACCGCGCGGCACAGGAGATGCTGGGCTGGTCGTCGGACGATTTGATCGGGCGGGAATTGCACTCGATCATCCACCACAAGCGCCTGAGTGGGGATCACTTCCCCGCCCATGAATGTCCGATCTATAAATCCTTCCGCCGCGACCAGACCATGCGCGTGGAAGATGATGTATTCTGGCGCAAGGACGGCAAGCCGATCCTTGTGGAATATGTCTCGACCCCGATTTACGACCATGATGTGCTGGCCGGAGCCGTGGTGATCTTTCGCGACGTGACCGAACGCAAGGAAAATGAACGCAAGCTGCGCGATGCCTTGGCGCAGGTCGAAGACTTGAAGGTAAAGCTACAACAGGAAAACGAATACCTTCTGACAGAGATACGCTCGGCGCGGTCCCACACGGGCGTGGTCGGTGTGTCTCCCGCAATCAAATTGCTGAACGCCCAGATTGATCTCGCCGCGCAAAGCGGTACCCATGTTCTGGTCTCCGGCCCGTCTGGATCGGGCAAAAGCATGACAGCCTCGGCGATCCACGAGGCAAGCGACCGTCACCACCGCCCCCTCGTGCGCATCAACTGCGATCAGAAAAAGGCCGCCGATCTGGAGGCGGAGCTTTTTGGCTATCGTCGCGGTGCATTTGCGGGTGCTGCGCGGGATATGACGGGCAAATTGCTCATGGCCCACAACGGCACCCTGCATCTGGACGAGGTCGCGAGCCTACCCGCCAAGGTACAGGCCAGCCTGCACGACGTCCTTCAAACGGGCCACTTCCGACGTCTGGGTGACGGCACCGACATTCCGGTGGCGGCCAAGGTCATCGCCACCACAAGCTATGATCTGCTGGCCGAGGTGCGGGCCGGACGGTTCCGGCAAGACCTATATTTTGCCCTGAACGTGCTGCCGATCATGACCGAACCCCTTAAGAACCGGCCCGAAGATATCCCCTACCTCGCGCGGCACTACCTCGATCGCACAATGCGCCGTCTGCGACTGCCAAAGATGACCCTGACCAAAGCCAATATAGAGGCGCTACAATCCTATGACTGGCCCGGAAACGTGCGGGAACTGGAAAATGTCATTGAGCGCACGGCAATCCTTGCCCAGGGCGGTCGGTTGCAGTTCGACATCCAAAGCAGCGCATCAGATGCGTGCACACAGACAAACCGCGTCCTGACCCAGAAAGAGCTGCGCCAGTTGGAAATCAAGAACTTCGAAGCAGCATTACGCCGTGCCAAAGGCAAGATTTCCGGCAAATCCGGCGCAGCAGCGATCCTCGGACTTGCGCCGACGACCGCCTATTCAAAAGCCAAGTCGCTTGGCATACAGATGGACCAATTCTCGTAGGAGGGAATTAAAGGAAGACGATAAAGGTGCAGCTCTGCTGGCTAAAGTCGAATGACCGCTTTAGCACCTCCTTCCCAACTTAATCGCGCCCGCAGCAAAGGGCCGCTTCCCGCCCTTCATTCCAAAGGCCCTCGCAATCGCAGCGCAAACTGAGCGGCCGCAGCGAACGGCAGGAAAGTCCGCATAGCGGACATCCAAGATACGGCACATTTGTGCAAAACCCTCAAAGTGCGAATAGCGCCCCGTATGGCAAGCCGATCAAACACCAAAGGCCGCCCTATGCACGGGGCGGCCCTTTTGCGTCGTCTAATTATATCAGGTGTTATTCGCCGCAGCTGCCGACGAGGGCTTCGTAGCGGGATGTAATCCAGCCTAGGGCTTCTTCGGGGTTTTGCTCTTCGATCTGGCCGGTGAACTTGCCGAACACTTGGGCAGAGCGGCTTTCGTCGACGATGGTATAGGTCTGGCCGGTGATCACGGTGTCATAGACAAAGAACGCAATCGCCACGAGCAGGATGCCGCGCGCGACGCCGAACAGAAATCCAAACCCCTGATCAAGGCCGCCCAGCACCGACCGTTGCACCAGCGACGAAAACAGCGGGGTGAACAGTGACACCACGATCAAGGCGATGGCAAAGACGATGGCAAATGCGCCGATGATCGACAATTCGCAGCTGTCGGCCAGAAACTCGCCCACGACCGGGATTTCGGAAACCAGCGGTTCGACTTGGGGCGCGAATAGAAATGCCACGACGGCGGCGGCAATCCAGCCGAGGATGGCCATCAGCTCGCGGACCAGACCGCGGCTATATGCCAAAAGTGCTGACAGGACGATGACAAGCGCCACAACCCCGTCAATGATGGTAAAACCTTCCATGATCGTTTTGCCTTCCTTGTGGGGGCGGTTAGCCAGCCCCGAATATTTCGCCTACAAATCCGGTTAGATCGCTCATGGTATTAAGCGTTATGCCGTTTTTGCCCACGGGTTTTCCCCCTGCGGGCGCAATGGCGCTGGTAAAACCAAGTTTTTGCGCTTCTTTCAACCTATTTTCCGTCTGAGTGGCGGGTCTTAGGGCACCTGACAGGCTTATTTCCCCGAAAACAACCGTTTCCGCAGGCAACGCTACGTCTTCGCGCGCGCTGAGCAGGGCGGCGGCCACGGCCAGATCGGCGGCGGGTTCGGAAATCTTCATGCCGCCCGCGACGTTCAGATAGACATCAAGCCCGGCAAAGGGGATGCCGCAGCGCGCCTCGAGCACGGCCAGAATCATCGCCAGACGCCCGCCATCCCAGCCCACGACCGTGCGCCGCGCCTGCGAATGGGGCGAGGGCGCAACAAGGGCCTGTAATTCGCACAGCACTGGCCGCGTCCCTTCGATGCCCGCGAACACCACGGAGCCCGCAGCAGGTTCACCGCGTTCAGACAGGAAATGCGCGGAGGGGTTGGTAACCTCGGCCAGCCCTTGACCGGTCATCTCGAATACGCCGATCTCGTCCGCGGGGCCAAAGCGGTTTTTGACGGCGCGCAGAATGCGGAACTGGTGGCCGCGCTCGCCCTCGAAATAAAGCACGGTATCGACCATGTGTTCGACGACGCGGGGGCCTGCGATCTGGCCGTCTTTGGTAACGTGGCCGACAAGGATCACCGACACACCCGTGCGTTTGGCAAAACTGGTCAGCTCATGCGCCGAGGCGCGGACCTGAGATACGGACCCCGGCGCGCTTTCCACGTTATCGGCCCACATGGTCTGGATCGAATCGATGATCGCCAGATCCGGGCGCTCGGCCTCGAGCGTGGTCAGGATGTCGCGCAGGTTGGTTTCAGCGGCGAGTTTCACCGGCGCATCCGCCAGCCCCAACCGCTGCGCACGCATGCGCACTTGGGCGGAGGCTTCTTCGCCGCTGACATAGATGGTTTTCAACCCGCTACGGGCAAAATGCGCGGCGGCTTGCAGCAGCAAGGTGGATTTACCGATGCCCGGATCACCGCCCACCAGAATGGCCGATGCCGCCACCAGACCACCGCCCAACACGCGGTCAAGTTCGTCAATGCCCGATCGGCTGCGCGGTGGCGGGGATTCTTTGGTGCTTAGGTCGGTCAGCACCATGGCCGATCCGCGCTTGGCCCCCAGCGTTTTGCTGGGCGGGCCGGCAGAGATGCCTTTGTCTTGCTCGATGGTGTTCCATTCGCCGCAACCATCGCAGCGGCCGGACCACTTGTTAAAACTGGCACCGCAAGACGTGCATGAAAATGTGACGGGAGATTTTGCCATGTGCCTTTTTGGCTGACAGCGCGGGCGAGGTCAAAGCAAAAACACAGGTTAGGTGGCGGCTTCTTGCGCGGGCCGGTTTTGCTGGGTTTTCCAACTGATCCAGAGAGACGTCAGAATGCAGGCGGTGAAGAGATAAAGGCCCCAAGCCACCTCGACCCGGCCAAAGCCGATGCCCTTGGCCAGCGTGATATAAAGCGCGATCAGAAACACGTCTGCCATGGCGAGCTTACCGATGAATGCCAGCGCGGGCAGGGCGCGCGGGCCGAGCATGTTGAATTGCACCAAGGCCAGTCCAAGCGTTTTAAGGTAGGGGGCGATGAAGGCAAAGAATGTGACGACCAATGCCAGAAAGATGTCAGATGCCCAGAGCGCCCGTACCCCGCTGAGAACCGATATTTCGGTCAACCCAAACAGCGGAAGCACCCCCGCCCGCATCAGCGGTGCGGCCCAAGCGATGGGGTAGAGGATGAGTAAAGAGAGGTTCAGGACGCGCAGCATGGGGGTTTTCTAAGGCAGGAGGCGCGTGCGCGCCATTTGATTTTGCGATCTGCGGGGCGCAGATCGGGGCCTTCGGCGAGGATATTTAAGAGCCAGAGAAGAGGAACGCCTTGAGTTGGTCGTCTTGGGCCGCGGCCATTTGGGCGGGTGTGCCGTGCCAGCGGATTTTGCCCTTGTCCAGCAGGGCGACCTGATCGGCGATGCTGTGCACCGTGGTCATGTCATGGGTGATGGTGAGGGTGGTCGCGTTTGTTTCAGAGACGATGTCGCGGATGAGGGTGTTGATGGTGCGGGCCATGATCGGGTCTAGGCCGGTTGTGGGTTCGTCAAAGAAAATCACCGACGGGTCCGTGGCAATGGCGCGGGCAAGGCCGGCGCGTTTTTGCATGCCGCCGGAAAGTGTGGCGGGCAGGCGGTCGGCGACATCGGCATCCAGCCCCACGCGGGCAAGCTTTTGCAGGGCGATGGCGCGGGCGCGAGGTTTTGGCATTTGGCGCAGCAGGCGGAAGGCCACGTTTTGCCATATGGGTAGGCTGTCAAACAGGGCGGCCCCTTGGAACAACATGCCAAAACCGTTGAGGAAGGCCTTGTGATCGAGTGGGGCGTCATGGTGGGTGATGGTGCCGCTGTCTGGGGTGACGAGGCCGAGGATGGAGCGCATCAGCACGGATTTTCCGCTGCCGGAGGCACCGATCACAACCGTGGATTTTCCTTGCGGCAGGGTCAGGTTCACGCCGCGCAGGATGGGTTTGTCGTCGAAGGTTTTATGTATGTTGGTCAGGGTGATCATAAGGCAAAGATCAGTGCTGTAAGGACAAAGTTTGCCGCGAGGATCAGCACGGCGGCGGCCTCGACGGCGGATTTGGTGGCGCGGCCCACACCGCGCGCGCCGCGATCTGCGTGCATCCCGAAATAGCATCCCATGGTGGCGGCGATCATCCCGAAAGCGGCCCCTTTGATTAGCGACGACGCGATATCGAGGGGTTCGAGGAAATCGACAGTGTTGCGCAGGTAGGCCGTCGGGTTAAAGCCAAGCGAGCCTGTTGCGACGATATAGCCGCCCAGAATGCCGATCACATCGCCCACGGCCACCAGAAGTGGCACAACCAGCAGCGCGGCCAGCACGCGGGGCACTGTCAGATAGCGCATCGGATCGGTTGAAAGGGTGATCAAGGCGTCGAGCTGTTCGGTGACCTTCATCGTGGCGATTTCGGCAGCAATGGCGGCGGTGACGCGGGCGGCGACCATCAGGCCGACCAGCACGGGGCCAAGTTCACGGACCATGCCGATGGCGACGATCTGCGGCACGACGGCTTGGGCGTTAAAGCGGGCACCCCCTGCATAGATTTGCATCACCAATGCGCCGCCGGTGAACAATGCCGTCAGCCCGACCACAGGCAGCGACAGCCAGCCGATTTGCACCAGCGACGTCAGGAACTGCCCCGCATAAAACGGCGGGCGAAAGATATGGAGGATGGATGAGAACGCGAAGATCGTGACCCGGCCCAAAGCGGCGAGGATGCCAAGCACCACGCGCCCCAGTGCCGCAAGATAATTCACGTTAGATACACACGGTCATAGCGCGCGCCGAGCGAGGTCAGAATTTCATACCCGATGGTACCTGCAAAACTGGCAATTGTATCAACGGATTGATGCTGCCCGATCAACTGCAAGTGAGAGGGGGTGTCTTGTAGCTCTGTGACATCGGCGGTGATCAGATCCATCGACACACGGCCCACCACGGCCAGTTTGCGCCCTTCGTGGGTGAGGGTTGCACCGTTGCCCATGGCGCGGATCAGACCGTCGGCATAGCCGCCCGAAACGGTGGCAATCTGCGACGGGCGCGCTGCGGTCCATCCGCAGGCATAGCCAACCGTGGCCCCCTCATCCACGTCGCGGACCTGAATGACAGGCAGGTCGAGGGTGACCACTGGCAGGGCGTCAATGAAGGGCAGGCCGCCATATAATCCGATGCCGGGACGGGTCAGATCGAAATGATAGTCGTCGCCCAGCAGGATGCCGCCTGTCGCGCTGAGGGACAACGGCACCTCGACGCCTGCTGTCATCTCGCGAAAGATTTCGAGCTGGGCGGCGTTCATGGGATGGTCGGGTTCATCGGCACAGGCCAGATGGGACATGACCATCGTCGGGTTTTGCGACAAGGCGATATCGCGCAGCGCGCTCCATTCGGCGGGGTCCATGCCCAGACGGTTCATCCCTGTGTTGAGCTGAATGCCAAAGGGGTGGCCGGGCAGGGTTTCCACGTGGCCGATCATCTGATCGACGGAATTGATCATCGGGGTCAGGTTGGCCTGACCAATCATATCGGCGTCACCGGGCATATGGCCGGAAAATATGTTGATGCGGGGGCCGGGGCCCAGCACGTCGCGCAGGGCGACGCCTTCCTCGGCGACGGCGACAAAGAATTCGCGCGCCCCTTCGGCAGCCAGCACGGGGGCCACGCGGTCAATGCCCAAGCCATAAGCGTTGGCCTTGACGACAGCGCCGGTTTCGCATCCGCTTAGGCGGTTGAGCGCGTGCCAATTGGCGGCAAGCGCCTTGAGATCGATGGTAAGTTTAGCTGTTGTCATGGTTTTTGTTTCGACCGGATGCGCGCCCGCGTCAAGCACCTGCGCGTGTGTGCTGCGTGAAATAGCCCAGATTATGTTACATTGCCTTTGCGTGAACGGGCACAGGGTGCCGGCGGTTTCACCGCGCCAAGACATAAAACTGCAATGCTTGGGATGATAAGCGGGCCAAAGAAACAGCAGGCACCAACCCTCAACCGAGTTCTAGCAGAGGCGGGCAATCTGACGGAAACGTGCCGCAGCGGCACTTCCGAGTTTGTCTTGCAAGATGCACCGAACCGGGTAGCTTGTTCCTGACAATAGTCAGGGCGCGGGAAAGTGCCCGATTTTAAAAAATGGGAGAAGTTACCGATGTTGATCGAAGGATCTAAATTCATTCCAGCTTTGACGGTTGTTGCAAGTGTTGCTGCGCCGATGGCTTGGGCAGAAAACCGCGTTGATACGCAATTGCCAAATGCGCCGGAACTGGCCGCGTATGGCGATATGGCGGTTGGCGTGCGCCAGATCGATCTGGTTCATGCCGATCAGATTAACATTCTGGCCATTGATCCATCGGCAGACAAGCCTGAGACCCTGCCAACCTACGACCGTCCGCTGGCCGTCGAAGTTTGGTACCCCGCAGCCGATGGGGCCACCGGTGACACAGCATTCAAAGCATACCTGCGCGATGGCACAACCGAGGTTACGCTGAACGGTCAGGCGATGCGCGATGCAGACCCAGCGGCGGGTGCGGCCTATCCTTTGGTGATTGTATCGCACGGCTATCCGGGCAACCGCTTTTTGATGTCGCATTTGGCGGAAAACATCGCCTCCAAAGGCTATGTTGTGGCGGCGATTGATCATACGGATTCGACATATCGGACCAAGGCGGCGTTCGGATCGACATTGGTCAACCGGTCCTTGGACCAGTTGTTCGTGCTTGATGAAATGGCGCGGCTGTCCGCCGAAGACGGATCATTCCTGAACGGTTTGGTTAACGCTGATACCGCGGGCATCGTGGGCTATTCGATGGGCGGCTATGGGGCCATCATCACCTCGGGCGGGGGCGTGACCGAAGCGTCAGTCGCCTATAGCTGGGGCGGTCCACATGGCACCTTGGCGATCCATCAGGCCGGGTCTGAGACGCATAATGCATTGCCCGATCCACGCATCAAAACGGCCGTGGCGATTGGCCCTTGGGGCATGAACACCGGGTTCTGGAATGCCGAAGGATTGTCTGGCATCAAAATTCCGATGTTGTTCATGGCCGGCTCGCAAGACATGACATCGCTGTACGAAAAAGGTGTCCGCGCGATTTGGGAGAACGCCAGCAACACAAACCGCAGCCTGCTGACCTTTGAAAACGCGGGTCACAATGCGGCGGCACCGATCCCTGCACCTGCGGAATCCTACCGCCATGACGAAGCACTGGGTTATAACGTGTCGGGCCACTACACCGATCCGGTTTGGGATCAGGCGCGCATGAACAACATCGCCCAGCATTTCGTGACCGCGTGGATGGATAACCATCTCAAGGGCGACGCGACAGCTGGCGAATATCTTGATCTGGTTGAAAATTCCAACGATGGCGTCTGGTCGATGAACGAAGACGGCACCCCAAAGGAAGACCACAGCTATTGGAAAGGGTTCGACAAGGACACTGCCAAAGGTTTACGCTTTGAGGTCAAAGCACCTGAGTAAACCTGAAAAGGAAAAGCCGATGATGCGACTGCGCATCATGTTTTCGCACGCTGCCGTCGCCCTATTGGCGGTGGCGTGCGGTGTTAGCGTGATCGTGCTGGCGATTTACGCCCCCGTTTGGGTTTGGGCGCTGGTCCCCTTGGGCATCGCCGCGCAGATGCTGAACGAATACAATCTGCACCGCTATGTGTTTCACCTGCCGCCGCCGAAACGGCAGTGGGCGTTTGACCTGCTTTATGTCGCGCATTACGGCCACCATGATTTCCCCACAAACACGCGGCTGTTTTTCGTCCCGATCTGGGTCGCCTTGCCGATGTTGGTGGTGAACAGCTTGGCTTTATGGGCGGTGTTGGCGCTGCTTGGTGTCGCGCAGGCGCTTTGGATCGCGGTTGCCGTTGTGCCCGTGGGCGGAGTGCTGACGTTTCTGACCTATGAATGGTTTCACATGACAGCACACTTGAACCTGCCCAAAACGCGGATTGAGCGCTATGTGACCACGCTGCATAACCAGCATCATTTCCGTGACTTCAGCAAATGGTTCCACGTCAGCCCCGGCGGCGAAGTGATCGACCGCGCAATGGGCACCGCGATTGACCGCGATGCTTTGAAACATCAACAACGTATTGAGTTTATCCGAACCTTGGGCCTGCGCCCCGACGATCCGCGCCTTGTTGCGGCACGGGGCCGGTTTGCGGCGAAATACAACCTAACCGACGCAGAAATTGCCCGCGCGGCGACCGTGTGATCCAGAGATCAAACTGGGTGAGCAAGTAAGCTGACGATCAGAATTCCTGATCGCCGCCATCATTGTTTTGCCATGGCTTCACCAAGTTGCCAAAGCGGGTAAAGCGCCCCTCAAAGCTGAGATCGACCGTGCCGATCGGCCCGTGCCGCTGCTTACCGATCACAACCTCGGCGCGGCCATGCAGGCGCTCCATCTCTTCTTGCCAGATCGCCATCTTGTCCAGCTCGTGATCACCGGGTTTTTCACGCTCTTTGTAGTATTCTTCGCGGAACACGAACATCACGACATCGGCGTCTTGTTCGATCGATCCAGATTCGCGCAAATCCGACAGCTGTGGGCGTTTATCTTCGCGGTTTTCCACCTGACGTGAAAGCTGGGACAGGGCGATCACGGGAATGTCCAATTCCTTGGCAATCGCCTTGAGACCCATCGTAATCTCGGAAATCTCGTTTACGCGATTCTCGTTTTTGCCGGTGCCGCGCACCAGTTGAAGATAGTCGATGATCAACACATCCAACCCGTGCGTCCGCTTGAGCCGCCGCGCACGTGCGGCCAATTGGCTGATCGGCAGGGCAGGCGTATCATCGATATACAGCGGGCAGGCCTCAAGCGCCTTGGCCGCATCCACGAAACGTCGGAATTCGGCTTCGGTCATGTCACCGGATCGGATTTGCTGCGAGGGGATCTCCGACGCTTCCGACAGGATCCGCGCGGCAAGCTGCTCGGCGCTCATCTCAAGGCTATAAAAGCCCACAACGCCGCCATCTACAGCGCCCTCTGTGCCATCATGCAAGGTGCCGCGGCGATAGGCCTTGGCGACGTTAAAGGCGATGTTGGTGGCAAGCGACGTTTTGCCCATCGAGGGACGCCCGGCGAGGATCAAAAGGTCAGAGCGGTGCAAGCCGCCCAGCTTTTTATCCATATCAATCAGGCCCGTAGAGACGCCCGACAGCCCCCCGTCGCGCTGATAGGCGGCGTTGGCGACGTTAACCGCGTCCGTTACCGCCTTAAGAAAGCTTTGAAAGCCGCTTTCGGTCTGGCCTTGCTCTGCCAGTTTATAAAGCTGTTGTTCCGCTTCGACGATCTGCTCGCGCGGTTCTGACATGACATCGACCTGCGCGGCCTTGGCGGAAATATCACGGCCCAGCTGGATCAAATCGCGGCGCACCGCCAGATCATAGATCATCTGCGCATAGTCACGCACCGCAAAGGCGCTGATCGCAGCACCGGCAAGACGCACCAGATAGGCGGGGCCGCCCAATTCTTTCAGCCCCTCGTCGTCCTCCATAAACGCCTTGAGCGTCACGGGGGAGGCAAGGTTGTTTTTCGCAATCCGCGCGCTGGCAATTTCGAAAATGCGGGCGTGAACGGGGTCATAGAAATGCTTGGGGCCAATGATCGACGCCACGCGGTCGTAGATGTCGTTATTGGTCAGGATCGCGCCCAGCAGCTGCTGTTCCGCCTCGATCGAATGAGGCATGGTTTCAGGGGCTTGGACTGTCAGATCGTTGGTGTTGATGCTGGAAATCTCGTTCACTTACCTTGTACCCCACTGATTGCTGCCCCGAGCCTCGGACTTAACCGAACGGGCAGGGTTGCTGCAAATTGTATAACTTGTGGATAACCCTGCGCTGGCCGAATACTACAGGATTTTGCGGAAAAATATATATCATCTACCAGATAGAGTAGAAAATTTATGAATCTTTCCGCGCGTCCTGCCATTCCTTTGGCGCATTCAGGAACGCTTCAACCTCGTTCAAGGTTTCAGCATCGAATGCTTTTTGGGCTTTGGCCTCGGCCAGAACATCCCACCATGTGCACAGGCTGTGCAGGCTAACGCCATGGTCGCCCAAGGTCTTTTCGGTTTGCGGAAAGATGCCGTAATAAAAGATCACGGCCGTATGCGCGCAGGTCGCGCCGGTTTCACGAATCGCGTCCACAAAACTGATCTTTGATCCGCCATCTGTGGTCAGGTCTTCGACCAGTAGCACGCGCTGGCCTTCGGTCATTTCCCCTTCGATGCGGGCGTTGCGGCCATAGCCTTTGGGCTTTTTGCGCACATAGGTCATGGGCAGCGCCATCCGTTCCGCCACCATCGCGGCAAAGGGGATGCCGGCCGTTTCGCCGCCTGCAATATTATCAAACGCCTCAAATCCGGCTTCGCGCATCACAGTGACAGTCAGAAAATCCATCAAGGTCGCGCGAATGCGCGGATAGCTGATCAGCTTGCGGCAATCGATATAAGTCGGGCTTGGCAGACCTGAGGCCAGCGTAAACGGCTCGGCTGCGTTAAAATGCACGGCCTTAATCTCAAGCAGCATCCGCGCCGTCAAACGCGCCATTTCGGTCGAATCGGGATAGCTGGTCGGGATCATCTGGGTCTCTTCCTTCTGGGGTGGGCTATGGCTTCTCTGGCTTTCAAATATCCTCGCCGAAGGCATAAAGTCTATGCCAATGGCAGGTCAATCTAACGCGACGCTCCAATTTAGCGGCATCATCGGATCAAACACAGTCACAGGCCCTTCGGGCGTGTCTATGTGGTCGGGGTATGTGGCGGGGGTGCGGGTCAATGTCATGGTTTGGGTGTTTGCGGGCAGACCATAGAACGCGGGGCCATTCAGCGACGCAAACCCCTCAAGCTTGTCCAGCGCGCCGTCTTGCTCAAACACTTCCGCAAGGATCGATATGGTGTTTGGCGCGGTAAAGCACCCCGCACAGCCGCAGGGCAGCAGTTTGTTGGCATCCGTGTGTGGGGCCGAGTCCGTCCCGAGGAAGAACCGTGCATCGCCCGATGTCGCCGCTTTGCGCAGTGCCAGCCGGTGGGTTTCGCGTTTGGCAACAGGCAGGCAGTAGTAATGCGGCTTGATCCCCCCTGCGAGGATATGATTGCGGTTGATGACCAGATGATGAGTGGTGATCGTCGCCCCCAGATTTTCGCTGGCCGAGCGTACATAATCAGCGGCGTCCGCTGTGGTGATATGTTCCATCACCACTTTCAGCCCCTGATGGCGCTTACGGATGGGATCCATCACGCGCTGGATAAACACGGCCTCGCGGTCAAAGATATCGACGGCAGGGTCCGTCACTTCGCCATGGGTGCACAGGGGCAGACCGATTTCTGCCATACGCTCCAGCACCGGGGCGACCTTGTCGAAATCCGTGACGCCGCTGGCTGAATTTGTCGTTGCTCCGGCGGGGTACAGCTTTACGGCAGTGATCAAACCGCTGGCATGGGCCGCTGCGACATCGTCTGGATCGGTATCCTCGGTCAGGTAGAGCGTCATCAGCGGCGTGAAATCGGCACCTTCGGGCAGGGCGGCCATAATCCGGTCGCGGTAGGCAGCGGCATCCGCCCCGCGCACGACTGGCGGCACGAGGTTCGGCATGATGATGGCGCGGGCAAAATGGGCAGCAGTATGCGGCAGCACCGCGCGCAGCATATCACCGTCACGCAGGTGCAGGTGCCAATCATCGGGGCGTCGAAGCGTCAGTGTTTGTGTCATGGGCGATCAGCTACCACAGGGGTCTGATCCGCACCAGAGGGGCATGTAATTTACCTGACCAAAACCGGGGTTGCGCTTACATTGCTTTTGACTCTGCGGCGCTTTCGTTCGACGACTCTGGCGTATCCGCATCTTGCTTGGGCGCAACTGCAGTATCTTCAACATCCGTTGCATCCTGCGCGGCGGCCTGCTGCTTCAACTCGGCCTCAATCGCCCTTTGCTTGCGGGAAAAACGTGGCGCTTGCATCCGCGCATTCACATAACGGCAAAGACGCAGGATCAATGTGGTACGACCCTCTGCCTCGAGCACTGCCAACAGCGACTTTAAATATTTACGGTAATCGCGCCGCGCGCGGTAAAGTTTGGCGAAGCTGAACGTGCTCAACTGGCCGTCGGCCGCAAGCTTTAGCAACGCTTCAAGTTGATCCATATGCAGCAGCTCGCTTTGCAGGGCGAGACCCATGTTTGGCATGCGCAGCTTGGTCACATTGGCGCGGGTGAACAGAGCGGCATGCATCGCATCCAGCGACACTTTGGGGTCATATAGTACAAAGGCGTGTTCGGCGGCATCCAGCATATCGGGCGCATAGCCAAAGCGTGACGTAAAATCGGTGCGCCGCATCTCGACAAAGCGGTCGTCCCATTCAGCGACCCGCGGGTCCAACGTCGCTTGGGGCTGGATCATCACGACCTGCGCACCGGGGGACGCCACCGAATAGGCCGCCGCGGCATAGCCACCGGGGCCAGCACCATAAAAAATAACCCGTTCGAATTTATCAAAAAACCCGTCGTCAATCAGCTTGTCGAAAAAGTCATAGACCGCCGGATCGCGAAACCAGGTGTCGCCTTCGCTGGCGATGCACAGATGCGACCAGCCATAGCTGCGTACCATTTCCCATCCCAACGGGTGCGACATCTCCGACAGCGCACGCATGCCGTTCACAGTCTCGAATGTGACCAGCAAGGTGGGTTTGCGTTCCACAAAGATCGCGTAATGCTTATCGCCCAGGTTTTCAAAAAAGCCGTCCTCATCGGCCACTTCGGACACGGCGAGCAACCAGTCATCTTTTTGTAGGCCCGTCAGGGGGGCGTCGATCGTGAAGGGTGCGTCGATCATTGGTGCGTCCTCATTCGATTTAAGCGCGTGTTTTGCGTTGTTAACCAAAATTAGCGGTTCAATACGGCATAAATGCGGTAAATGCATGGGCATTTGGGGCAAAACTGGGCCCATTTCACCATCTGAACGCGCATAGAAACCATGGTGAACAGACCAGAGGTCAGGGACCAAAACGGCCTTGGCTCTTGACCAGAAGGCGACAGAATGCACCTTTGGTGGTCCAAGGGGGACGCCATGACAGATTTATCGTCGATCGACGCCGTACAAACCATGCTTGAGGGGCAGGGATATGTGTGCGGGCGCGCGCTGGGCACGGTGGTGTTCCTAAGCCTGACCCTTGGCCGCCCGCTGTTCCTTGAAGGGGAGGCAGGCGTCGGTAAGACCGAGATTGCCAAGGCTCTGGCCACGGGGCTGAACCGTAAATTGATCCGGCTGCAATGCTACGAGGGGCTCGATGCATCTTCAGCCGTGTATGAATGGAATTTCCCCGCGCAGATGGTGGCAATCCGCACGGCTGAAGCCGCAGGCGATGCCTCGCGCAAGGCGTTAACGACCGAGCTTTTCAGCGATGATTTCCTGATCGAACGTCCTCTGCTCGAGGCTATGCGCCCCGATGACCGCGGCGCGCCAATCTTGCTCATTGACGAAGTCGACCGCACCGACGCCCCGTTTGAGGCGTTTTTGCTCGAGGCGCTCAGCGACTTTCAGGTGACGATCCCGGAGCTGGGCACGATCACAGCACCGGAACCGCCCGTCGTGATCCTGACCTCGAACCGCACCCGCGAGGTCCATGACGCGCTCAAACGCCGGTGCCTGTATCACTGGGTCGACTACCCCGATTTCGACCGTGAGATGGAAATCCTTGCGGCCCGCGCGCCCGAAGCCTCCACATCCCTTAGCCGCGAGGTCGTGGCCTTTGTTCAGCAATTGCGGACCGAGGACCTGTTCAAGAAACCCGGCGTGGCGGAAACCATCGACTGGGCGAAATGCCTGCTGGCACTGGATGTGATCAACCTCAGCCCCGAAGTCATCGCCGACACCCTCGGCGCGATCCTGAAATACCAAGATGACATCGCCAAACTCCACGGCTCAGAGGCCAAGCGTATCCTCGACCAAGCCCAAGCGTCACTCGACCCCGCAAAATGATCTCTTGTCCTATTCCAAATGGAGATAAATCCTCGGGGGTTTGGGGGCAGACAGCCCCCATGACGTAACAATTATGGTCGAACTTCCCGAACTTGAACTCCCCGATAACCCCAAACTTGCGGGCAATATCACCCATTTCGCCCGTGCCTTGCGCCGTGCGGGCCTGCCCATTGGGCCGGGCCGGGTCATTGACGCCATTCGCGCGGTCGAGGCGGCAGGTTTTACCGATAAGGTCGATTTTTACTGGACGCTTCATGCCTGTTTCGTGAACCGACCGGAACACCGCCGGGTGTTTGCGCAATTGTTCCGGCTCTATTGGCGCGATCCGCGCTACCTTGAACATATGATGGCCGCGATGCTGCCGGCCATTCGTGGCGTGCAGGAAGACCGCCCCGCCCAAGCCGCCGAAAAACGTGCGGCGGAGGCGTTGCTGGATGGCGCGCAGGCCCCGCAGAGCGAAGGCGAGGAGAAAGAGCCCGAGGAAACGCTGGTCGAGGTCGATGCCAGCCTGACCATGTCCACCCAGGAACGTCTGCGCACGCTGGATTTCGAACAGATGAGCCTTGCCGAGATGGCAGAGGCCAAGCGGATGCTGGCGCGGCTGACCTTGCCCGTGAAACCCATGCCATCACGGCGCAGTATGACGGCACCGAATGGCCGCATCGACGTGCAAAAAACCATGCGGGCCGCGCTGCGGCGCGGGGGCGAGATGGACAAGCTGGCGTTTAAACAACCGCGTCCGCGCTACCCCAATCTGGTTGTGCTCTGCGACATTTCAGGATCGATGAGCCAATATTCCCGCGTTGTGCTGCATTTCCTGCACGCGGTCAGCAACGCCAAAGGGGCGGGCTGGGCAAAGGTGCATGCCTTTACCTTTGGCACGCAGCTGACGAATATCACCCGCCATCTGGCCACCCGCGATGTGGATGCCGCGCTCAAGGCTGCGGGCGCGCAGGCGCAGGATTGGGAAGGCGGCACGCGCATCGGGTCCTGTATCGAGGCGTTCAATCGCGACTGGTCGCGGCGCGTGATGGGGCAGGGTGCCGTGGTGTTGTTGATCACCGACGGGTTGGATCGCGATAATCCTGATGATCTGGCGCGTCAGATGCAGCGGCTACACTTGACGGCGCGGCGGCTGATCTGGTTGAACCCTCTGCTACGTTGGGACGGTTTCGCGCCCAAGGCCGCGGGCATCCGCGCAATGCTGCCCCATGTGGACAGTTTTCGGGCGGGCCATTCCATTGCGTCGCTTGAGGAGCTGGCCAACGTGATTTCCCGCCCGGATGACATGGGCGAGAAAACACGGCTTATGGGAATGATGGATTAGGCGAAGGTTTCGGCAAATGTACCGCGATAGGTTGCGCTCAGCTCGGCCAGCGGGGCAGTGACACCGCCAAGGCTCACTTGATCGCCGCCGAATTTACCGACGCTTTCCAGATGCAATCCGGCCTGAGACGCGGCAATCATTAGCGCTTCGGCTTGGTCAAAGTTGCAGGCGATCAGATAGCGCGCCTGATCTTCGCCAAACAAGGTTTGCGTGTCAGCGGAATCAAGCGAAACACCGATACCAGCCTCTTCGGCCAGTTCGAACGCGGCGAGGGCAAGACCCCCGTCGGACAGATCGGTACAGGCTTTGATCATCTCGCGGTTGTTGCGGATAAATTCACCGTGGGCTTTTTCGGCGGCCAGATCGACCTTGGGTGCGTCGCCGTCGCGGCGGTTGAACACCTCTAGCAGCAGGGCGGATTGGCCCAGATGACCCTCTGTCGCGCCCAGAACCAGCGCCACATGGCCATCGCGCACGTCTTTGCCGATGATGTCGTCAATATGGTTCAGCAGGCCCACAGCGCCGATTGTGGGCGTGGGCAGGATGCCTTTGCCGTCTGTCTCGTTGTAAAGCGACACGTTGCCCGACACGATGGGCATGTCCAGCGCCGATACGGCCTCGCTGATGCCTTTGATGGCGCAGACGAACTGGCCCATGATCTCGGGCTTTTCTGGGTTGCCAAAGTTCATGTTGTCGGTTGTCGCCAAGGGCAGGGCCCCGACGGCGCACAGGTTACGATAAGCTTCGGCGACGGCCTGTTTGCCACCCTCGAATGGGTTTGCTTTGACATAGCGTGGCGTCACGTCCGACGTGAAAGCGATGGCTTTGTCGGTGCCGTGGACACGAACGATACCTGATCCCAGACCGGGGGTGCGGGCGCTGTCGCCCATGACCATGGTGTCATATTGTTCGTAAACCCACGCTTTGGAGGCGTAGTTCGGGCTGGCCAGCAAGGCGCTAAGCCCGTCAATCGGGTCAATGCCCGGCACATCCGACAGCGGTTCGGCTGCAGGGGTTTCGACCCAAGGGCGGTCATATTCAGGGGCGGTGCCAGAAAGTGCCTTCAGCGGCAGGTCGGCTTTGACCTCGCCATTATGCACGATCAAGAAGCGGTCCTCGGCGATTGTTTCACCGACGATGGCGAAATCGAGGTCCCATTTGTCGAACACGGCTTTGGCTTCGGCTTCAAGCTCGGGGCGCAGAACCATCAGCATGCGTTCCTGGGATTCGGACAGCATCATCTCATAGGCGGTCATGTTCAATTCGCGGGTCGGTACCTTTTCAAGGTCCAGACGCACACCAAGGTTGCCCTTGTCGCCCATTTCCACAGCGGAACAGGTCAGGCCAGCAGCACCCATATCCTGGATCGAGATCACGGCACCCGTGGCCATCAGTTCAAGCGTCGCTTCCATCAGGCGCTTTTCGGTAAAGGGGTCGCCGACCTGCACTGTGGGGCGCTTGTCTTCGATTGTGTCGTCAAATTCTGCCGACGCCATGGTCGCGCCGCCAACGCCGTCGCGGCCGGTTTTCGCACCAAGATAAACGACGGGCATGCCGACGCCGGAGGCTGCGGAATAGAAAATTTTATCTGTGTCGGCCAGACCGGCTGCAAAGGCATTCACAAGGCAGTTGCCGTCATAGGCCGTGTCAAAGCGGACCTCGCCGCCGACAGTTGGAACGCCAAAGCAGTTGCCGTAGCCGCCAACACCCGCGACCACACCATGCACCAGCTGGCGTGTTTTGTGATGCTCGGGAGAGCCGAAGCTGAGGGAGTTCATCGCGGCAATGGGACGTGCGCCCATGGTAAAGACATCGCGCAGAATGCCGCCAACGCCGGTTGCTGCACCCTGATAGGGTTCGATGTAGGAGGGGTGGTTGTGGCTTTCCATTTTGAAAACCAGCGCCTGACCGTCGCCGATATCAACGATCCCGGCATTTTCGCCCGGCCCGCAAATAACCTGTGGGCCCTCGGTCGGCAGCGTGCGCAGCCATTTCTTGGAGGATTTATACGAGCAATGCTCGTTCCACATCGCCGAGAAAATCCCAAGCTCGGTAAAACTTGGTTCGCGTCCGATGATATCAAGCAGGCGCTTGTATTCTTCGTCGTTGATCCCGTGGCTTGCGATAAGTTCTGGCGTGATGGCTGGTTCGGTCATAGTGCGGATATCCCCCTAGCAGATATGGCGGTACTCTTAGAGTAAGGCTGGCGCGGGGAAAAGGCCAAAGGGCCGTTGGGCCATAGCCAAAAAAAAAGGCCGAGCATAAAGCTCGGCCAAGTCCAACAGGGAGGTATGAAGTGACAGCCCAAAGGCGTCGGTCTTCATACTGCCCAATTAGGTGGCACATCTGCACGGATCAAGACAGAATTTTGAAAAATGCGGCATGCCCGCTATGCGAAAAACGCATAGCTATTCGGCGCGGCGGTCCCGCAGGTGTTTGCGGTGGGTGATGATCTCGTCTTGGACAAAGTCCTTGAACGCCGCGACACGCTTTGAGGCGCGTAATTCTTCGGGGTAGGCCAGAAATACCGGAACATCTGCCGACTCGGTATCGGGAAGAACCTGCACAAGGTCTGGGAAGTCTTCGGTCAGGTAATTGGGCAGAACGCCGATGCCCAAATGGTGAATGACGCCCTGAAGCACCCCAAAGTAGTTGTTGACCGTCAGCATCGACCGAACGTCATGCATCATAAGCCGTTGAACAAGGGTCAAACCGGCATTCACCTGATCGCTTTCGGTGTTCTGGCAGATCAGGCGGTGCTCCGACATATCCTCAAGCCGTTGGGGTGTGCCGTGTTCGGCCAGATATTCGGGCGAGGCAAAAAGGCGCATCTTGATCATCATCAGCTTTTTGCGGACCAGATCAGCCTGAGAGGGTTCCTTCATGCGGATTGCGACATCGGCTTCGCGCATGGGCAAGTCCAGCACGCGCTCTTCCAGCATCAGGTCCACTTTGAGGTCTGGGTATTTCTCGTATAGTTTGGGCAGGCGCGGGGCGAGCCATAGGGTGCCGAAGCCTGTGGTCGTAGTGACGCGCAATTCGCCGAACACTTCTTCTTCGCTGTCGCGAATGCGGGCGGCGGCGGTGTCCAACCGTTTGCTCATCGCGACGGTGGCATCAAATAACAGTTCGCCCTGTTCGGTCAGAATCAGGCCACGGGCGTGACGGTGGAACAGATTGGTGTTTAACTGTTCCTCAAGCCCGCGAATTTGCCGACTGACGGCGGATTGCGACAGGTTCAACTTATCACCGGCATGGGTCAGGCTGCCGGCATCTGCGACAGCGTGAAAAATCCTGAGCTTGTCCCAATCCATGAGGACTTCCTTTTTTAAGGATGATCTTTATCAAAGAGCACCGTTTTTGCGCCAAGTGCTCTTTAAAAACAACCCTTAGCAATGGTGCAGTGCAAACTAGCGCAGGAAAGATGAATATCCCATTGTTTATGTCAATTATTTCATCGTTTCGCCTGAGGGGTATCGGAAGACGACGCTAGACAGGTCAGCTTTTATGACCTAGATTGATGTAAATGGATCAATCGCTCGTACGGGAGGACGCGCTATGGGTACTCAAAAGATTTCTTTGAATGATCGGTTCGACTTGGAAAAGTCCCCCGTTTTGCTGAACGGTACGCAAGCGTTGGTGCGTATGATGATGATGCAAAAGGCGCGTGACCGGGCCGCTGGTTTGAACACTGCCGGATATGTGACAGGCTATCGCGGCTCGCCGCTGGGTGCCGTCGATTTGCAGATGGAGCGCGCAGCAAAGCCATTGGCCGAATACGACGTCTTGTTCGAAGCCGGCTTGAACGAAGATTTGGCGGCGACCGCCCTTTGGGGCACCCAGCAGGCCGAATTGCGCGGTGAGGGCAAATACGACGGTGTCTTTGGCCTGTGGTATGGCAAGGGGCCGGGGGTGGACCGCTCCGGCGACGTCATGCGCCACGCCAATATGGCCGGGTCGTCCAAGCATGGCGGCGTGCTGATGGCCATGGGCGACGATCACACTGGTGAGTCCTCGACCGTGCTGCACCAATCCGAATGGGCGATGGTCGATGCCTATATGCCCGTGGTCAGCCCGGCAGGCGTGCAAGAGATACTGGATTACGGCATCTATGGCTGGGCACTCAGCCGTTTCAGCGGCCTTTGGGTCGGCCTCAAGACGATGAAAGACACGGTCGAGGCAACGTCGGTCGTGAATGGCGATCCGAACCGAATGAAATTGGTCACGCCGCAATTCGACATGCCAGAAGGTGGGCTGAACATCCGTTTGGTTGATACACCGCATCTGCAAGAAGCGCGGATGATCGACCACAAACGCTATGCTGCCGAGGCTTTCAGCCATGCCAACAAGATGGACAAACGCATGTGGGGCAAGGCGGGTGCCAAGATTGGCATCGCGGCAGCTGGCAAAAACTGGCTGGACGTGATCCACGCCATGAGCTTGCTTAACATCGACGAAAACGAAGCCGAACGTCTGGGGATCACCCTTTACAAGATCGGCCAGACCTTCCCGTTGGATATGAAGGGGTTCCACGCCTGGGCCGAGGGCCTTGATCTGGTGATCGTGGTCGAGGAAAAGCGCAAGCTGATCGAGGTACAGATCAAAGAGGCGTTGTTTTCCGACACCCATCGTCGTGTCTATGGGTGGCACAAGGGGGGCGGTGCCGGGATGGAGCATGGCGAAGAGCTGTTCCCGACCCGCGGCGCGCTTGACCCGATCTGGATCGCTGAAAAGCTGGGCGGCATCTTTATCGAAGAAGGCCGCAACACCGATGGCATCAAAGCCGGGATGGAGGCGCTGGACACAGCGCGCCGTGCTGATAACGCCGAAGATATCGCCGCGCGTGTGCCGTATTTCTGCTCGGGCTGTCCGCATAACTCGTCCACCAAATTACCGGATGGCAGCCGCGCCTATGCGGGGATCGGTTGTCATTATATGGTCCAGTGGATGGATCGTGAAACCACAGGCTTCACTCATATGGGGGGCGAAGGCGCGAATTGGATCGGTGAATCGCGTTTCTCGACCCGTGAACATGTGTTCCAGAACCTTGGCGACGGCACCTATAACCATTCCGGCATTCAGGCGATCCGCGCTGCTGTCGCGGCGAAAACCAACATTACCTATAAAATCCTGTACAATGATGCGGTTGCCATGACCGGCGGCCAGCATAACGAAGGCGATCTGGACGCACCGCGCATTGTCGCGGAATTGCAAGCAATGGGCGTACAGAACATCGCCGTGGTCTATGACGAGAAAGAAGACGTGGACACGGCAGCCTTTAAGGGCGTGCCAATGTTCGAGCGTGCCGAGCTGCAAACGGTGCAAGAGAACTTTACCAAGCATAAAGGCGTCAGCGCCATCGTCTATATCCAGACCTGCGCTGCGGAAAAACGTCGCCGTCGCAAGCGGGGGCTGTTTCCTGACCCCGACAAGCGCGTGTTCATCAATACGGACGTCTGCGAGGGCTGTGGCGATTGCGGTGTGCAATCCAACTGCGTGTCGATTGTTCCGGCGGAGACTGAACTGGGGCGCAAGCGCGCGATTGATCAATCGTCTTGCAACAAGGATTTTTCCTGCGTCAAAGGGTTTTGCCCGTCTTTCGTAACGCTTGAGGGCGCTAAAATCCGCAAGGACCCGACGACCGAGGTTAAAATTCCCGATCTGCCAATGCCCACGCTGCCAGCGATAGATGGCACGTTCAACGTTGTGATTACGGGTGTCGGCGGTACGGGTGTTGTGACCATTGGTGCCGTGCTGGCACAGGCCGCACAGATCGACGGCAAAGGTGCCGGCATGATGGAAATGGCTGGCCTTGCCCAAAAGGGTGGCGCTGTGCATATCCATTGCCGTCTGGCCAACCGGCCCGAAGACATCAGCGCGATCCGCGTGGCCACAGGCGAGGCCGACGCGCTGATTGGTGGCGATCTGGTTGTGTCTGCGGGGACCAAAACGCTGGGTCTGACCCGCGCTGGGCGCACAGGCGCGGTGGTGAATTCGCATCAGATCATCACGGGCGATTTTACCCGCGATACCGAATTCCAGATGCCCTATGACCGCCTGACCCTCGCCCTTGAAGCACGCTTAAAGGACGATGTGGCGCTGTTTGACGCATCCGATCTGGCCAAGGCGACGCTGGGGGATTCGATATACTCCAACATGATGATCTTTGGTGCCGCGTGGCAAAAGGGGCTGGTCCCGCTGTCGCTCGAGGCGCTGCAAGAGGCCATCCGGCTGAACGGGGCCGCTGTTGAGCGGAACCTTAGGGCGTTTGAGTTGGGCCGCTGGGCGGTTTTACACCCTTCCGAAGCCGCGCAGGTCATAACGCCAAATGTGGTGCAATTGCCCAAAACGCTGGACGACCGCATTGCCTTTCGGATGGATCACCTGAAGGCCTATCAAGGCAAAGGATTGGCCAAACGCTATGCCAAGATGTTGGCACCGGTCACGGATAAAGCTCTGAAAGAAGCAATGGCCTTGGGCTATCACAAGCTGTTGTCTTATAAGGATGAATACGAGGTTGCGCGGCTGTTGAAAACAACACGCGACAAGGTGAATGCCGAGTTTGATGGCGATCCCAAAATCACCTTTAACCTTGCGCCGCCGATGCTGTCCAAGACCGGCGCGGATGGACGCCCGATGAAACGTGCCTTTGGCGAATGGCTGGAAATGCCGCTGGCCGTGCTGAAACGGCTCAAATTTCTGCGTGGCACGCCATTTGATCCCTTTGGCCGGACAGAAGAGCGCCGGATGGAGCGGGCGCTGATCAAGCAGTATGAGGCCGATATGAAGGACGTGCTGCCGAAACTGACCGACCAAACCCGCGATGCAATCGTCGCACTGGCCGAACTGCCCCTGCAAATCCGCGGCTTTGGCCCGGTGAAACAGGCGAACGAGGCCAAAGCCGCCAAACGTCGCGAGGAGCTGCTGGCCGTGATCCACGCAGGGGGCACGACGACGTCTAAAGCCGCTGAATAACGGGCTGTCATCTGGCTGTCATGAAGGTGGTGTACGGCAGGGCCGTTGTCCAAAAAGGAGCCTGAAATGGGTCAGCTCAAGCCGCTTTCCGCCCGCGAGATCAGTTATGCCTATTCGGCCCGCAGCAAACCGGGCCGAGCCTTTATCCGCTTGATGGAAAATTCCACCGGCAGATTGGGGTTGATCAAACGCGCGTCGGGCTATGAGCAGGACATGGCGGCGGGCGGTTGCTTTTTCGATGTGATGGCGCGGCGCTATGGGCTGAGCTTGGATGTGGTGGGCGGTGGTTTGGACAGTGTTCCGGCGACAGGTCCGGTGATTTTTCTGGCTAATCATCCCTATGGCATTCTTGATGGGTTGATGCTGGGGCATATCATGTCCCGCACGCGGCCCGATTTCAAAATCATGGCGCATTCGGTTTTTAACCGCGCGCCGGATTTGAACCAGCATCTGCTGCCCATCAGCTTTGACACAACCAAAGAGGCGCTTGCGCTAAACCTGCACACCCGCAAGACGGCGCTTGAGTATCTGGGGCAGGGCGGGGCCGTGGGCATCTTTCCCGGTGGGACGGTCAGCACCGGCGCGCGGCCGTTTTCGAAACCGATGGACCCAAGCTGGCGTAGCTTTACAGCGCGGATGATTGCCAAGTCGCAAGCCGTTGTTGTACCTATCTATTTCGACGGTCAAACCAGCCGCATGTTCCAGATTGCCAGCCATTTGCACAGTAGTTTGCGCATGGGTCTGCTGATCAAGGAGTTCCGCAAACGCGTCGATAGCCCCGTGCGCGTTGTGATTGGCGACCCGATTGGCAGAAACGTGCTGAACCCTTTGTCAAAAGACGCAAAAGCGATGATGGATTTCCTGCGCAAAGCCACGTATGACTTGTCTCCGGACCCGGGCAAAATTTTTGATCTGGGATTTGAGTTTGAAGATCGGCATCGTGCCGACAGGTGACGGCAAGAGAACATGGCAGTTGGTATTTTCGATTCGGGCCTTGGCGGGCTGACCGTTTGGGACGCTGTGCAGGCGCAGTTGCCCGATGTGGATTTCGTGTATCTGGCCGACAGCGCCCATGCGCCTTATGGCGTGCGCACGGCGGATGACATCTATAATCTGACGGTTGCCGCGACCCAGCGGTTGTTTGATGCGGGCTGTGATCTGGTGATTTTGGCGTGCAACACCGCATCGGCTGCCGCGTTGCGGCGGATGCAGGAATCTTGGGTGCCGTCGGATAAACGCGTTTTGGGTGT
Organism: Sulfitobacter sp. AS59; assembly: GCF_038899995.1. Classification (NCBI taxonomy): domain Bacteria; kingdom Pseudomonadati; phylum Pseudomonadota; class Alphaproteobacteria; order Rhodobacterales; family Roseobacteraceae; genus Sulfitobacter; species Sulfitobacter sp. AS59. The sequence continues at coordinate 41,889 of NZ_JBBMQK010000006.1, forward strand.
CTTTGTTCCCCTGATCGAGGCGATGACAGAACGCGAATGGGGCGATAATTCCCCCCCGCGCGAGGTGAATTTGAAGCATGTCGCGCTGTTTGCAACGCCTGCGACTGTGGCCAGCCGGGCGTTCCAACGTGAACTGGCGTTTCGGGCGATCGGTGTCGATGTCGAGGCGCAAGCCTGTGGCGGCGTCGTAGATGCGATTGAGGACGGCGATTTCATCTTGGCCGAGGCCTTGGTGCGCAGCCATGTGGATGCCTTGCAGCGCAAGATGCCACATCCGCAGGCGGCCATTCTGGGCTGTACGCATTATCCGCTGATGGAAGAAACCTTTCGCGATGCGCTTGGCCCCGACGTCAAAGTGTTCAGTCAGGCCAATCTGGTGGCGCGCAGTCTGGGCGATTATCTGAAACGGCATCCCAATATGATGGGGACTGGCACGGCCGCGTTCCTGACCACGGGTGACCCCAAAAAAGTCAGCAGCCGGGCAACGCAATTCTTGCGACGACCGTTGACGTTTCAGGCCGCATAACACTTTTACTTCTTTTCCAAACGGAACCCGACATATGTATAATATCGCAATTCTTGGTGCCTCTGGGTACACAGGTGCCGAACTGATCCGGCTGATCGCCAATCATTCATCCATGCAAATCAAGGCTTTGGGTGCAAACTCTAAAGCTGGGCAATCGATGGCCGAGGTGTTCCCGCATCTGCGCCATCTGGACCTGCCAGCGCTGATTACCATCGACGAGATTGATTTTTCAGACATCGATCTGTGCTTTTGTGCATTGCCGCATAAAACCAGCCAAGAGGTCATCGCCGCCCTGCCAAAAGACCTGAAGATCGTGGATCTGTCCGCCGATTTCCGGTTGCGCGACCCCGAGGAATACACCAAATGGTACGGCAATCCCCATGCCGCCCTTGAGCAGCAGAAAGAAGCAGTTTACGGGCTGACCGAATTCTACCGTGACGAGATCAAGAACGCGCGGCTGGTTGCTGGTACGGGCTGTAATGCCGCCACTGGCCAATTCGCGCTGCGGCCGTTGGTTGAAAAAGGCGTGATTGATCTGGATGATATTATCCTTGATCTGAAGTGCGCCGTGTCTGGTGCGGGGCGTGCGCTCAAGGAAAACCTGCTGCATGCGGAGCTGTCCGAAGGGTATCATGCCTATGCCGTTGGTGGGACGCATCGGCACTTGGGTGAATTCGATCAGGAGTTTTCAGCCATCGCAGGCCGTCCGGTCAAAGTGCAGTTTACCCCGCATTTGATCCCCGCCAATCGCGGTATTCTGGCAACCGTCTATGTCAAAGGCGACGCGCAGGTGATTCATGATACCCTTGCCGCCGCCTATGCAGACGAGCCGTTTATAGAGGTGCTGCCCATGGGCGAGGCACCAAGCACGCGGCATATTCGCGGGTCGAACTTTTGCCATATCGGCGTTGTTGCCGACCGGATCGAAGGGCGCACAATCGTGATTGCCGCGCTGGATAACCTTACCAAGGGATCAAGCGGGCAGGCGTTGCAAAATGCCAATCTGATGTTAGGTATTGAAGAGACCGAGGGGCTGATGATGGCCCCGCTATTTCCCTGAGGGTGCATGAAAAGTCTTAAAAAGCAGCGTCGGATTCAGGTGATCGCAGTGGCGGTGGTGGCTTTGGTGCTGTCCACCGCGCTGATCGGCTATGCGATGCGTGACGGCATTAACTTTTTCCGCGCCCCAAGTCAGGTGATCGCAGAGCCGCCCGGCCCGAACGAGGTGTTTCGCATCGGTGGCTTGGTCGTCGAAGGGTCGCTGATCCGTGGTGATGGCGAGACAATCCGCTTTTCCGTGACCGACGGCGGGGCAATTGTTCCTGCGACCTATACCGGCGTTCTGCCCGATTTGTTTGAGGAAAACCAAGGCATGGTTGGCACGGGGCGTTACATTAACGGCGTCTTTGAAGCGACTGAAATCCTTGCCAAACATGACGAGACTTATATGCCCAAGGAAGTCATAGACGCGTTGAAGGACCAAGGCGTTTATGTAGAGCCTGAGAGCTAGGACCGAACGGACCGCTTTTCATACGTTAACGAAAGACCCTGCACCTTTGCGCAACTGAAACGCGCAAGGGGGTATGCAGATGAGCTCGGTCAAAGACATCGCAAGGGACATCGTTGCCCGTGAAGGCGGGTTTGTGAACGATCCGGATGATCCGGGCGGGGCCACGAATTTTGGCGTCACGATCCACACAATGCGCCGCTTGGGCGTCGATTTGAACGGTGACGGTGTGGTGGATCAGCGTGATCTGCACCACCTGACACAAGAAGATGCCGTTGATATCTTTATCCAGCATTATTTCCATGCGCCCCAGATCGCAGGCCTGCCCGAGGGACTGCATGCCAGCGTGTTCGACATGTATGTCAATGCGGGGGGCAATGCGGTGAAAATCCTGCAGCGGCTTTTACGGACCATGGGCTATGATATCGCGGTCGATGGCGCGCTTGGACCGCAAAGCCACACTGCGGCCCATGATGCCTATGCGCGGGCCCCGCAGGAAATGGTGGACGCCTACGGCATTGCGCGGCGGAACTATTATTTACGACTGGCCGATCAACGCCCCGCCAGCCGCAAATACGCCCGTACAAGGGCTGGGGGCAAAGGCGGGTGGATCAAGCGGGCCGAGGAATTCATCGCCCCGAAATATCACCTAAGCCAGTCAGCATTCAGCGAAAGGACAGCATCATGGGGGTGATCGACAAGGTGATCGGGCTGGTGTTTGGCAACAGCGGTGAGATGGTCCGCGACACAGTCGAAGTCTTCCGCGAAAACGCCGAAAAAGGCGCGCAGCGGTCTGCGGCGGCACAGGATCAGGCGATGGCGCAATATGCCGCCGAGTTTGCGATTGAACGCAAGGGCGGGTTTGACCGCTTTATGGATGGGTTAAACCGGCTACCACGCCCCGCGCTGGCGCTTGGCACGCTGGGGTTATTCGTGGCGGCGATGGTCGATCCGATCTGGTTTGCGGCGCGTATGCAAGGGATTGCGCTGGTGCCCGAGCCGTTGTGGTGGTTATTGGGCGTGATCGTATCGTTCTATTTCGGCGCGCGGCATCAGGTGAAAACCCAGGAATTCCAACGCTCTATCGTGCGCACGATTGCGCAGGTGCCTCAGGTGGTGGGCAACATCCGGTCGATCGATGCCTTGCGCCACGATTCCGTTCAAGTGGCCGCGACAGGGGCTGATGCGGCGCTGTCTTTGGCGGTGATCGAGGATGCGGAAAACCCCGCGCTTGAGGATTGGCGCAAAGCGGCGGCCTAACTGCGACGCTTTGCGCGCCAAGAGGGCGTGAATGGGCATGGCAAGGTGCGCGTTTGCGGCCTATAATGCGGCATGATTACAGAACTCGGACATTTCGCCCTTATCCTCGCCTTTGGCGTCGCCATTTTTCAGACGGTTGTCCCGCTGATCGGTGCCTATAAACGCTGGCCCGGCTGGATGGCCGCCGCCGAGCCCGCAGCTGGCGCGCAATTTGCCCTGACAGCGCTGGCCTTTGGCGCGTTGATGTGGGCGTTTATCACCTCGGATTTCTCGTTGCGCTTGGTGGTGCTGAACAGCCATTCGATGAAGCCGATGCTGTATAAAATCAGCGGCACATGGGGCAATCACGAGGGGTCAATGCTGCTCTGGGTGCTGATCGTATCACTGTTTGGCGCGATGGCTGCGTGGTTTGGCGGGAACTTACCGCAAAGCCTGCGCGCACGTGTCTTGGCGGTTCAGGCGGCTATCGGCGTGGCGTTCTATGCCTTTATTCTATTCACCTCGAACCCGTTTTTACGCCTTGCGACACCGCCCTTTGACGGGCAGGATTTGAACCCGCTGCTGCAAGACCCCGGATTGGCCTTTCACCCGCCGTTCCTTTATTTGGGCTATGTTGGCCTGTCGATGACCTTCAGCTTTGCCGTTGCCGCCTTGATCGAAGGGCGCATTGACGCGGCATGGGGCCGTTGGGTGCGCCCTTGGACATTGGCGGCCTGGATTTTCCTGACAATCGGCATCGCGCTTGGGTCCTGGTGGGCCTATTACGAGCTGGGCTGGGGCGGGTTCTGGTTCTGGGATCCGGTTGAAAACGCGTCCTTTATGCCATGGCTTTTGGCAGCCGCGCTGTTGCATTCGGCCGTTGTGGTCGAGAAACGCGAGAGTCTGAAAAGCTGGACGATCCTGCTGGCGATCCTTGCGTTTGGGTTTTCGTTGATCGGTACATTTATCGTGCGCTCGGGCTTGCTAACGTCCGTCCATGCCTTTGCCAATGATCCGGAACGCGGCGTTTTCATTTTGATGATTATGGCGTTCTTTATGGGGGGCGCTTTGGTGCTGTTTGCCCTGCGCGCATCGGCGTTAGAGGCGAAGGGCGTGTTTAGCATCGTCAGCCGCGAATCTGCTTTGCTGGTGAATAACGTGCTGCTGGCTGTGGCGTGTTTTGTCGTGTTTATCGGAACGATGTGGCCGCTGCTGGCCGAGATGTTCTTTGACCGCAAGCTAAGCGTGGGGCCGCCGTTCTTTAACGCGGCATTCACGCCGTTTATGGTGCTGCTAGGGTTGGTCTTGCCCATCGGATCGGCAATGCCGTGGAAACGCGCGCAGATTGGTCGTGCCTTGAAACCGTTGCGCTATGTCTTCGTGCTGGCGGTGGCGCTTGGTGGTTTGGCCTATGTGATACAGACGGGCCGCAGCCTTTTGGGGCCGGTTGGCATGTTCTTGGGTGCCTGGATTGTGATGGGCACCGTGGTTGACTTGTTGGGCCGCACGGGGCGCGGGCAGGGGCGGTTGCGCCGCCTGCTACGTCTGCCGCGCGCCGATTGGGGCAAGATGACTGCCCATGCCGGGCTTGGCGTGACCATGGCCGGGATCGCGGGCCTGATGGCGTGGAACATTGACGACATTCGCGCCGTGCCTATTGGCGGAACGATTGATGTGGGCAGCTATACCGTTCAGCTTGATAATGTTGAACGGTCTCAGGGGCCGAATTATGTGGCGACCACCGGCTATGTGACCTTGTTCCAAGACGGCAAAGAAATCGCGCAACTCCGCCCTGAGAAACGGTTTTACCCCGTGGCGCAGATGCCCACGACCGAGGCGGCGATTGATTACAACCTGCTGCGCGATGTCTATGTGGTGATCGGGGATGAACAAGACACCGGCGGTTGGGTCATAAGAACCTATGTCAAACCTCTGACAAACTGGATCTGGATCGGCTGCGCGCTGATGGCCTTGGGCGGTTTGCTTAGCCTCACGGACAGACGGTTTCGGGTGGCTGCGGGTGCGGCCAAACGCGCAACAGCGGTGCCAGCGGAATGAGGGCGCTTTTGATTGCACTCATGTTGCTGGTCACGCCCGCCTTGGCGGTGCAGCCCGATGAAATCCTGTCAGATCCGGTGCTTGAGGAACGGGCGCGCGATCTGTCCAAGGGGCTGCGCTGCCTTGTGTGCCGTAATGAGAGCATCGACGAAAGTAACGCCAGCCTTGCCCGCGACCTGCGGATATTACTGCGCGAACGGTTGGTCGCGGGGGATAGCGACCAAGAAGCTGTTGATTTCATTGTTGATCGCTATGGCGAATATGTTTTGCTTAATCCCCCAGCGTCGGGGTCGACGTGGCTGTTGTGGGGGGCTGGCCCGCTGATGCTGCTGCTGGCTGCTGGGTTGGGCTATGGCTATTTGCGCGGACGATCACGTGCCCCGGCACCGGATCAAACCCCGCTTAGCCCCGAAGAACAGGCCCGTCTGGACGAAATTTTAAAAAGGTAACGCGTGGTTTTACTGGTCCTGTGGGCAGCATTGGGTACAGTGCGCGCAAACCTGCAGATTGGACCTGACCGATGGATTACCAGACCTTAACCTTTGACCTGACCGACGGCCTTGCCGTTATTACCCTGAACCGTGCCGATAAGATGAACGCGCTGACCTCGCAGATGCGCGCCGAGATCGAACATGCCTTTACGCAGGCGGGCAAGCTGGCGCGCTGTGTGGTTGTAACGGGGGCAGGGCGCGCGTTTTGTTCGGGCCAAGACCTGGGCGATAGCAACGGCGGCGCTGCCATGGATCTGGAGCGGACCTTGCGCGATGAATATGCGCCCATGCTGCGCGCGATTTCGAACTGCCCGGTGCCGACGATTGCCGCCGTCAATGGTGCGGCAGCGGGGGCGGGGGCGAACCTCGCGCTGGCCGCTGACATCGTTATCGCCACTGAATCGGCATATTTCTTGCAGGCGTTTACCCGTATCGGTTTGATCCCGGATGCAGGCGGCACCTATACGCTGCCGCGTCAGATGGGCATGGCCAAGGCAATGGGGGCCGCGCTGTTCGCGGATAAGATCAGCGCCCGTCAGGCAGATAGCTGGGGTATGATTTGGGAAGCCGTCCCGGACGCGGAATTTGGCGGACATTGGCGTGCCAAGGCGGCGCAATTGGCCAGTGGCCCAACCATGGCCTATGCATCGACCAAGAAAGCCATCCGCGAAAGCTGGGATAACTCATTTGAGGATCAACTGGCGTTGGAGGCCCGAGAGCAGGGCAAATGCGGCCAATCCCGTGATTTCAAGGAAGGCGTTATCGCGTTCCTGCAAAAGCGGATTGCCAAATTTGAAGGGCGGTAACTGCGACGCCTAAATCGAGCGTTCGATCAACAGGACGTCGTCGGGGCGCAGTGTAGGGCGGGATGTGCAGGCCACCACAGCCACCGCGACACCATCGGCCCACACCGTCTGAACAGAGCTGGACACCTTTTTCACCGTGATGTGCGGAGGTGTCTGGCCCTTGTTATAAATCACGGCAATCTGGTCGCAGTTTTGATGATTGTCGCGCACAAAAGACCCCTGCGGGCAGTTCTGTTTCAGCGCCTCAACCGACTTCAGGCTGGTCGCATTGTCCCACTGAAGATCGGCCTCTTTATCTAAAACTGCCATCGCTGCAATCCTCTGTCTTTTATTGTGGAATGCCTGCACGCCGTTGAAAATCTGCTCGATTTTCAGAAAAGACAGATGTGCGGCCCCCACCGATTTCCCCTAGTTTATTGGTGCCCGCTGATGTCGGTCAATCAAGTTCGCTAATTGTTCAATGTGGGGAAACAAAAGCACAGAACCGCCGCAGTCTTGGCGGTTTGGTTTCGAAATGTCGAAAAATGGATGGAAACAATCGGGGCGTGGGGGCGTGTTTGATCACGCGCGCTGCCTTGGGTTGATTCTAATTGAGCGTATTATGCGCCTATTTGGAGCATGGGCCGGTCGCTATTCCGTTGGTTGCGATGCGGGCACATAAAAAAACGCCCCGCCAAATGGCGGAGCGTTAAAATCAAATTCGCGCTGATATCAGCGGTTTTCGATGTCGATGTAATCGCGCTTGTTTTCACCCAGATACAGCTGGCGTGGACGGCCGATTTTCAGCTGTGGATCGCTAATCTGTTCTTTCCACTGCGAAATCCAGCCAACGGTGCGCGCCAATGCAAAGATTGGCGTGAACATTGAAGTTGGAAAGCCCATGGCTTCAAGAATAATGCCGGAATAGAAATCGACGTTCGGGAACAGTTTCTTTTCTGCGAAATACGGATCTTCCAGCGCCTGTTTCTCAAGTTCTTTGGCAACTTGCAGGATTGGGTTGTTTTCAACGCCAAGTAGTTCAAGAACCTCGTCGGCGCTTTCTTTCATCACGGTCGCGCGAGGGTCAAAGTTTTTGTAAACGCGGTGACCAAAGCCCATCAGGCGGAACGGATCGTTTTTGTCCTTCGCCCGTGCGATGAATTCCGGAATGCGGTCCGGCGTGCCAATTTCCTTGAGCATTTCAAGGCATGCTTGGTTCGCGCCACCGTGGGCAGGGCCCCAAAGGCAGGCGATGCCGGCAGCGATACAGGCAAACGGGTTCGCACCCGAGGACGACGCCAAGCGCACAGTCGATGTCGACGCGTTTTGCTCGTGATCGGCATGCAGGGTAAAGATGCGGTCCATCGCGCGGGCGAGGATCGGATCGACCACATATTCTTCGGCAGGGACGGCGAAACACATGCGCAGGAAGTTACCGGCATAATCGACATCATTGCGTGGATAAACAAAGGGTTGGCCGATGGTGTACTTATACGCCATGGCCGCGATTGTTGGCATTTTGGCGATCAGGCGGATCGTCGCGACCTCGCGCTGGTGCGCGTCGTTGATGTCGGTGCTGTCGTGATAAAACGCAGACATGGCACCGACGACACCGACCATGATGGCCATTGGGTGCGCGTCACGGCGGAAACCACGGAAGAAATTAATCATCTGTTCGTGGATCATGGTGTGGTTGGTCACCAGATTTTCAAACTCTTCCAGCTTCGTTGGCGAAGGCAGCTCACCATAAAGCAGCAGGTAGCAGACCTCTAGATAGTGCGACTGGCTGGCCAGTTGATCGATGGGGTATCCGCGGTGCAGCAACACACCTTCGTCACCATCGATGAACGTAATGGTGCTGTCACAGGCAGCGGTCGACGTAAAACCCGGGTCATAGGTAAAGACGTTCGCCTGCGCGTAAAGCTTGCGAATATCCATGACATCGGGGCCAGCCGTTGGGGAATGAATGGGTAATTCATAGCTTTTTCCGTCGATGGTCAACGTTGCTGATTTTGTACTCTCGGCCATGAAGTCCCTTTCTACCGTTGGCGGTGTGCGTTTTGCCCACCGTCCGGCACTTGCCTGAATTGGCGTGTGCGTTGTGTTATCTCGCGTTTGGTTGAGATTTGCTTAAGCATCCCTCAAACCGCTGCGTCCTGCAATCTGGCAAGGCTTTCATCACGACCCAAAACCAGCAACATATCAAATACCGATGGGGTAGCTGCCCGACCGGCAAGGGCCGACCGCAAAGGTCCGGCCAGTTTGCCAAATTTGGTATCATGTGCGGCGGCAAAGCCGTTCAGCGCGTCTTCCAGCGTTTCTCGATCCCAGTTAACATTCTGCAACTGCGGCGTCAATTCTCTCAGTATACCACGGGATACATCATCTAGATTTTTCGCCGCTTTTTCATCCGGTACGATGGGGCGGATGGCCAAGACAAACTGAGCTTTTTCAAGGAGTTCAGGGAAGGTTTTTGCCCGATCCTTCAGACAATACATCGCCCGCTCCAGCCCATCACCTTGTTGCGACGTTAGGGCAGGAAGGCCCGCAGCAGCCAGGTAGGCCTCGATCTCTTTCCGCAACGCAGCGTCATCGGCGACGGCAATATGCTGGCCGCAGATATTTTCCAGCTTTTTAAGGTCAAACTGGGCAGGGCTTTTGCGGATTCCGTCCAGATCGAACCATTCTTTTGCCTGCGCATCGGTGAAAAATTCGTCGTCCCCATGGCTCCAGCCGAGGCGGGCAAGATAGTTGCGCATGCCGGCGGCGGGATAGCCCATGGCCTGATATTCCTGAGCGCCCAAGGCACCGTGACGCTTCGACAGTTTCTTGCCATCAGAGCCGTGAATCAGCGGGATATGCGCCCAAACCGGCACGTCCCATCCCATTGCATTATAAATCATCATTTGACGCGCGGCGTTGTTCAGGTGGTCATCCCCACGGATCACATGGGTCACGCCCATATCATGGTCATCTACCACAACGGCCAGCATGTAGACGGGGCTACCATCGGAACGTAACAAAACCATGTCATCCAACTGGTCGTTGCCGATCTTCACATCGCCTTGAACGCGGTCGCGAATAATCGTCTCGCCACTTTGCGGGGCTTTGATGCGCACGACGTATGGCGCGTCAGGGTGGGTCGCTGGGTCCGCGTCACGCCAGGGCGAATGATACAGCGTGCTGCGCCCTTCGGCTTTGGCAGTGTCGCGGAATGCGGCGATTTCTTCTTGAGTGGCGAAACATTTATAGGCCTTGCCGGCTGCGAGCAGTTCAAGTGCGACCTCCGCGTGACGCGGCGCATTGTCGAACTGGCTGACCACATCGCCGTCGTGATCCAGCCCCAGCCAAGCCATGCCTTGCAGGATCGCATCGGTGGCTTCGGGCGTATAGCGCACCCGGTCTGTGTCTTCGATCCGCAGCAGGAACTTGCCGCCACGGCCCCGGGCATATAGCCAGCTGAACAGCGCCGTGCGCGCACCGCCAATATGCAGATAGCCGGTCGGCGAGGGGGCAAAACGGGTGACGACAGGCTGTGTCATGGGCGGCGTCCTTTCAGAAGAAATGGCACGGAAATCCCCTTGGGCGGGGGGCCGTTTATCATTTGCTAACCATGCTGCGGCTAGCGTCAGGGTCTATCTATCTAGTGCGGGGATCGGGGGCAAGTATGGGCCTGATGCAAGGCCTATCGCTGATGATGTTGGCGCAGCGCGGGCATCTGTTCGGCTGGGTGCCGGTCTGCCTTGCCTGCGGTATCGGCTGCTATTTCATGTTGACGGTCGAACCTGAGCTGCCTGTTCTGATCGGGTTGACCGCGGGCGCGGTGGCGCTGATTTGGGCGCAGCGGTTTCTGCCCGAAGGCGTCAGCCCCGTTTTCGTGGCCCTTGCCTTGGGAATGATCGGGTTCGACCTGGCTGCCTTGCGTGCCCATGCGGTGAGCGGGCCGGTTTTGGGCTGGCGCTATTACGGTGCGATCGAAGGGCGCATTGTCGGGATTGATCGCAGTCAGTCTGACGCCTTGCGCCTGACCTTGGACCGGGTGGTGTTGGAAAGGGTTTCCCGCGCCCGCACCCCGACGCGCGTGCGGGTATCGCTGCACGGCGATCAAACCCACAGCATTACCGCTGAACCGGGGATGCGGGTGATGACCACGGGGCATCTGTCACCACCCAGTGGCCCGGTTGAGCCGGGCGGTTTTGACTTTCAACGCCACGCTTGGTTCGCCCGTCTCGGGGCCGTGGGCTATACCCGCAATCCGGTGCTGGGGGCTGCAGCCGCATCGCAGGGTCGTGCCGGTCTGCTGGTTTTGCGGGTGCGCATGGCGGCATCGGCGCGCGTGCAAGCGGCGCTTGAGGGGGACATCGGCGGCTTTGCGACAGCAATTACAACGGGGGATCGCAGCGCCATCAGCCAAACCGCATTGTTTGATCTGCGCGCCAGCAACCTCGCGCATTTGCTGGCGATTTCCGGTCTGCACATGGGGTTGCTCAGCGCCGTTGTTTTTGGCGCGCTGCGTCTGGTGCTCAGCCTGATCCCATGGGTTGCCCTGCGTTGGCCCACCCGCAGTATTGCGGCAGCGGGTGCGCTGGTCGCGGCCACTGGTTATCTGGCGCTGTCGGGCGGGAACGTGGCGACCGAACGTGCATTCGTTATGGTTGCCGTGGCCTTGGGCGCGCTGATGCTGGGGCGGCGCGCGCTGAGCCTGCGGGCGGTTGCCATTGCTGCGACGATTGTTTTGACCCTCAGACCCGAGGCCTTGATGGGGCCGGGGTTTCAGATGTCGTTCGCCGCAACCACAGCGCTGGTGGCCGTCTTCGGCTGGCTGCGCGAGGCAGAGCTGTCACTCGGGCCGAAATGGCTCGCTCCGGCGGTCGCGACCTTTATCTCATCTGCGGTGGCAGGCGTCTTTACGGCACCTGTAGGGTCGGCGCATTTCAATTCGATTGCGCATTTCGGGCTGATCGCGAACCTGTTGTCGGTGCCATTGATGGGCCTGTTGGTCATGCCAGCGGCGGTTGGCGCGTTGGTTATGGCCCCCTTGGGATTGGATCATTTGGCGTTGTGGATCATGGGCTTGGGGCTGCGTTGGATTTTAGGCGTGGCGGCATTCGTGGCCGATCTTGACGGGGCGCAGGGCCATGTCAAAGGGCCGGGGGTGTGGGTGCTGCCGTTGATGGCGCTTGGGTTCTTGTGGCTTTTGCTGTGGCAGGGGCGCTTGCGTTTTGCGGGGCTTCTGGCGGTCTTTGCAGCATTCGCCTTGTGGCATCAGGCCGCGCGGCCGACGGTCTTGATCGCGGATACGGGCAATCTGGTCGGGGTCATGACAGCCCAAGGCCGTGCGCTGAGCAAGGCCAAGGGGGCAGGGTTTGTTGCCCGAAACTGGCTGGAAAATGACGGCGACGGTGCAGAACAGGCAGATGCTGCCGCGCGGTGGGGGCCAAATATGCGTATCGCCGGCCAAGAGATCATCCACCTGTCCGGCAAACGCGCGGTTGCTGCCTTTGCTGGATGTTCGGCGGGGCAGATTGTCGTGTCATCCGTAGAAATTGATCACCACATCGGTGATTGCGTGATCTTTGACCCCGCCCACCTGCGCAAGACCGGCGCAATCGCAATGTCTGTGAACGACGGTCAACTTAAAATGCAAACGGCCCGCCAATTGGCGGGCACGCGGCTGTGGACACAATGGCCTGACATGTAGTCTGGCCGATAGGTGCGATTAATATGTGCGGATCAAACCCACCAAACGCCCCTGAACCTTGACCATATCCGACGGGAACACCCGCGTTTCATAGGCCGGGTTCGCCGCCTCAAGCGCAATTGAGGTGCCGTGGCGTTTAAAGGTCTTGAGCGTTGCCTCGTGATCCTCGACCAGAGCGACCACAATATCACCGTCATCGGCAACAGACGTTTCGCGGATCACCACCACGTCACCGTCGTTAATGCCCGCCTCGATCATCGAATCGCCTTTAACCTCAAGGGCATAGTGTTCACCGCTGCCGCTGATCATGTTCCCCGGCACCGCTACGGAATGGGACATGGTGGAAATCGCCTCGATCGGGACACCGGCCGCGATGCGGCCCATCATCGGAATGTCAGTCGACGATCCGGACACCGATTGCGCGGCGGCGGGGGGCGGGCTGTCGGGCCGGTCGCCATCAATAACGCGGGGGGTAAATCCGGGCTTTGGCAGACCGCCCATGCTGTCTGGTAATTTTACCACTTCGATGGCGCGGGCGCGGTGGGCCAGACGGCGGATAAATCCGCGTTCCTCAAGAGCTGTAATCAACCGGTGGATGCCGGATTTCGATCGCAGGTCCAATGCTTCTTTCATCTCGTCAAAACTGGGCGGAACACCATCGCGCTGAACGCGCTTGTGAATGAAAGCCAGCAGGTCGAGTTGTTTTTTCGTCAGCATCCGAACATTCCCTGAGATTATTGGTTTGGGTTTGTTCTAGTGATGTTCTTGTTTTGTGTCAACGCTACAGCGCGATACAGTCCATCATATCGCCAATTTTCCGCGCCGGATCATCTGCTGGCCGGATCATCAACACATCCGCCTGCGCCAGAACGCTAAGCAATGAACTGTCTTGATTGGTCTCTGGGTGGACAGCGCCACCCTTGACCAAAGCACGCATATAATGGGCGCGCGGCCCGCCTTGGGGCAGATCCACGGCCAGGGGCAGGGACAGACGGGGGGCAGGCTTGGCCGGAAGGCCCAGCATTTTGCGCACAACGGGGGCCACAAACACGACGCCGCAAACCATCGCCGACACAGGGTTGCCGGGCAGGCCGATCATCGGCGTATCTGCCAGCGTTCCCGCCATCAGCGGTTTTCCGGGGCGCATCGCGACCTTATAAAACGACTGCTCCATCCCCATTTCGGCCGCGACCGGGGCGACCAGATCATGATCCCCGACCGACGCGCCGCCAATGGTAATAATCAAATCCGCACCTCGGGCAATCTTGAACGCTTGGGTCAGCGAGGGAACCGTATCGCGGGCAATAGGGATCATCCGGCACCGCGCGCCGTGTTGTTCCAGCATGGCAGCAAGGCCATAGGTGTTGGAGGCGATAATCTGGTCCGGCCCCGGCGTTTCACCGGGCTGCACCAGCTCATCCCCCGTCGCAATGATCGCAATCTGGGGCGCGATGTGAACGGGCACCTCGGCGATATTCATCGCGGCGAGCAATGCAATATCGGCAGGGCGCAACACCCGCGGCGCGGACATCACATCGCCTGCTTTAAAGTCGCCACCTGCGGGGCGGATGTTGGTTTTGCCGTCAATATCATGGCCCAACATCAAAAGATCGCCGCGTCGGGTCGTATCCTCTTGAATGACAACGAAATCGGCCCCCTCGGGGATCGGCGCACCGGTGAAAATGCGCACGGCCTGACCGGGCTTTACGACGCCGTCAAAGCGGTGCCCGGCAGCGGCTTCGCCGATCACTTTGAACATGGCGTCGGGTTCGACCTCGGCCCGGTGCAAGGCATAGCCATCCATCGACGACGCATCAAACGGCGGCTGCGATCTGTTGGCGGTGACGTTTTCCGCCAACACACGCCCCGCCGCATGGCGCAAACCGACACGCTCAACGCCCATGGGGTCGACAAGATCAAACAGATTTGACAGGGCGTCTTCGACCGAGATCATGATGCCTCGAACCGGCCCGACTTGCCGCCGTCTTTGAGCAACACGCGCAGGCCGCCGATTTCCATGGTTTTGTCCACCGCTTTGGCCATGTCATAGACGGTCAGCGCAGTGACGGACGCGGCGGTAAGGGCTTCCATTTCGACCCCGGTTTGGCCGGTTGTTTTTACCGTCGCCTCGATCCGGATGCCGGGCAGGTCGGGGTCGGGGGTCAGTTCGACCGACACTTTGGTGATGGGCAGGGGGTGACACAGCGGGATCAGGTCGGCAGTGCGTTTGGCGGCCATAATACCGGCGAGACGTGCAACGCCTAAAACGTCACCCTTTTTTGCACGGCCTTCGGTAATGATATCAAAGGTTTCGCGCTGCATCTTGATGTGGGTTTCGGCCACTGCAATCCGCGATGTCACTGGTTTGTCCGAGATATCAACCATATGGGCGTCGCCCTTGCCGTCAAAATGCGTGAGGGCCATTTACATGCCTCCGGGACGCAGGGGATTGGCAAGCAGCGTACGGGTTGCGGCCTCGACATCGTCTTGGCGCATCAGGCTTTCGCCGATCAGGAAAACCCGCGCGCCGAATTTGGCCATTTCCGACAGGTCGTCAGGGGTGTTCAGCCCCGATTCCGACACGATCATTTTGTCCATCTCGACGTATTTTGACAGGCTGCGGGTGGTGTCCAGCGAAGTCTCGAATGTCTTGAGGTTGCGGTTGTTGATGCCGATCATCCGGCTTTTCAGCAGGGCGGCGCGGTCAAGTTCGGCTTTGTCATGGACTTCGATCAGGGCATCCATGCCCCATTCGGCGGCAGCTTCCTCAAGCTCAAGGGCCTGCGCGTCGCTGACCGACGCCATGATGATCAGGATACAATCGGCCCCAAGGGCGCGCGCCTCGGCGACCTGATAGGTGTCGTACATGAAATCTTTACGCAAAACGGGCAGGGTGCAGGCCTCGCGGGCGGCGACCAGATATTCTTTGGCCCCTTGAAAGCTGGGGGTGTCCGTCAGCACAGACAGACATGTCGCCCCACCTGCGGCATAGGCGGCGGCGAGTGCGGCGGGGTCAAAATCGGCGCGGATCAGGCCCTTGGATGGGCTGGCTTTCTTAATCTCGGCGATCAGGCCGTATCCTTCGCGGGCGGCGTCAAACAGCGCGTCGGCAAAGGGGCGCACAGGTGATGCCGCGCGGGCATCTGCCTCGACGGCCTCAAGCGGTTTTGCGGCTTTGTCGGCGGCGACCTCTTCCAGTTTATAGGCTTTGATCTTGTCTAGGATTGTATCTGTCATGATGCCTCCGGGGTTGCCCAGTTTATGGCGGTTTGGCCTTGGGCCTGCAACCAGTCATTGCTGCGCGAAAAAGGGCGCGATCCGAAAAAACCACGCCGCGCAGACAGGGGGGACGGGTGCGGGGTTTCGATTTTAAGGTTCGCCTGCGGGTCGACGTCTTTGCCAACTTTCTGCGCATGTGCGCCCCACAGCAGATAGACACGGGGGCGATCCGACAGACGGTGCAAAATTTGCGTGGTCAGGGTTTGCCACCCAAGTTTCGCATGTGCGCCTGCAGTACCAGCGGGCACCGTCAACGTGGTGTTCAGCATTAATACCCCCTGTTGCGCCCAAAAATGCAGGTCTGCATTGGTCGGCGCATCACCGATATCCTCGCGCATCTCTTTGAAGATATTGGACAAAGATCGGGGTAGCGGGCGGGTGTCAGCCTCGGCTGAAAAGGCCAACCCGTGCGCGTGCCCCGGTGTGGGATAGGGGTCTTGACCCAAGATAACCACACGCACATCATCGGGCTGGGTCTGTTGCAGGGCTGCAAATACCTGATGACGGGGCGGCAGGATCAGCCGGTCGTCTTGCGCCAATGCGGCCTCAATCATTGGCAGGGTGTCGTCGAAAAACGGCAGATCGCGCCATGCGCCAAGGGCGGACAGATCAAACATCAACCGGCGTTCGAAATGCGGGCCACTTGGGTGATCTTGTCGCGGGCGGCCCCGCTGTCGATGCTGGTGCGGGCCATTTCCACGCCTGTTTTCAGGTCGGGGGCCGCATCTGCAACGACCAACGCTGCAGCGGCGTTCAACAGCACCGCATCGCGATAGGCAGAGGGCGCACCATCCAGCAATGCGTTGAAAGCAATCGCGTTTTCTTCGGGTGTGCCGCCAACGATATCCTCGAACGGATGTACCGGCAGGCCTGCGTCCTCCGGCGTGATCTCAAACTCGGTGACTGTGCCATCGGGGTTCAGGGCGGCAACCCAGCTGATGCCCGTAATCGTCAACTCGTCGGTGCCGTCGGACCCGTGTACAAGCCATGCCTTTTCAGAGCCCAAAGCGCCAAGGGTCTCGGCCATGGGCCGGATCAGGTCGCGGCGATACGCGCCGGTCAACTGCCGTTTCACGCCAGCGGGGTTGGTCAGCGGACCAAGGATGTTGAAAATCGTGCGGGTGCCCAGCTCGGACCGCGTTGGCATCACATGGGCGATGGCAGGATGGTGCATCGGGGCCATCATAAAGCCGATCCCGGCCTCGTTCAGGCACGCCTCAACCACTTTGGGGCCGACCATCACCTTGAGGCCCATCTGCGTTAGCGCGTCCGCCGCGCCCGATTTCGACGACAGATTGCGATTGCCGTGTTTGGCCACAACGACGCCAGCCCCCGCCACAACAAAGGCGGTCGCGGTGGAAATGTTCAACGTACCTTTGCCGTCGCCGCCGGTGCCAACGATATCCATCGCGCCCGCAGGGGCCACAACGGCGTTGCATTTCGCGCGCATCACATGGGCGGCGGCCGCGTATTCGTCCACCGTTTCACCACGTGTGCGCAGGGCCATTAGGAAACCGCCGATCTGGCTTGGCGTTGCTTCGCCATCGAACAAGATGCCAAAGGCTTCCTCGGCCTGATCGCGGGTCAGGGGGCCGTTCGCCGCGGCATCAATCAACGGTTTGAGACGTTCGCTCATGCGGGCACCTTTACGAGATCAAGGAAGTTTTGAAGCATTTTGTGGCCATGCTCGGACCGGATGGATTCGGGATGGAACTGAACCCCGTGTAAGGGCAGCTCGCGGTGTTGCAGCCCCATAATGGTGCCGTCTTCCAGCTCGGCTGTGATCTCCAGACAGTCTGGCAATGTCGCGCGATCAACCACCAGCGAATGATAGCGTGTCGCGGCAAAGGGCGAGGGCAGGCCGGCAAACACGCCTTTTCCTGTGTGGTGCATTTGCCCCATCTTGCCGTGCACAATATCATCGGCGCGCACGACCTTGCCGCCGAATGCCTGACCCAGCGTTTGATGCCCCAAACACACCCCGAACAACGGAATGCCAGCGCCTGCAGCGGCCTTGGTCAGCGACAGACAGATGCCGGCCTGATCGGGGTCGCAGGGGCCGGGCGACAGGATAATGCCCGCCGGGTTCAGCGCGATTGCGTCTTGAACCGAAATGGCGTCATTTCGCCGAATATCGACGTCGGCCCCCAAATCGCCTAGATAATGCACAAGATTGTAGGTGAAACTATCGTAGTTATCTATCAGTAGCAGCATAAGGCAATTCTTTGTATTCAGGCGGGGTTTTGGGGCTAGAGGAACGCCGCTAAACCACAGTACAATGTTCGCCAATACATGTTCAGGCTTAAGAGCCATCGTCAAGGGTGCCAGGCCCGCGTAGGGGCCAATGCAAGAACAAATAGCAGGAGTATTTCAGCCATGATCCGCGGATTTCTAGGGGGTATCTTGATCGGCGGCGCGTTCAGCGTTGTCTTGGCTGGAATCGTATCGTTCTTTATCCCGATCAGCACCGCGCCTGAAATTTCCGATGCAGGCCCCGCTGAAATCGACAGTGCCGAAGCTGCGGGTGTTGTGGCCGTTATGCCTGAAATGGACGACCCCCAACCCGTGGCAGAGCCTGTGACGGCGATGGAACCCCCAGCGGATGATGGTCTGGGTGATGTGGCCCCCGATATGTCGACTGCGCCGCTGACGCCGCCCGAGATGGTTCAAACGGTCGAAGCGCCGACACCGGGTGCCGTAAGCACAGCGCCGGAGATTTCGGGCGATGATCCCGTACTGCCCAACCCCATGGCCTTGGCCCCGATGGAGCCGCAAGCCCCCGATGTAGTAGAGGTGGAAACCCAAGCCGCTGATCCCGTTGCAGTCGTCGCCACGGAACCCGAGGAGGATGAAGCGGTTGTCGAGGTGCCCGTAGAGCCCGCGCCAGATACCGCTGACGCACCGGCCGAGACTGAACCGACCGTCGCGCCCATGCCGCTGCCCAAGATCAAGACAGTTGTCGTTGAGGCGGAAGAAACCCCCGCCGAGGAGCCCGAGACGCGCCGCGCCTATAGCGCCTTGCCCACCGTCACCCCGAATGCGACAGACGCGGATGCGGACCTGCCGCAAACCGGCAACAAGGTCACCGTAAACCGTTTGCCCACTGCCAGTTCCGTGGATCAGGTGCAGGCGGATGCAAGCCCGCTCCCGATACTTCGCCCGATTGACCTGTATGCCCAAGCTTTTGTGAACGAGGACCAAAAGCCGTTGATGAGCATTTTGTTGATTGATCAAGGCAGTGACCTTGAAGGTGGCGAAGTGGGGATCGCGGCCTTGCGCAGTTTTCCTTATCCGATCAGTTTTGCCGTTGATGTCACCTTGCCAGACGCTGCCGCGCGGATGGCGATTTACCGTGCCGAAGGGTTCGAAGTCTTGGCGATGGTGGACCTGCCCGAGGGCGCAGAGCCGTCAGATGCCGAAACGACCCTTGCCGTCGCGTTCCAACGCATGCCGCAGGTGGTCGGTGTGTTAGAGGGGCAGGGCGCAGGGTTGCAGCCTAGCCGCGATGTCGCGGATCAGGTGACCGAGATTTTGGCCCAAGGCGGCTATGGGCTGGTCAGTCAGGACAAAGGGTTGAACACCATGCCAAAGCTCGCGGTCAAAGAAGGTGTACCTGCCGCCCCGATTTTCCGCGACTTTGACAGCAAGGGTCAGACACCCACCGTGATCCGCCGCTTTTTGGACCAAGCCGCGTTTAAGGCAGGGATCGAAGGCTCGGTGATCATGCTTGGCCGGATGCGCCCCGAGACAATCTCGGCGTTACTGGTCTGGGGCTTGCAAGACCGCGCGGGCCAAGTCGCCCTTGCGCCGATCTCGGCTGTATTGCTGGCCGCAAACGGCGAATAACGCTAGATAATCTCGTCTTCGTCGAACAGCGGGTCGCTTTCTAGCTGGGTGATCATATCCTCGACCGTGTCGGCAACGGCACGGGGCATCAGCTTGGCAAGGTGAAATACTGCGTCGCCCTCATTCACCACAGGCAGGATCGCGCGGCCAATCAGGATGCCGTCAAACGGGGCTAGGATGTCTTCTTCGGTCTTGCCAAAGGGGTCGGATACCGTGGCAAGCGCATCGCCTGCCTTGACGGTTTCCCCCTCCGCACGAAAGGTGCGCAGCAGCCCGCCCACAGGTGCGCGCAGCCAAGTGGAGCTGGAACAGACATGCGATTGACGGCGCGATTGCGCGATGCCTTTGGCAGGCAACATGTCTTCGGCGCGCATCACACGCAGAATACCCGCGACACCGGCACGTACCGCCATTTCGTCAAAGCGCAACCCTTCGCCCGCCTCGTAAAGCAACACGGGCGTGCCCTTGGCCGATGCAACCGCGCGCAACGATCCGTCGCGCAGCGGGGATGTCAGCACAACGGGGGCGGCAAAGTTGATCGCCATGCGCCGTGTTACAGGGTCGGAGGGCGAAATGCGCACCTGTGGCAGGTTGGTGCGGTGGATCGCGGCGGAGTGCAGATCGATCCCGAAGTCGCAGCGCAGCACCACATCATTCAGGAATATATGCGCCAGCCGTGATCCCAGTGACCCGGAAGGATGGCCCGGAAAACACCGGTTCAAATCGCGGCGGTCGGGCAGATAACGTGACCGGTTCAGAAAGCCAAAGGAGTTCACGACGGGGATCACCAACAACGTCCCGCGCAAGGACTTGAGCTGCGGGGTGCGCAGCAGACGGCGCACGATCTCGACCCCGATCAATTCATCGCCATGCACGGCGGCACTGACGAACATGGTGGGGCCTGAGCGCTTGCCATGGATGACCTCAAGCGACAGACCAACTGGTGTGTGATCAGGCAGGATGGAAATCGGCAGATCGACTTGTTCACGGGTGCCGGGGGCAACCTTTTGACCTGCGATTTCAAAAGGCATTTGGTTCGGCATTGTCAGTTATTACCTTGTCCCGAGAAACGCGCCGCATCGGCAGCCGCACGGCGGATTGCATCGGATTTATGCACGGTTTCCATATATTCAGCCTCGGCATCACTGTCATAGACCACGCCGCCACCTGCCTGAATATACAGGGTTTTATCCTTGATCACGGCGGTGCGTAGGGCGATGCACATGTCCATATCGCCGCCCGCGCTAAAGTATCCGACACCGCCGCCATAAAGCCCGCGTTTTTCGGGTTCCAG
The DNA here is from genome assembly GCF_038899995.1 of Sulfitobacter sp. AS59. Classification (NCBI taxonomy): domain Bacteria; kingdom Pseudomonadati; phylum Pseudomonadota; class Alphaproteobacteria; order Rhodobacterales; family Roseobacteraceae; genus Sulfitobacter; species Sulfitobacter sp. AS59. The sequence goes on from NZ_JBBMQK010000006.1 coordinate 62,615, forward strand.
CTCGTCGATAATCTCCATCGCGCGGACCTTGGGTGCGCCTGAAACGGTGCCCGCAGGCATGCCTGCAAAGAACGCATCCAGCGCATCACGGTCATCGCGCAGTTCACCCACCACGTTCGATACGATATGCATCACGTGGCTATAGCGTTCGACGATGAATTCCTCGGTCGGGCGCACGGTGCCGATTTTGGCGACACGGCCCACATCGTTGCGGCCCAGATCCAGCAGCATCAGATGCTCGGCCAGTTCTTTTTCGTCGGCCAGCAGATCGGCCTCTAGGGCGCGGTCTTCCTCGGGCGTGGCCCCGCGACGGCGGGTGCCTGCAACGGGGCGAATGGTGATTTCCTTGCCAAAGACCCGGACAAGGATTTCAGGGCTGGCCCCGACAACGTGGAAATCGCCAAAGTTGAAATAGAACATGAACGGCGACGGGTTGGTGCGGCGCAGACTGCGATACAGCGCGAAGGGCGGTTGCGAGAACCCCTGTGCCCAGCGTTGTGACGGCACCACCTGAAAGATGTCGCCCGCAACGATATAGTCGCGCGCCTTTTCGATGGCCGATTTATACCCCTCGCGGGTAAAATTGCTGACGGGGGCGGATTCCTCGTGCGCCTCGCCCAGATCGCGGCTGGTGCCGGGCATGGACCGTTCCAGATCACGCACCGCATCCATCACCCGCTCGCCCGCTTGGGCATAAGCGGCTTTGGCGGATTGGCCGTCGGACACCCATGCGGGCGACACGATTGTGACCTCGCCTTTGACACCGTCCAACACAGCAATCACCGACGGGCGTACCATCATCGCATCGGGCAGGCCCAGCGTGTCGGGGTTCACATTCGGCAGGTGTTCAACCAAGCGGATCATGTCATAGCCGAGATAGCCGAACAGACCAGCGGCGGCTTGAGGCAGGTCGTCAGGCAGATCGATTTTCGATTCCGCGATCAGCCCGCGCAAGGTATCCAGCGGGTTGCCGGGCACGTCCTCGAACGCGTCGCTGTCATAGCGCGCGGCGCGGTTTACGGCCGATGTCGTGCCATTGCAGCGCCAGATCAGATCAGGCTTCATTCCGATGATGGAATAGCGCCCGCGCACCTCGCCGCCTGTGACGGATTCAAGCACAAAGGCGTTTTCCGCAGCCCCCGTCAGCTTGAGCATCAAAGATACGGGCGTATCCAGATCAGCGGCCAGACGGGTGTACACGATCTGGTTTTTGCCTTCCGCATATCCTGCGGCAAAGCTGTCATAGTCAGGGGTCAGTGACATGGGCGGCCTTCGTTATGGGAAGTTCACATGGACGGCGTTGATCGCCTGTTGATCGACCGTCGGACCTGCACGGCGCACGACATCGCTTGCGTAAATCGCAAAGACATCTTGGCCAAGCTGTTGATCCAGCTGACCGGAGAGCTGTGCCAGAAGTTGTTGGTTTTGCGCGTTTTCCTGAGGGTCGGAAATTGCGTCAACACGCAAGATTACCACAGAACCGTCGCCATCGATGACGCGAATATCGCCGATGATGGCGTCAAAAACGGCCGTCATCATGTCGGCAGGTGCCCCATTGATCAGCGCGTCGCGGGTCAGGTCAGTCTGCACTGTGGGCGTCAGCCCCAGGCTTTCGAAATCTGCACCGCTCTCAAGCTCGGTCTTCAACGCCTCGGCTTGCGCGTGCAGCGCTTGCGAAACCTGATCGGCGGTCCATGCGGCCACAACATCGGCGCGCGCATCTTCAAACGGATTGGCGCGTTCGTCTAACGTACCGTCCAGACGCATGGCAAACACACTGCCGTCTTCAAGCTGATCAATCTTGGGGAAATCATCAGCGGTCAGGGCGGCGGCGGCCTCACGGAAACCGGCATAGGCGGCGATATCTTCGTCGCTGTCTTGGGTCCAGTCGATCTGGCCAAGGGTCATTTTCGTTTCTTCGGCCAGTTGCTCAAGCGTGGCACCGCCGGCAAGCTGGTCGTCCAGATCGCGGGCGCGGACTTCGACCTGACGGATGGCACGGTCACCTGCAAGGTCCTGTTGCAGGGCAGGGCGCGCTTCCTCGAATGTAGTGTTCAACGACGGCAAAACGCCATTGATGCGGAACAAGGCAGGGCCAAGGTTCGTGGGCACAGGCCCGATCACATCATTCACGTCACCCGCGAATATCGCCTCACCAGCTGCACCCAGGTCCTGCTGGGCGACATCACCCAGATCCACATCCTCAAGGGTCAGGCCACGGTCCAGAACGAGGGCTTCAAAGGTGGTGCCATTGACCTCAAGCGCTGCTGCGGCTTGATCGGCGCTGGCCTGATCGCCAAAGACCAGCCGTTCGACCAGACGTCGTTCAGGCTGGATATATTCGGCGGCGCGATCCTCATAGGCCTTTTGCAGATCGGCATCGGACACTTCGACCTCGTCCAGCAGATCACCGGGGGTCATCTGGATATAGGTGATGGATTTGCTGGCTGGCAGCATAAACTGGTCGGTGTTTTCATCATAATAGGCCTGCAATTGCGCGTCTGTGGGGGCAGGCACAGGCTCGGCCAGATCAACCTCGTTCAGGGCGGCCCAGGTAAAGCTGCGTTTCGCGCCGACATAATCGACAAGGGTCTTGGCATAGGCATCGGGCATGGCAACGCCGCCCATGATCGCGTTTTGCAACAGGGTGCGGCCCGCTTCTTCACGCAATGACACCTCGAATTCGGCTTCGCTAAGGCCAGATTGCTGCAGGGCAAAACGATACCCCTCGCGGTCGAAACCACCGTTGATCCCTTGGAAAGCAGGGATTTCGACGATCCGTTCGCGCAGGTTTTCATCGCCAATCGACAGACCCATCTGGTCGGCCTCGTTATCAAGGGCGCGCAGGCGGACAAGACGCTGCAAAACGGCGCGGTCCAACCCAATGGCCTGAGCCTGTTGAAAGGGCAGGGTTTCGCCGGTCTGGGATTCAATCGTGCGGATCTGCTGTTGCAACTCCCGAGCATAGTTATCGACCGAGATTTCCTTGTCGCCGACGGTGCCGACGGTGCGCACATTACCGGACAGATTGACCGCGCCAAAGCCGCCAAGGCCAAGGATCAGCAGGCCCATCAGTATCCAGACTGCGGTTTTCGTGAGGCTGTTGCCTTTGGCTTTCATGATCTTACCCTTTTAGCGCGTTTCGACCTTACTATGCGGTGCGCGGCAGGGGGGCAAGAGGGCCGTTAAAGCTGTGCCATTCTGTCAAACAGCACGCCAATACCGTCCGCATCCAGATTGGCAAATGCGATCCGCAACTGACGCGCCCCGCTGGGGTCGTCTTGGGGGCAAAACATCGTGCCGGGCAGGCATAGAATGCTGGCCTCGCGCACCATGCGCTGCGCTAATTGGTCCGATGGTTCCTCAAACGGATGCTCAAGATAGGCGAAATAACCACCTAGCCCCAACAGCTTCCACCCCTTGGCAGCCAGCTTGGGCATGTTGTCGGTGATTGCCTTGCGCCGCGCCAGTATTTCGTCGCGCTCGCCGGCCAGCCATTGCGACAGGTTCTGCATCCCCCACAAGGCCGCATATTGGCCGATCTGGCCCGGGCAAATGGCAACCGTGTCCAGAAACTTTTCAACCTCGGCCAGTCGCGATTGCGATGCGATCAGCGCGCCGACGCGGTGGCCTGTCAGGCGGTAGGCCTTGGAAAAGGAATAGAGATGGATCAGCGTGTCATCCCAATCGGGGTCTTGGAACAGGGCGTGCGGCGGGCCGGAACGGCTGTCAAAATCGCGGTAGGTCTCATCCACGATCAAGGCAATGCCATGGGCGCGGGCCAGATCAAAGAACGCCTGAACCAGCGCGGCAGGGTATTCAGCACCGCCGGGGTTATTTGGCGTTACAATGGCAATCGCCCGTGTGCGATCGGTAATTAACGCAGCAGCGGCGTCGGGATCAGGCAGCAAATCAGGCCCGGTTTTCAACGCGACGGCATTCACCCCCGACATATCAAGCCACATTTTATGGTTGAAATACCATGGCGTCGGCAGAATAACCTCATCGCCCTCGCTGCATAGTGTTGCGATGGCGGCGGCAAACGCCTGATTACAACCTGACGTAATAGCAACCTGAGCGGGGGCGCTTTGGCCAGCATAATGGGCCGAGGTTTGGGACGCTAACTCGGCTCGCAACTCTGACAAACCCAGAACGGGGCCATAAAGATGCGCCTCGTCATTCGTCAATGCAACCTGCGCCATCGCTTCGCGCAAGGGCTGCGGGGGCGGATCGACGGGGGCAGCCTGACTGACGTTGATCAAAGGGCGGTCTGCGGGAAACTCGACGCCGTCCAACCAGCGGCGGGCTTCCATGACAGGGGGGGCAAAGGTGGAAGCGGTGCGCGTCAACATCGGGTGGGGGTTCCTATGATCAAGGGCGGATGCCTTCGGCGAGGATATTTAAGAGCCAGAGAAGAGACCGGCGGTGCGCGTCTTCATTCCAAATGGTCTAAAATCCTCGCCGAAGGCATAGAATCTTTTTTGGCTCAGTCCTTGCCGCGGTATGGTTCGACATATTGCAGGGCCATGTCCCATGGAAAGAAAATCCATGTATCCTGGCTGACTTCGGTGATGAAGGTATCGACCTGCGGGCGGCCTTTTGGTTTTGCATAGACCGTGGCCAGATGCGCATTGGGATAAAGCTTGCGCACCACCTCTAGGGTTTTTCCGGAATCGACCAGATCATCGATGATCAAGATGCCGGTGCCGTCGCCCATCAGTTCAGCGTCTGGCGCTTTGAGAACGACAGCGTCGGATTGATCTTGGTGATCGTAGGATTTGATCGAAATCGTGTCCACGGTGCGAATATCCAATTCGCGGGCGGCGATCATGGCGGGGGCCATGCCGCCGCGTGTGATGGCAACGACCGCGCGCCAGGCACCATTATCCGGGCCCATTCCGTCCAACCGCCAGGCCAATGCACGGCTGTCGCGGTGGATTTGATCCCAGCTGATGTGAAAACCTTTTTCGTGGGGCAGGCGCGAGGGGTCTTTGCTCATCCGTTTAATCCTTTGCCATATCGGGGGCGTCGACTGCCTTCATGCCGACCACGTGATACCCTGCATCCACATGCAGGTTTTCACCCGTGGTGCCTGATCCCAGATCGCTGAGCAGGAACAGTGCCGATTTGCCGACTTCGTCAATCGTGACATTGCGGCGCAGCGGCGAATTATATTCGTTCCACTTCATAATATAGCGGAAGTCGCCGATGCCGGAGGCCGCAAGCGTTTTAATCGGGCCGGCGCTGATTGCGTTGACGCGGATACCGTCCTTGCCCAGATCCTCGGCCAGATATTTCACCGATGCCTCAAGCGCGGCCTTGGCGACACCCATGACATTATAATGCGGCATGACTTTTTCAGCACCATAATAGGTGAGGGTGACGGCGCTGCCGCCTTTGTTCATCATCTTTTCCGCACGCTGCATCACGGCGGTAAAGGAATAGACCGAAATATCCATCGACATGGCGAAATTGCCACGGCTGGTGTCAACATAACGGCCGCGAAGTTCGTTTTTATCGGAAAAACCAATGGCGTGGACGACGAAATCAATATTGTCCCACCGCTTTTTGATGCCGTCGAACAGGGCGTCAATCGACTCTTCCGATCCCACGTCGCAGGGCAAAACCATGTCGCTGCCCAATTGCGCGGCCAGTGGATCAACACGTTTTTTCAGCGCATCGCCCTGATAGGAAAACGCCAGCTCGGCACCCGCGTCTGCCAAGGCGCGTGCGACGCCCCAGGCAATAGACTTGTCATTCGCAAGACCCATGATGAGCCCACGCTTGCCTGCCATCAGGTCATTTGCCATTCTATTTCCTTCGAATTGCGCATTAAGTTTACGATGGTTTATGCGATTGATTGTTTTTCGGCAAGGCTGTGCATCTACAGTGTGTTGTAAGCAACCCATGCGAGCATTTATTGTTTTACGCGCGGCTTTTCGTTGTTTGACTTTGTCAAATGTTATAGACGGCTGCAAATACCGGCCTGAGCCTAGGGAGTGAGAGTTCATTGGGAGATATGGAGACACGCAAAGGCAAATTTGCGGGTGATAATCCGTTTGAATTGGCGCGCTGTTGGCTGGCTGAAGCAGACGCAGTGGAAATCAACGACCCCAACGCGATCGCGCTGTCCACGGTGGATGCGCAGGGCATGCCGAATGCCCGTATGGTGCTGTTGAAAGAGATCGAAGAAGACGCGTTTGTCTTCTACACCAATTACACAAGCGCCAAGGCCGGCGAATTGGATCATGCCGGCAAAGCCGCGTTCGTCATGCATTGGAAATCGCTGCGTCGCCAAATACGGGCGCGTGGTATTATTACCAAAGAAGATGGACCGAAAGCGGATGAATATTATAAGTCTCGGTCGCTGAAAAGTCGGTTGGGGGCCTGGGCCTCGGATCAATCTAGCCCGCTTTCAAGCCGTGCAGCATTGATGGCCGAGGTGGCAAAAGTGACTTTAAAACAAGGGACTGACCCACAGCGGCCACCATTTTGGGGCGGCTATCGGTTGGCACCGTTAGAGATTGAATTTTGGGCGGATGGTGAATTTCGCCTACATGATAGGTTCGTTTGGCGACGCCCAAATTTAGGATCAGACTGGACTGTCGCGAGGTTAAGTCCATAATAAGGCTTAAATGAGACAGAAAGTTAATTGATCCGTAGGGCAAGAATTTAGAGTACCAAAGGGCATTTGTGTCAGATTTAGATAATACCGCCCCCGTTGTTTCGGGAACAGTGAAATGGTTCGACCCTTCTAAGGGTTTCGGATTCGTTGTCTCCGATGAAGGCGGCGCTGATATTTTGCTGCACGTCAATGTTTTGCGAAACTATGGCCAAAGTTCGATTGCGGATGGGGCGCGGGTTGAGATTACCGCGCATGAAACCAGCCGCGGTGTTCAAGCCACGCAGGTTCACGCCATTCATCCGCCTGAGTCCGGGCAATCGGGCCCGCTGGAAGAGATCGTCGGCGTTGATCCCGCGATTGTGAAAGCAGCACCGATTGAACCGGCGCGGGTGAAGTGGTTTGATAAATCCAAAGGGTTCGGCTTTGCCAATGTGTTCGGCAAAAGCGATGATATCTTTTTGCATGTAGAAGTCTTGCGGCAGTCGGGGTTGTCGGATGTACAACCGGGTGAAGCATTGGCATTGCGCGTCATATCAGGTGAGCGCGGCAAGATGGCGGCAGAGGTATATGCATGGGAAACGGTAATTCTAAACAACTCGGACGCCGGATAGCTCAATCCCTCTTTTCAATGGTCATCGCTGGCTGTTTTGCGGGGCAGGCGGTAGCCGCGTGTTCCGAAGATACAGTTATGGTGCGGGGCGATTGGGGGCAGGCGCGATTCTCGGTCGAGGTCGCGGATGACGATGCAGAGCGCGCCCAAGGTTTGATGTTTCGCGAGTCTATGCCCAGCAGTGCAGGCATGTTGTTCGTCTACAAGCGTCCGCAGACGATGCGGTTCTGGATGCGCAACACGCTGATTCCATTGGATATGCTGTTCGTTGATTCCCGCGGGGTGATTCAACACATCCACGAAAATGCAGTGCCGTTGGACGAAACGATGATCTACGGCGGTAAAAATTTGCTGTCTGTGCTTGAGATAAATGGCGGTTTGGCCCGGCGAATGGGCATTAAAACAGGGTCAGAACTGCGTCATCCGGCCTTTGCGGCGCACAACCCGGCATGGCCCTGCTAATTCGGTCGATTTCTGTGAAGTTAGGGCTTTTCAATCAGATCACTTGTAGCTAAGTAGGCCGCAGTCGGGGCGTGGCGCAGCCTGGTAGCGCACCTGTTTTGGGTACAGGGGGTCGGAAGTTCGAATCTTCTCGCCCCGACCACTTTAAGAACCAACCACATATAGTGTTCCTGATCTGCTTTATGCAGATCAGAACGCTGTATTTGTGTGCGGTTGGTATCGCTTCGGTTGTGATCAATGACCGTCGGGCGGAAAACGCACCCCTCATCTTGTGTGCCGAATAATTTTTTATACCGCATGCTGATCTTTGAAATATCCCCAAGGGGGTGTGTGGTTCTTTGTGGATATCTCAAGTGATGGATGAGAGGTCGCTGCTAAACCTGCGCGTTTATTGACTTATCCACAGGTCGGCCTGCGCTTCTGAAATAATGAACACATGTGCATATCTGTGCGCTGAATCACCGCAGGGCCGGTCGCCTCAAACAATCCCAGTTCGGTCAAGTCTCAAGTTCAAAAAATTTGCGAAAATTTTCGTTGACCGAATAGGGTCTTCTACGTCAGTTTGTGTGGATTGACGGTCACGCCACTATATCTAGTGATTAACATTAGGCGGCGGACCGATGAGGCAGATGAGGCAAACGCAGCTTTCGCGCATGTTTGGACGCTTGTCACGGGCCCCCAATGGTCCTCATGTGATGCGTCCTCTGTTTTGGTCAATGGTGTTGGGGCGGGCTGCAATGTCAGACGCTGCCTTGTGTAGATGAGCTGAGAAAATGGGGCGACAGATATGAAAATCGAAAGAAAATTCACGACTTCCGGGCAAGACGCATACGCAAAACTGGATTTCGTGAGCACAGTTTCCGAAATTCGCAACCCGGACGGATCGGTGGTTTTCCATCTCGATAACGTCGAAGTCCCTTCCAGCTGGAGCCAAGTCGCCTCTGACGTCATTGCCCAGAAATATTTCCGCAAGGCCGGCGTGCCGTCGGCGACCAAAAAGATCAAAGAAGAGGGCGTGCCAGAGTTCCTGTGGCGCTCTGTTCCTGCCGATGATGCCACCATGGGCGGCGAGACGTCCTCTAAGCAGGTGTTTGACCGTCTGGCAGGCGCATGGGCCTATTGGGGTTGGAAAGGTGGCTATTTCACCACCGAAGCAGACGCCCAAGCCTATTACGACGAAATGCGCCATATTCTGGCATCGCAATCGGGTGCCCCGAACAGCCCGCAGTGGTTCAACACCGGCCTGCACTGGGCCTATGGCATCGATGGCCCCGCGCAAGGCCACTATTATGTCGATTACCAGACCGGCAAGCTGACCCGCTCGAAGTCGTCCTATGAGCACCCGCAGCCCCACGCTTGTTTCATTCAATCGGTTGCCGATGATCTTGTGGGCGACGGCGGCATCATGGATCTATGGGTCCGCGAGGCACGTTTGTTCAAATACGGCTCCGGCACAGGCACCAACTTCTCAAGCTTGCGCGGCGCGGGCGAGGGGCTATCGGGCGGTGGTAAGTCATCCGGCCTCATGGGCTTCCTGAAAATCGGTGACCGCGCTGCTGGTGCGATCAAATCAGGCGGCACCACGCGGCGCGCTGCGAAAATGGTGATCGTCGATGCGGATCACCCCGATATCGAAGACTTCATCAACTGGAAGGTCATCGAAGAACAAAAAGTGGCGTCCATCGTTGCCGGTTCCAAAATGCACGAACGTGAGCTGAACAAACTGTTCGCCGCGATCAAGGCATGGGACGGCGCGCAGGCCGATGCCTATGACCCTGCCAAAAACGAGCAGTTGAAAGCCGCGATCAAAGACGCAAAGAAATGCGCGATCCCAGAGACTTACGTCAAGCGCGTGCTGGACTATGCCAAGCAGGGCCACACGTCGATCGAATTCCCGACCTATGACACTGACTGGGATTCCGAGGCCTATTCCTCTGTGTCCGGCCAGAACTCCAACAACTCGATCCGCGTGACCAACGCTTTCCTGCACGCCGTTGAAAAAGACGCCGATTGGGAGTTGTTGGACCGTACCACCGGCCGCGTGTCGAAAACCATCCGTGCCCGCGATCTGTGGGAACAGGTTGGCCACGCCGCATGGGCCTGTGCCGATCCGGGTATCCAGTACCACGACACTGTTAACGAATGGCACACATGCCCCGAAGACGGCGCAATCCGCGGGTCAAACCCTTGTTCCGAATACATGTTCCTTGACGACACAGCCTGTAACCTCGCGTCGATGAACCTGCTGACCTTCCTCAAAGACGGCGAATTCCAGGTCGAAGACTACATGCACGCCTCGCGTCTGTGGACTGTGACGCTGGAAATCTCGGTGATGATGGCGCAATTCCCGTCCAAGGAAATCGCGCAGCGGTCCTATGACTTCCGCACGCTGGGTCTGGGCTATGCAAACATCGGCGGGTTGCTGATGAACATGGGCTATTCCTATGACAGCGACGAAGGCCGCGCGCTTTGTGGTGCTTTGACGGCGATCATGACCGGTGTTTCCTATGCCACGTCCGCCGAAATCGCGGGCGAGCTGGGCGCATTCCCCGGCTATAAGAAAAACGCCGACCACATGCTGCGCGTCATCCGTAACCACCGCAATGCCGCGATGGGCAAATCCGATGGTTACGAGGCCCTCGCCGTAAAGCCGGTGCCCTTGGATCACGCCAACTGCCCGCAGCAAAACCTGATCGCCGTCGCAACCTCCACCTGGGACGAAGCACTGCGCCTTGGCGAAAAGCACGGGTATCGCAACGCCCAAGTGTCGGTGATCGCCCCAACAGGCACCATCGGTCTGGTGATGGATTGCGACACCACTGGGATCGAGCCTGACTTTGCCCTTGTGAAGTTCAAGAAACTTGCCGGTGGCGGCTATTTCAAGATCATCAACCAATCGGTGCCAGCTGCGCTTGAAAAGCAGGGCTATGGATCGGCCCAGATCGAAGAAATCGTGGCCTATGCCGTGGGTCACGGCAGCATCGGCAACGCGCCGGGCATCAACCACACCACATTGGTCGGCCATGGTTTTGGCGCAAACGAATTGGCCAAGATCGACGCCGCATTGGCGCAGGCCTTTGACATCCGTTTCGTGTTCAACCAATGGACCCTGGGCGAAGAATTCTGCACCCAAGTTCTTGGCATCCCTGCTGAAAAGCTGAACGATCCAACATTTGACCTGCTCAAGTCCCTTGGTTTCTCCAAGAAAGACGTGGATGCTGCCAATGACCATGTTTGCGGGACCATGACGCTGGAAGGTGCGCCGCATCTGAAAGAAGAGCACTATAGCATCTTCGATTGCGCCAACCCCTGCGGTAAAAAGGGCAAGCGTTACCTGTCGGTCAACAGCCACATCTACATGATGGCAGCCGCGCAATCGTTCATCTCGGGGGCGATTTCCAAGACGATCAACATGCCCAACGATGCGACCATCGAAGATTGCCAAAAGGCCTATGAATTGTCCTGGTCCTTGGGTGTGAAAGCCAACGCGCTGTATCGTGACGGATCGAAACTGTCGCAACCTTTGGCCGCGTCCCTTGTCGAAGACGATGACGACGCCGCCGAAACGCTTGAATCCGGTAACATCCACGAAAAAGCCGTGGTTCTGGCAGAAAAGATCGTCGAGAAAGTTATCGTCAAAGAGATCATCAAATCGCACCGCGAAAAGATGCCTCAACGTCGCAAGGGCTATACCCAAAAGGCCATCGTCGGCGGTCACAAGGTCTATCTCCGCACGGGCGAATATGGCGACGGGACACTGGGCGAAATCTTTATCGACATGCATAAAGAGGGTGCCGGTTTCCGCGCGATGATGAACAACTTTGCCATCGCCGTGTCCGTGGGCCTGCAATACGGCGTCCCGCTCGAGGAATTCGTCGATGCCTTCACCTTTACCAAGTTCGAGCCAGCCGGCATGGTTCAGGGCAACGACAGCATCAAAAACGCGACCTCGATCCTTGACTACATCTTCCGTGAATTGGCCGTGTCCTATCTGGACCGCACCGATCTGGCGCATGTGAAACCCGAAGGGGCCACATTCGACACCATCGGCCGCGGCGAGGAAGAGGGCGTGCGCAACGTGTCCGAGATCTCCGAAAGCGCCGCAAACCGGTCTTTGGAAGTGCTCAAGCAGATCAGCTCAACGGGGTATTTGCGCAACCGCATGCCGCAAGAACTGGTGATGATGCAAAGCGGGCAGGGGATGGCTGATGTCGCGGTGATGGATGCCGGAACGGCGACCGTCGCCCAGTCTGTCACCACATCGGTGGAATCGACGACAGCAATCTCAAGCGGTGCGGTCGGGATCGACGCCCGGACCAAGGCCAAGATGCAAGGCTACGAGGGCGAAGCCTGCGGCGAATGCGGCAACTACACCCTGGTCCGCAACGGCACCTGCATGAAATGCAACACCTGCGGCGGGACGTCGGGTTGTAGCTGAGGAATCGGCGGGGCTTGAACGGCCCCGAAACATAGAGACCCAGAGCAGGTGCGCTTGCTCTGCATCCTGAACGGGCCGCAGGCACTGAACATATCGAGCGGTGAACCAATCGAGCCTGTTTCAGTAGACTAGAAGAGCGCCCTTTGGGCGCTCTTTTTTTCTAATTATGCGGGTGTGTTTATGCCCTGAGAGACAACGCTTAGTTACGCTGGTAGCGCAAGTGCACGGGGTTTTCGGGGTCTTTTGCCACCGACATATTATGCAGTTCCTGTGTGGGGACCGGTGAATTTTGCGTGCAAGTATTGCAGCCGCATGCCGAGTAACCTGGCCAGGCTGGTGGTGATTGATTGGTCCAACTGCCGCTCCATCCTCCGCTGTTCTGGCACAGCGGGGTGCAAACCTGACTGGCGCTGGTATTGGACGAGATGATGTCCGAGCTTTCCAAATCACAACTGCCTGAGAAATCGGTTTTTACCGTATCCCGTACGGTGCCGCCAAAGGTGTGAAAGGCCGTCCGATCCGTCGTGGGCATGACAACCAGCTCGGTCGGGCGGTCATTTAGAACGGTCTGCATCTGTTCGTAAGGCGGATAGGTGCGGGCAAGGTTTGCAAGAACGCTTTTGCGCGCGGGGAACAGATAAGAGACATCGGATGCAGATGGCGCGATTGACGCTTGCATGACGTCGGCACGCGTCATGAGATTGGCCAACAGATAAGGCGCGTCATTACCTTGCCCCAAAGCGGGCGAGGCGTTGTTCACACCCACCACGTCAGAGTAAAACATATTCTTGGTGCTGTCTGTCGTGCTCCACGGAAAGGCCTTGAGTTTGATAATATCAAGCGTGGCGTCGGACATTTGCGACATGCTTTCTGAGAACCCGATGGTGGTCCGGCCATAGCCGTCACTTAGATACCCGGCGCGGATATAGCTATTGTCGATATCGGGCAAGGGGGGGATCGCGCCGGTCAGGGCGTTGTAATAGCTCGACCGCAGTGACAGTTCGGTCAAGGCTGAAATGATCGTATCATCAAGCGCGCCTGTCATGGACGGGTACGCGCCGCTGTTGATGTAGCCGTAGATCATATAATCGACACCGGCAGTGGTTTTTCCGCTCATGTCATACATCGCGCCGGTATCGTCAAAGGGCACCGGGCTTTTGAAGATGTTTGATCCGTTGGTATCCAAATACTCGGTAAAGGTGGCGACATCATCAAGCCCGCCATCGCCTGACCGGTAGAACATGAGGTTGGTACAGCCAAGCATCGGCAGGGCGGTCATCGCATCGCCTGCGGTGACAAGCCGCGCGGTCGCGTAATCGGCAAAATCTCCGGCGTCAGTGATATAGTTGGCGGGCACGGGGGTCGTTTGGGATTCCCAATATTCCAGATACATCGCGTCATAGGTGAAAACGTCGATGGGGGTCTGGTTGCCGCTGCCATCCGTATAGACGGGGTTTGAGGTATAGCCCCCATCCCAGACGGTGCCATCTTTGATCAGGTAAAGCTGCTGATTGGGGGCCTCGTCCGTCCAAGCCGAACAGATCGCGTTCGCGAAGTCATCGATGTTTGGCACATAGGGGTAAAGGGCGGCCGCGACGCAATTCTGCTGGCCGGTTGTGCATTTTACATTGCAGGCATCTGCCAGTGCCGGGGGGGCGGCGCAGGCCAGTCCTGATATGATGATAGGAAGTGAAAAGCCGAAAATACGCATTTAAAATCCTCCGAAAAAATTGCTGTATAAAATTAAACTATAGGTTGTATTTATACATCGTGATGCTACCCGTCAACTTTTCTGGAGTTTGCAGAGGATTAACCCGTGAGGCGGGCAAAGCGTCTTTGCGGCTTATCCCACCAATGGGGGACGTCGATTGTTACCGAAGCACAAAGGCCAACAGAAGCAGGCAAAGGATCACGCTCACCAGCCAGATGGCGACCGAAATGCGCTGCCGTGAACTCAGATGCTTTAGCGGGTTAGTCATAGCTAAACCTTTCCGACAGGATGCGATGGGATGGCGTGCCGCGCTTGAGCAGATGGTCCTCTACGATGTCCATCATCACTGGCGGACCGCAGACCACAAAAACCCATTCGTCGAATACGTCCTGCGCGAACACCCGGTCCAAAAGAGGGCCGTCGATAAATCCGGTCTCGCCTTGCCAATCATCTGGCGGCTCGGACAACACCAGGGTCACGTCCTTTGCGCCCAGTTCATCGCGATATGCGATCTGATCGGCTGACCGGTTGCCGTAGACCAGTTTGACCTTTCGTGGATCACCGGTCAGGCGCAATTGCCTAAGAATTCCCAGCAGCGGGGCCAATCCGACGCCACCTGCGATCAAGGCAATGCCCGGCTCGTTGCGGCCATCAACGGACAGGCTGCCAAAGGGGCCGTCAAGATAGGCGATGGTACCCGGTTTTATCTTGCCAACTGTATTGGTAAAGTCGCCAAACCCCTTGATCGTAAATGATACTTCTGGCCCTGCGGCCGGTGCTGACGAAATCGAAAACGGGTTTTCCTTGATCGAAAAACTGCTGTGCCCCACATTCAGCCAAACGAATTGTCCCGCCTTGTAGTCCAGACCTGAATGGCCGTCGGGGGTTATGGTCACTTCCCATTGTTTTGGGGTGACCTCCCTCACAGAGGTCACGCGCCATGGTCGGGTCTTATCGCGAAGCGGCGCGATCAAGTACACATAGCAGAGCGACCCGACGGCTATTGCCGTCATTGCCACCCAGATACCGGTCATCAGGGGCTGCGATCCGTAGCGCCCGGCATAGACCGTGTGGTGCAGTAAAAGTGCAGCGATCAACAGGGCACCAAGACCATGCATAAGCCGCCAAGTCTCATATTTGACGTCCAGTTTGCTGCGCCCGATGGCAAGCAAGACGAGGCTGGGCAAAAGCAGGTATGCGGCAATGCCTGTGGACAGGTCAGCGATATCCGTGGTGATCACCAGCTGACGGGTCGGGTCCCAGGGTCGGGGGCCGCCCACGGGCGTGCCGCGGTATAAAAACGGATGCAACAGCGCAAACGCCAGTGCAACCCGCGCCATCATCTGGTGAAACCGCATCGTCACATCCATGCCGATGTCGTTCGAGATCGCCTTGAAACGACCGGACAGCACAAACTCCATCAGGATCATGGCAAAGGCCAGAATACCAAGGCCCGAGGCCAGCTCTTGGTGGAAGGCGCGCGCCGGGCCACCGACGATCCACGACAGCACCAAGGGAAACGCGACAGCAACGATATAGAAGATGATCAAAAACAGCGGCTTCATAGGTTTTTCTGATCCAGTTCGCATAACGGCACAAATTGATGTTGTCGTTTGTCGATCTTTCACGCTGCTTTGAGCCTTAAGGATGACATATATCAATTATGGCGCACACCGGGCCGGACCCGTGGCTATTCGGTCCGACGCACATCAAATTCCGGTGCCTTGTCATATTCAAAGCCCGATACACTGGATTTCATAGGCTCTGCCCGCTGATTGGATATCCAAGCGCTGCCATAGCCCCGGTTCGGCGGCTGTTACAAAAGTATAATCAAACCAACACAAAAGTGAATCGATAACTGCGTACCCACACGGCAACACGAAGGGGGCGTTATGCTGCAGTTTAATCAGGTCACGAAATCATTCGGTGCGAATACCGCCGTAGAAGCAGCGAGCTTTGTCGTTGATAAGCCGATGATGATCGGGATTATCGGGCGTTCCGGGGCGGGTAAATCGACGCTGTTGCGGATGCTGAACAGGCTGACGGATGCATCATCGGGCGAAATCACCTTTGACGGCTTGAACGTGACGGCCCTGCGCGGCGCGGCCAAGCGCAGCTGGCAGTCCCAATGCGCCATGATCTTTCAGCAATTCAACCTCGTGCCGCGCATGGATGTTGTGTCGAACGTGCTGCACGGCACCTTGAACCGGCGTTCGACCTTGTCGACCATGTTCAATCTTTACCCCGACGAAGACATCCACCGCGCCATCGACATTCTGGAACGGCTCGGGATTGCCCAGCACGCGCCAAAGCGCGCCGAGGCGTTGTCAGGGGGCCAGCAGCAACGTGTCGCCATTGCGCGCGCCCTGATGCAGGACCCGCGGATCATTCTGGCGGACGAACCGATTGCATCGCTTGATCCGATGAATGCGCAGGTGGTGATGCAATCGCTGCGCGACATCCACGAACAAGACGGCCGCATGGTGATTGCCAACCTGCATACCTTGGACACCGCGCGCCGCTATTGCGACCGCGTCATCGGGATGCGGGACGGCAGGATCGTCTTTGACGGCTTGCCCGAGCTGCTGACCACCGCTGCCGCCCGCGAAATCTATGGTGCGGATGCAAGCTTTTCCGAGGCAACAACATCGACCGAGATCGAAACGACCGACCCGGCCAAAGAACGACTGGCCGATATCGCAGCGCAATAGCGCGAAACGATTTACCCCGCACCCCATCGCTGGGTGCATCCATTCAAGAGAGACCAAAGATGAAAAAGACGATCACACTTGCCCTTTTGACAACGACGCTGGCAGGCGCAGCCTGGGCCGAGAGCCACGCCATCGACGAGTTCCGCATCGGCATTCTGGGCGGTGAAAATGCCCAAGACCGCATGAACAGCAACGAATGTTTGCGCGGTGCCATCGAAGACGCACTTGGCGTGCCAACCAAGCTGTTCGCGCCTGCCGATTATAACGGCGTTATCCAAGGGCTGTTGGGCGGTACGATTGATCTGTCGCTGATGGGCCCGTCGTCCTATGCGGCGGTTCATATTGCCGATGAAACGGCAGTGTCACCGATCCTTGTAAAGGTCAACGTTGACGGCAGCACCGGCTATTACTCTGTCGGTTTTGCGCGCGTCGATAGCGGCGTGCAATCGCTTGAGGATATGAAGGGCAAAGTGTTTGGCTTTGGTGATCCGAACTCCACTTCCGGGTATCTGATCCCGTCGGTTGAGATCCCCGGCCAGATCGGTGCCACCATGGAAAGCGGCGACTATTTCGGCGAAGTTAAGTTCACCGGCGGCCACGAACAAACCATCGTTGCGGTAAACAACGGTGACGCGGATGGCGGTGTGACCTGGACAGACGGTCAGGGCAACTGGGAAGACGGCTATACCTTTGGCGCGCTGCGCAAAGCGGTTGATGCTGGTCTGGTTGATATGAACGACATGGTCGAAATCTGGCGCTCGAAACTGATCCCGGGCGAGCCTGTTGTTCTGCGCAACGCCCTGCCTGACGACGTGCGCGCGACAGTGACCAACATCATCGACACCATGGGCGAAACCGATCCTGAATGTGCAGCGGCCCTTGCCGGTGGTGAAGTCAGCGGTTTCGATCCGATCACCCATGACGCCTATACCTCGATCGTCGCCGCCCGTTTGGCGAAATCCAATTAAATCAAGTGATTTTATAACGATTGCTGGCTCCGGAGTTTTCCGGGGCCAGATATTTATGCGGGGCAAACCATGGCAGACGAGACAATAACCGGCGGTGATGCCGCCACGCAGGCCAAGGCCTATCTTGAGCAGATCAAGAAAAAACGTTTGATGAATTTCATCATGCTGGTGGTGTTTCTGGCGCTTTTGGTGTCGGGCTTTTATACCGCTGATCAGCGAAACGCAGGCGGCTTTTGGGACGGGCTTTCCAACATTTTCGACTTTCCCGCCGCCATGTTCAGCGAGGCATTTGAACGCGCACCGTTGATGCCCGGTTATCTGGTTAAATATTTCCCGTCCTTGATTGAAACAATCAACATCGCCGCCGCGTCGACCCTGATCGGTGCCTTGCTGGGGTTGGGGATGTCACTGCTTGTCACGCGCGGTTTGGCACCGGTGCCATGGCTGGTGAACCCGCTGCGGCGGGTGCTGGATATTCTGCGCGCCATCCCTGAAATCGTCATCGCCTTGGTGCTGATCTTTATGCTGGGCGGCGGGCCTGTGCCCGCGATGATCGCGATTGCGCTGCATTCTGTCGGGGCTTTGGGCAAACTGTTTTCCGAGGTGAATGAAAATGCCTCTCTCAAGCCCATCGAAGGGCTGGCGTCGGTCGGGGCAAGCTGGACGCAGCGGATGTTGCTTGGTGTGATCCCGCAAGTCGCGCCGAACTATCTTAGCTACGCGCTCTTGCGGTTCGAGATTAACATTCGCGCCTCCGCCATCCTCGGTTTTGTCGGGGCAGGCGGCATCGGCTATGACCTGCGCAACACCATGAGCTGGGGCGTGGGCAAATACGACGAAGCCGCAGCGATCTTTATCCTGCTATTCTTGACCATTGTTGTTGTGGACCAGCTGTCCGGCATGCTGCGCAACCGACTGACCCATGGTGCCGCAAACTCACAGGTGATCCTATGACAACCGCAACCCTTCATGCCGCGACCCTTACGCAATTCAGCCGCAAGAAACGCCTGACCATAGCCGTGCCATTGGTCATTCTGGCGTATTTCGCCTATATCTTCGTGTCTTTCGACGTGGCGGGCCTTGGCGAGCGGATCAATCTGAACAACGCCCGTACGCTGATTTCTGACAGCTACAGCTACAAGACCCATGTCGCTCAAAATAACCGAAACGGGATGATCACCCTGTCGGTCGAGGGCGAGCGTAAGGGTCAATACCCCGATGGCACGGCACCCGATTGGGTCAGCTTGGGGGATACCACAGTGGTTGATCTGGGTAAGGGCCATGTGATCACCTTGGGGCCTCAGGTCAGCTATGACATTCCGGGGTACGGGCTGGTGACGGCGCGGCCTGACGGCACTGGCGTCCACGCGGTGTTTCCAGCCGGTGATCTGCCCGATTTCATCAACGCCTCAAAAAACCGCGTCATGATCGCCACGGATGCGGGGCGGTTCACCATCACCCGCGCTCGCGCCGAGGTTTTCAAATATAGCTTCGGCTGGGAGCTGTTCTTTTTCACCCTCGACAGCCCGTATTATGGCATGGGGCCTGTGCAACTTGCGCAGCATGCCATGAGCGGTGAAATGGGCGCGATCTGGCAGGAGTTCTGGACCAACAAGATGTGGCGGCACGGGGATGTGTTCTGGGCCTTGTTTGAGACGCTGCTGATGGCGTTTTTGGGCACATTTGGGGCGGCTATTGTTGCCTTGCCACTGGCATTTCTCGCAGCGCGAAACTTTACCCCTTTGGGCATCTTCCGCTTTGCGGCGCGACGCGTGTTTGATTTTCTGCGCGGTGTTGACGGGCTGATCTGGACCATTGTGCTTAGCCGCGCATTCGGCCCCGGGCCGCTGACCGGTTCGCTGGCGATCTTGCTGACGGACACAGGCACATTTGGCAAGATGTTCTCGGAAGCGCTTGAGAATGTGGACGAAAAGCAGATCGAAGGGATCACATCGACGGGGGCCAAGCCGATGCAACGCTATCGTTTTGGGGTCTTCCCACAGGTGTTGCCGGTCCTGCTTAGCCAGGTGCTGTACTACCTTGAATCCAATACAAGATCGGCGACCATTATTGGCGCGATCACCGGCGGCGGCATCGGCTTGCTGCTGACCCAAGCCATCACGACCCAAAAAGATTGGGAGGAGGTCACCTATTACATCGTCTTGATCATCCTGTTGGTCATGGCGATGGATACCCTGTCGGGCTGGCTGCGCCGCAAGCTGATCAAGGGTGATAGCTAATGGCACGATTGACAGCGGATGCGCCCTTTCTCCACCCTGACTGCGAGGTGACGGATGCCACGTTTGGAGCCTTTGTTGAGATCGGACGCAGCACCAGATTGGCGCATAGCCATTTCGACGACTACGCCTATTGCGACCGGTATTGTGACATTGCCAATGCCGCCGTGGGCAAGTTCGCCAATATCGCGGCCTTTGTGCGGATCGGGGCCACGGACCACCCGATGGAAAAAGCCAGCTTGCATCACTTTCACTACCGGTCAGGGGACTACTTTGACGATGCAGATCACGATGCGGCTTGGTTCGACCACAGACGCTCAAGGCGCGCTGTCATCGGGCACGACACATGGTTGGGCCACGGCGCGCAAGTCAGACCAGACGTAACAATCGGCCATGGCGCGGTGGTGGCAGGGGGTGCAATCGTGACCAAGGACGTTGCGCCCTATATGATCGTGGCCGGCATCCCCGCCGTACCGTTGCGGGCGCGGTTTCCCCAAGATATTGCAGATCGGCTGATGGATCTGGCGTGGTGGGATTGGCCCCATGACCGTCTGCGCCGCGCGCTAACGGATTTCCGCTCCCTCGGGGCAGAGGCATTCTTGGAACGTTATGAAGAATCGTGAAGGGGTGGGTCGCAGCGCTAGGTGTCTGACAGCGTTAAGGTGACCTTGTCCCCCGCAAACCATGTGCGCCCAACCTCAATCGGGCTGCCATCTGGGGCCACATTGATATTGATGGTGCGCAGAATGGGCGCGTTTTCGGCGATCCGCAGATGAAGCGCTTGGGTGGCGGTGGCGAGCTTTGCGTTCACCCGTGTCGAGGCCCGCGTGTAGTCCTCCACACCGCATTTGGCCAAAGCGGCTGTCACCGACGGATCGGCCCGCAGATAAGTCAACATTTCAGGAAAACGCCCGGCCGGAAAAACGCTTCGAAACAAGGCGATAGGCAGGTTTTCTGCCAGCGACAATCCTTCGTACACGTGCACTTTGGCACCATTGGCAATCTGCAGGGCCTCAGCCTCGGATGCATTGGCCGGGCGGGTTTCAAGCAACAGGGCTGTTTTCGCGGGCGCGCGACCGGCGGCGGTCAGATTTTGGTGAAACCGGACCCGACGGCCGATGGGATAGTCGGTTGGTGTTGTGGCGACAAAAACGCCCGCGCCACGCCTTGCGTGAACGATACCTTCCTCTGCCAAAGCCGCCAAAGCCTGCCGTACTGTGTGACGGTTAACGCCAAAACGTGCGGCCAGAACCGCCTCGGTCGGCAGTTTGTCGCCCTGGCGGTACACGCCTTCGGTGATGTCGCCGCGCACGGTGGTGGCAATGGCTTTCCAGATCGGCGTGCGGCGGGTCATGTCATGAAAACTTCACACTTTGGGGGGTTGGCGTGAGTGGGGTTGTTCAGTAGTATTTGTCTAGTTGTATAGACAACTAAAGAAGGTGTCTAGATGAATATGATGAGTGATCCAAACGCGTCGCGAAAAAGCTGGCTTGGTCTTTTGGCCAAATCTGCGGCCTCAGATGTCGCCCGCCATTGGGCGGCGCTGAACAGGGTGCCCGAGTATACCGTTTTGCGCAGCCCCGAGATTGGCGGCGTTATGGTACGGGGGCGGGCAGGGGCCGTTGGTGCCGCGTTTAACTTGGGCGAAATGACCGTCACCCGCGCCTCTGTCAGGTTGGCCGACGGGACGGTTGGCCATGGCTATGTGCAAGGCAGGGACAAAGATCATGCGCTCCACGCGGCCTTGGTTGATGCACTGATGCAAACGGGTGCGGCCGAAACGATCGAGGCAGCAGTATTGACCCCGTTGCGCGATGCCATGACGGCCCGCAAGACCGGGCGCGCGGCCAAAGCTGCGGCGACAAAAGTTGATTTCTATACCATGGTGCGGGGGGAAGACTGATGCAGGCACAAACCCTTGAAGGCGGCTTTGCCGATCTGCCCGTCGACGCATCCCACGCCTTTCGTGCGGTGATGACGGCGATGGCACGCCCCGGCGACATTGCCCGCGTGCAGGGCGCGCACCCTCCGGCCCCGATGAGCATGGCCGCCGGTGTTGTGGTCCTGACATTATGCGATCCGGAAACACCCGTTTTTCTTGCGGCCAGCCATGACACGCCGCAGGTGCGTGACTGGATTACCTTTCATACCGGTGCCCCCTTTACCGATGCGCGGGGTGCTATGTTCGCACTTGGCGCGTGGGATGACCTGCCGCTGTCGGATTTTCCGATTGGCACGGCGCAATATCCCGACCGGTCGGCCACCGTGATCGTCGAATGCCCGACATTGTCCAACGAGGGCACCGTTTTGCGCGGGCCGGGAATCAAGGCCGAAGCAACCTTATCCTTGCCCGAAACGCAGCGCTTTCAGACCAACGCGGCATTATTCCCGCTGGGGCTGGATTTCATTTTCACCTGCGGCGACCGCCTTGCGGCGCTGCCCCGCACAACGAGGGTCGGCTGATGTATGTTGCTGTAAAAGGCGGCGAGCGCGCCATTGACAATGCCCATGCGTGGCTGGCCGAGGAGCGGCGGGGCGATCCCGCAATCCCCGAGCTAAGCGTCGCGCAAATCCGCGCGCAGATGGCGCTGGCCGTCAACCGTGTCATGGCAGAAGGGTCGCTATATGATCCTGACCTTGCCGCCCTTGCGATCAAACAGGCGCGCGGCGATCTGATCGAGGCGATTTTTCTGATCCGCGCCTATCGCACCACCTTACCGCGTTTTGGCGGGTCGAACCCGATCGAGACCGAAGACATGGCCTGCGACAGGCGGGTGTCGGCGACCTTTAAGGACGCGCCGGGGGGGCAGGTTCTGGGGCCGACCTTTGACTACACCCACCGGTTGCTTGATTTCAAACTGGCCGCTGATGGCGAGGGCACAGATGTACCGACGGCCGCGCCTTCCGACATGGCGACGCCCCACATCATGTCCTTTCTGGACCGCGAGGGGTTGATCCAGACCGAACTAACCGGCGACGCTGTGCCAGATGATCTGACCCGCACGCCGTTGGAATTGCCCGCAAGCCGCGCCTTGCGCTTGCAATCGCTGACGCGGGGGGACGAGGGGTTTCTGCTGGGCATGGCTTATTCCACCCAGCGTGGCTATGCGCGCAACCACGCCTTTGTCGCTGAACTACGCATTGGTGCCGTAGCGGTCGAAATGGACATCCCCGAACTAGGTTTTGCGATCGAGATTGGCGAAATCACGGTGACGGAATGCGAGACCGTCAATCAATTCCAAGGCTCCAAAACGCAACCGCCGCAGTTCACGCGCGGCTACGGGTTGGTGTTCGGCATGACCGAACGCAAAGCGATTTCCATGGCCTTAGTCGACCGTGCGTTGCGCTGGAAGGAACTGGGCGAGGACAACCTTGGCGCGCCAGCGCAGGACGAAGAGTTCGTTTTATATCATAGCGATAACATTCAGGCGACGGGGTTTCTGGAGCATATCAAACTGCCCCATTACGTTGATTTCCAGTCCGAACTGGAACTGATCCGCAAGCTGCGACGCGAAGCGCAGGATAATATCAGCCGGGAGGCCGCGGAATGAGCGACTACAACTTTGCCTATCTCGATGAACAGACCAAACGCATGATCCGTCGTGCGATCCTCAAGGGGCTGGCGATCCCCGCTTATCAGGTGCCCTTTGCCAGTCGTGAAATGCCGATGCCTTATGGCTGGGGCACGGGCGGGGTGCAGGTATCGGCGGCGGTGCTGACGCCAGATGATACCTTCAAGGTCATCGACCAAGGGGCAGATGACACAACCAACGCCGTATCGATCCGCCGCTTTTTCCAAAAGACCGCAGGGGTCGCTGTGACCGAGGCCACTTCGCAGGCCAGCGTCATTCAGACGCGCCACCGCATCCCCGAGGAAGACCTGCGCGACGACCAGATCCTTGTGTATCAGGTGCCGATCCCCGAACCCTTGCGCTTTCTTGAGCCGTCCGAGGTCGAGACCCGCAAGATGCATGCGCTTGAGGAATACGGGCTGATGCATGTGAAACTGTATGAAGACATCAGCCAGCATGGCGATATCGCGACGGCCTATGCCTATCCGGTCAAGGTCGAGGGGCGCTATGTCATGGACCCGTCGCCTATTCCGAAGTTCGATAATCCCAAGCTTGAAATGGCGGGCATTCAACTGTTCGGCGCGGGGCGCGAGCAGCGGATCTATGCCATTCCGCCATATACACAGGTCGTCAGCCTTGATTTCGATGATTATCCTTTCCAGCCGACCAAGGCCGATCACGCCTGCGACCTCTGCGGTGCGACCGACAGCTATCTGGACGAATTGATCGTGGATGACGCGGGTGGACGCATGTTCATGTGCTCTGACACCGACTACTGCGCGACCCGCCGCAAACAGGGGCATGTGGGCGCGCAAGGAATACCCTACGAGGAGGACGCCGCATGACCCCGCTTTTGCAGGTTGAAAACATTGCCAAATTCTATGGTGCCCGCATCGGCTGCACGGATGTGTCGTTTGATCTTTATCCCGGCGAAGTCATGGGGATCGTGGGCGAAAGCGGCTCGGGCAAGTCCACTTTGCTGAACTGTCTGGCGGGGCATCTGACACCTGATCGCGGGGCCGTCCGTTTTGACACACGGGCCGATGGTCTGCGCGATACGATCACCATGTCAGAACCCGAACGCAGGATGCTGGGGCGTACCGATTGGGCCTTTGTGCATCAACACGCCCGCGACGGGCTGCGGATGAATGTCAGTGCCGGCGGCAATGTAGGCGAACGGCTGATGGCTGTGAATGCGCGGCACTACGGTGATATCCGCGCCGAGGCGATTGATTGGCTGGGGCGGGTCGAGATTACCGAAGACCGGATTGATGACCGTCCCACAGCCTTTTCCGGCGGTATGCAGCAACGTCTGCAAATCGCGCGCAATCTGGTGACGGGGCCGCGGCTGGTGTTCATGGATGAACCCACCGGCGGGCTTGATGTCTCGGTGCAGGCGCGGCTGTTGGATCTGTTGCGTGGCCTTGTACGCGAGATGAACCTCAGCGCGATCATTGTCACCCATGACCTTGCTGTTGTGCGCCTTTTGGCGGACCGGTTGATGGTGATGAAAGACGGCCACGTGATCGAGACGGGGTTGACCGATCAGGTGCTGGATGATCCGCAGCATGCCTATACCCAGCTTCTTGTTTCCTCTGTCTTGCAGGTGTGAGCCGATGATTTCTATCGAAAATGTTTCAAAGTTCTTTGTGTTGCACAATCAGGGTGCCGCTGAAATTCCGGTGATGCAGGGGGCCTCGTTAACCGTCTCTGCGGGGGAATGTGTGGCCTTGGTCGGGGCGTCCGGCGCGGGGAAATCCACGCTGATGCGGATGATCTATGGCAATTACCTGACAGCCTCGGGCCGGATCATGATTGGCGATATTGATGTGGCAACCGCCGCCCCGCGCGAGATTATCCAACTGCGCCGGCGCACGCTGGGCTATGTCAGCCAGTTCCTGCGCGTCGTGCCGCGCGTATCGACGCTGGAGGTTGTGGCAGAGCCGTTGCTGGCAACAGGAACGGCCCGCGATGATGCCATCGCACACGCCGAAAGCCTGTTGACCCGTCTGAATATCCCCCGCCGACTTTGGCAGCTTAGCCCGACAACCTTTTCGGGCGGCGAACAGCAGCGGGTGAACATCGCGCGTGGTTTTGCCTATCCCTATCCGGCGCTGCTGCTGGATGAACCGACCGCCAGCCTTGACCCAACGAACTGCGCCACGGTGCTGGCCATGATTACCGAGGCCAAGGCCCGCGGTGCCGCGATCATCGGGATATTCCATGACCACGCTGCGCGCGATGAAATCTGTGACCAGCAGTTTGACGTGACCCAGTTCACGCCGGGGCTGGCCGCATGAGCAGGGGGCGCTTTATCGCCGTTGTCGGTCCGTCAGGTGTTGGCAAGGACAGCGTGATGCAGGCAATGGCAGCCCGTGACCCGCGTATCGTGCTGGCCCGCCGCATGATCACCCGGCCAAGCGACGCGGGCGGCGAGGATTTTGACAACGTAACGGTCGAAGAGTTCCACGCGCTGCACGCCGCAGATGCCTTTGCACTCAGCTGGGCGGCGCATGGCCTGCACTACGCCATCCCCGCGACGGTTGACGCATATCTGCAAGAGGGGCGCGATGTGCTGGCAAATCTTTCCCGCGCGGTTCTGATCCGCGCCAAAGATCGTTTCGCGCAATTTGAGGTGATCAATTTGACCGCTGACCGTGATGTACTTGCTGCTAGACTGGCCGCCCGAGGCCGCGAAACCGCCGCGCAAATCGCCGGGCGGCTTGACCGTGCCACTACAGGCTTGCCCGATGGTATTTCGGCGCTTCATGTCGACAATAGCGGCCCGCTTGACCAGACGGTCCAAACCGCGCTCGACCATCTTTATCCGGCTGTCACCACACAGGCGGGCAGGGCCCCGCACAAGGTGAAATGATCATGAAAACCACCACATATCACCGGACGGCGAACGTTTGCCCCTTCAATCCCTCAAGTTCCCCGCAGATGCCGGACATCTGCCAAATCAGCGTGACATGCCCATGACCCAGCAGACAATTTTCGCCAATGCCCGCCTGATCTTGAAGGACGAGGTCATTACCGGATCTTTGGCCGTTGCGGATGGCGTCATCACGGATATCGCCCAAGGTGCCAGCGTGCCAAAAGGCGCAATTGATCTTGAGGGTGATTACCTGTCCCCCGGTTTGGTGGAGCTTCACACCGACAATGTAGAGCGCCATTTGGAACCGCGGCCCAAGGTAAGCTGGCCCTTTCGTGCGGCCATTCTGGCCCATGACCGTGAATTGGCAGGGGCAGGGATCACCACGGTTTTCGACGCGATCCGGATCGGCTCAATCGTGTCGGACACAGGGGCAGGCTACCCCAAATATGCCCGCCAGATGACCGACGAAATCATGGGGGTCCGCGCGGCGGGACTGCTGCGGATCAGCCACCATATTCATCTGCGTGCAGAGGTGTGTTCCGAAACCCTGATCGACGAACTTGATGAGTTTTCGGAGGAGGACCGCATCGGCATCGTGTCGATGATGGATCACACACCGGGGCAGCGCCAGTTCGTCGATATCTCAAAATTCGAGACCTATATTCGGGGCAAACGGGCGTACTCCGATGAACAATGGGACGGGTATGTCGATTTCCTCTACGGGCTTCAGGCGCGGCTTGGGGCAAAACACGAGGCCGCGACCGTTGCTGCCGCAAAACGGCTTGGCGCAACCTTGGCCAGCCATGATGACACAACAGCCGATCAAGTCGCCACAAGCCATTCTTATGGCGTGAGCGTGGCCGAATTCCCCACAACTGTTGCTGCAGCTGAAACGTGCCGCGCCAAGGGCATTACCACGATCATGGGGGCCCCCAACCTGATCCGCGGCGGGTCGCATTCCGGCAATGTCGCCGCGGCCGATCTTGCGCAGATGGACCTGCTGGATATCTTGTCATCGGATTATGTGCCTGCGGGGTTGCTGATGGCTGCGGTCCAGCTTGGCGATATCTGGGGCAACCTTGCGCGCGGGATGCAGACCGTCACAACCACGTCCGCACACTCCGTCGGGCTGATGGATCGCGGGGCATTAGAGGTAGGTCAACGGGCCGACATCATCCGCTTTGCCCTGCAAGACCAGACGCCCGTCCTGCACGAAACCTGGAGCGCCGGAAAGCGCGTGTCCTGAGGGGGACTACGGCTGGACGGGTGTGGTGAGGGGATTGAGTAGGGAAGGGCGTTGGCTTTGGGTGGGAGTGATGTGGGCGGAGCAGACCTTCGTTGCACTTGCGCAAGTGTCGGGTTTGGCGAACCCTTTAATATAAGGTCCCTTTTTGGAAAGTGGGTTGTGCAAGTGGTTGTCTCAAAAAATGTTTTCTGTCCACTTGACTTTCGTGCATTTAATACGTATTTATTACGTATGCGGGGGAAATCCTCCGCTTTATAATTAATATTATTCATACAATATCAGAGCAACCATGAACTGGGTTTGAAAAACCTGAAACACAATCAATGAATACCAATTCCATACTTGCTTACAAACCGAAGTGATTTTGCTCTGGATCACTAACCTGTAAGTACTCTGGCAAGCTTGGTGTTCAGGAGGGTAGAATGATGTATCTTTCATCAAACTTACCGCCTGAGCGTCTTAGCTGGCACTGCCCTCCACAGCTCGTGGAGAAGTGTCAGTGGAAGACAATCAGCGGAAAGAAGTAAAAATAGACGGAAGCTCACTTGAGCTTGATGCAAATTGGGTAAACGGCCAATCAGGGCTGTTCGGGTTCCTTTCGGAGCACGCACGGCACCATCCTTGGATTGTCGGTATCGTCGCGATATGCGGCACTGCGGTGCTAGTTCCAGCGGAGGCTGTCGGCTCAACAATTATTGGTTGTGTGGCGATCATATCAATTGCCGTCATTACAATTAAGATCACGAAAAGGAAATAACGTGCCTGCGAAAAACAGGATCAATTTGGTTGTATCAGATCGAACTAGAGACCAATTGTCTGAATTACAGAATAGACTGGATTCGAGCTCATTGACCGACACGATCAAGCGCTCAATAGAGCTCATGGATTTCATCAGTCAGTCGACCCTAAAAGGTGAAGACATCTTTTTGCGCGGTCCAAACGGCGATGAAACTAAGCTACAAGTTCTCTATTGAGATCTGAAATATCTGATGGGCTGTTATCTTACATAGGGTAGCAGCCCATCACCTTGAACTGAGGTCTGACCAGAAACGCCGTTCAGAACCTAATCAGTTGTTGAACGTTTTTGGCTACCTGATGATAGCAGTCATTCATCGTCGATGCAGCACCGATCAAAGCCGCGCCGCACCCCACATCAACACCTAGGTGTCTCCCAATCATATCTGCCTTGCCAAGCCACCCGCATCGCCCCATCCGCGTGTTTCGGTGTCTCTACGCGCACAAGGCGCTTAAAAAACAGGCAGGGCAACAAACTTGCCCCCATTCTCCACCCGATTAGATTTCCTATCCCGTACGCCTGCGCTACCCCAGATACGTGAGAAAAGATCTTCGTATCCTTGTCGTCGAGGCAGATACCGCCAAAGCGAAAAACATCATCGACGCGCTGCTTGAGGCAGGGTGGAGCGATGTGCATGCGATTGCCCAAGTGTCAGGTCTTGAACAGTCGGTCCTGAAACATGCCCCCGATATCGTGTTGATCGACATGGCCAACCCGGATCGCGACACCTTGGAACATATCGGCGTGGTGTCGGATACCAAATCGCGCGCGGTGGCGATGTTTGTGGATCAGACCGACCAGGATTTGACCCAAGCGGCGCTGGCTGCGGGCGTCAGCGCCTATGTTGTGGACGGGCTGCAAATGAACCGCATCAAATCGGTGATCGAGACGGCGATCGCGCGGTTCCAGATGATGCGGCAGATGCAATCAGAGCTGGAGGCGGCCAAGCAGGCGCTTGAGGATCGCAAAACCATCGACCGGGCCAAGGGCATCCTGATGCGCCGCCGTGATATGTCCGAGGACGCGGCCTATAAGCTGTTGCGCAAGGCGGCGATGGATCAGGGGCGTAAGGTGATTGATGTGGCCCACGCGTTGGTGACAGCATCGGATCTTTTGACATGAGCCGCACCGTTCTGAATTGCGGTTATGTGCCGCTGATGGACAGCGCGCCGCTGATCATCGCGCGCGAATTGGGCTTTGCGGCTGAGGAGGGGCTGGACCTTAACCTGATCCGGCAGCCGTCATGGTCGGCCTTGCGCGATATGCTGGCCTTGGGGCATCTGGATGCGGCGCAGATGCTGTCGCCGATGCCGGTTGCGATGTCGCTGGGGCTGGGCGGGTTGCCTGCGAAAATCGACAGTCTGATGGGGTTGTCGGTGAATGGCACGGTGTTTGGTGTGTCGCAAAAACTGGCGCATGATCTGGGGCCTGTGCCGTTTGGCGATCCGCATGCGTTGCTGCGCGCACTGGCAGGGCGTGGGGGCAGCCCCTTGCGCGTCGGGGTGCCGTTCCCGTTCTCAATGCACCGGTTGTTGCTGTCTTACTGGACCCAATTCGCCCCCGATCTTGCTGTTGAAGTGGTCACCGTTCCGCCGCCGCGCATGGCCGATGCGGTTGCCGACGGGCATGTCGACGCCTTTTGGGTCGGTGAACCCTGGGGCAGTGCCATTGTCGGGCGCGGTGTCGGCAGCATTTTGATGGCGGGGCGGCATGTTTGGGGGTTCGCGCCTGAAAAAGTGCTGGCCGCGCGCCATGACTGGATTGCCGACAATCCCGACCCCACGCGGCATTTGATGCGGGCCGTGTACCAATCCGCCCGATGGCTCGACATCGAAAAGAACAAACCGCTGGCGGTCGAGATTTTGGGGCGCAGCGAGCATCTGAACCTGTCGCAAGAGGTGATCGAGCCTGCGCTTACGGGGCTGTTGACGCTGACCCAAGGCGGCTCGCCGGTGATGGTCGACCAGTTTTTGATGTTTCATAATCACGCCGCATCTTTCCCGTGGCGCAGTCAGGCGGCGTGGATTGCCGCACGGCTAGGCGCGGATGCCGCTGGTATTGCGCTGGCCAAGCAGTGCTTTCGCAGCGATCTGTATCGCAAATACCTTGGCGCGATTGGGGCGGACCTGCCCGGTGCATCGGAAAAAGTCGAAGGGGCCATCGCCGAAAAGACCGCCGTTGCGTCGTCTCGTGGTCAGATGATTCTTGCCCCTGATGCGTTTTTCGACGGTAGAATGTTCGATTTTGCAGCAACTGGTGATGAATAATTGTGCAGTTTGCTGCGGAAGCCCGAAATTTCATGCGGCAGTGCAGAAAAATTGTTGAACGCGCGTCGGGATTGATAAATCCTTAAATCAACGTTTCGGGCACTGCTGCCTGAATTCTTTCCGCCAATGATGGTGGAAACCTTCCAAGAGCAAAGCCGCTCGTAAGAAACACGGATTTTTCGTGATGCTTACGTGCGGCTTTTTTTATTTTGGCGACACAGCCCCAACCAGACACAGGATACCAAAGATGATCAGAAAACTTCCCCTTACGCTCGTCGCCTCAGGCCTTTTGGCCAGCACGGCTTATGCTGAAATGCTTGATCTTGAAAAGGACGAACTGACCGTCGGCTTTATCAAGCTGACCGATATGGCTCCTTTGGCTGTCGCCTATGAGAACGGGTATTTCGAGGACGAGGGCCTGTTTGTGACCCTTGAGGCGCAGGCGAACTGGAAGGTTTTGCTGGACGGTGTGATCGACGGGCAGCTTGACGGCGCGCATATGTTGGCAGGTCAGCCGCTGGCCGCGACCATCGGCTATGGCACCAAGGCGCATATCATCACGCCCTTTTCCATGGACCTGAACGGCAACGCCATCACCGTCTCGAACGAGATTTGGGAGAAGATGAAGCCGAATGTGCCCAAGATGGATGATGGCCGCCCGCAGCATCCGATTTCCGCCTCGGCTCTCAAGCCGGTGGTTGAGGATTACAAAGACCAGGGCATCCCGTTCAACATGGGCATGGTTTTCCCGGTTTCCACGCACAATTACGAACTGCGCTACTGGCTGGCCGCGGGCGGTTTGCAGCCGGGCTATTACTCTGATCAGGACATCTCGGGCCAGATTGGTGCGGATGTATTCCTGTCCGTGACGCCGCCACCGCAGATGCCTGCCACGATGGAGGCCGGTACGATCTTTGGCTATTGCGTCGGCGAGCCTTGGAACCAACAGGCGGTGTTCAAAGGCATTGGCGTGCCTGTCATCACCGACTACCAGCTGTGGAAGAACAACCCCGAGAAAGTCTTTGGCATCAGCGCCGAGTTCGCCAAAGAGAACCCCAACACAACGCTGGCCATGACCAAGGCGCTGATCCGCGCTGCGATCTGGCTGGACGAGAATGAAAACGCCAACCGTCCAGAGGCGGTGGAGATGCTGTCGCGGTCCGAATATGTGGGCGCGGATTACGAAGTGATCGCCAACTCCATGACAGGCACTTTTGAATTCGAAAAGGGCGACAAGCGTGAAATCCCTGATTTCAATGTCTTTTTCCGCCACAATGCGACCTATCCCTATTACTCGGACGCCATCTGGTACCTGACGCAGATGCGTCGCTGGGGTCAGATCGCCGAGCCGAAGTCGGATGAATGGTTCGTCGATACCGCCAAGGAAGTTTACCGCCCCGATCTTTACCTTGCTGCCGCGAAAATGCTGGTGGACGAGGGCACGGCCGACGCGGCGGATTTCCCATGGGACAGCGACGGCTTCAAAGCGCCAACACCTGCCGAGGATATCATTGACGGCATCGCTTACGACGGGCGCGCACCCAACGCCTATCTTGATAGCCTGCCCATCGGCCTGAAAGGCGACCAGATGATCATCGACAACCAGATCAAGGGCTAAGCCCTGCGCCCCGCGCGGCATCTGTCGCGCGGGGCACCCCCCATGTTTGCCCAGAACACAGGATACCCCCCATGTCTGTCACCGACCCCGATACATTGTCCGCCGTCACCTTGGACAAAGAGGCCAAGCGCGCCCGCCTTTTCACCCGCATCAACAAGGCTGACAACTGGTTTCAGGTGCTGGGGTTGGCCTGGCTTACGCCGATCCTGAAAGCGGCCGCTGGCGACAACCCCAAGGCGCAGATCGGCGAAGTCTGGCGTTTGCTGGGTGTCCCTGTTTTGGCAATTGTGATCTTCCTGCTGGCATGGGGTGCGTTGGCCCCCAAGGTACAAACCTCGCTGGGTGCGGTGCCGGGCCCGGTGCAAGTCTGGGAACAAGCCATCAGCCTGAACGCCGATGCTATCCGCGAACGTGAAAAAGCGGCAGCGTTTTACGAGCGTCAGGATGTGCGGAACGCAAAACTGATTGCGGACGGTCGCGCGGATGACGTCAAACAGCGCGTCTATACTGGCAGGCCCACCTATTACGCGCAAATCTGGACCTCGATCAAAACGGTTTTCTTCGGCTTTCTGATTGCGTCGATCATTGCCATCCCGCTTGGTATCGCGGCGGGTCTGTCACAGACGGCGAACGCCGCCCTGAACCCGCTGATCCAGATTTTCAAACCGGTCTCGCCGCTGGCGTGGCTGCCGATTGTGACAATGATCGTCTCGGCAGTATATGCCAGCAATGATGGCATGTTTTCCAAATCCTTCCTGATCTCGGCCATCACGGTCACGCTGTGTTCGCTTTGGCCCACGTTGATTAACACCGCCCTTGGCGTGTCAAGCATCGACAAAGATCTGGTCAGCGTGTCGCGGGTTCTGAAAATGAACACATGGACCAAGATCACCAAACTGGTGCTGCCCTCGGCGCTGCCGCTGATCTTTACCGGTCTGCGACTGTCGCTGGGCGTGGGCTGGATGGTGCTGATCGCGGCGGAAATGCTGGCGCAGAACCCCGGCCTTGGCAAATTTGTCTGGGATGAATTCCAGAACGGATCGTCCCAGAGCTTGGCCAAGATCATGGTGGCTGTCTTTACCATCGGGATCATCGGCTTCTTGCTGGACCGCGTGATGTACGCGCTGCAATCCATGTTCACCTTCTCGGCAAACCGGTGACCCGCGCCAAGCGGCGAAGCGTTAGCGCATAAAGGAAAAACCATGAGCATTCTGTCCATCAAAAATGTGAACAAGGGTTTCGGCGTCGGCACCCACCGCGCCGAGGTTCTTAAAAACATCAACCTCGAGGTCAAAGAGGGGGAATTCCTTGCGATCCTCGGGTTTTCGGGCACGGGAAAATCCACGCTGATGAACCTGATCGCAGGGCTTGAGACACCTGATAGCGGTAGCCTGACCTTCAAAGGCGCGCCGATCACCGAACCGGGGCCGGAACGTGGCCTGATCTTTCAAAGCTATTCCTTGATGCCGTGGTTGACAGTGGGCGGCAATGTGGGGCTCGCGGTCGATGCTGTGTTCCCCAAGCTGTCCAAATCCGCACGGCAAGAGAAGATCGATCATTACGTAAGCATGGTGGGCCTGTCGCACGCCACGGCGCGGCGGCCGGCTGAATTGTCAGGCGGGATGCGCCAACGGGTCGCCGTAGCGCGCGCACTGGCGATGAACCCCGAAATGCTGCTGCTGGACGAGCCGCTGTCGGCGCTGGACGCGCTGACGCGGGCCAATCTGGCGGATGAGATCCTTGATATTTGGGAGCAGGATAAAAAGACCTGCATCCTGATTACCAATGACGTGGACGAGGCGATTTTGCTGGCCGACCGCATCGTGCCGCTGAATCCTGACGGGACGCTTGCCGACCCGATCGAGGTGAACATCCCGCGCCCCCGTGACCGGATGGCCATGAACAACGACGATACCTTCAAGGCGCTGCGGGCGAGCGTCACGAAATACCTGATGGATGTGGGGATCGAGGCGAAGGTCGAAGAAACCAAGACCCTGCCGGGGGTCACGCCCATCCACGCGGTGCCACGTGCGGTGGCCGCAGCACAGCACAGCCCGATTGAAGAGCGGTATCTGAATTTCTCGCAGCTTCACAAAGTCTATCCAACGCCTAAAGGGCCGCTGACGGTGGTCGAGAATTTCGATCTCAAGGTCAACAAGGGGGAGTTCATCTCGCTCATCGGGCACTCGGGTTGCGGCAAATCCACGGTGCTGACCATGGCGGCTGGGCTTAACCCGATTTCCAAGGGTGCGATCCGGCTGGACGGCTGGAACGTGGAGGGCGCTGACCCCGAACGCGCTGTTGTGTTCCAATCGCCCAACCTTTTCCCATGGCTCACGGCCAAGGAGAACGTCGCCATCGGTGTGGACAAAGTATACCCCAAGGCCTCTCAGGCAGAGCGGCAGGACGTGATCGAATACTATCTTGAACGCGTCGGTCTGGCCGACAGCATGGACAAGGATGCGGCGTCGCTTTCAAACGGCATGAAACAGCGTGTCGGCATTGCGCGGGCCTTTGCGCTTTCGCCGAAATTGCTGCTGCTGGATGAACCTTTTGGCATGCTCGACAGCCTGACCCGTTGGGAGCTTCAGGAGGTTCTAATGGAGGTCTGGTCGCGCACCAAGGTCACCGCCGTTTGCGTTACACATGACGTAGACGAGGCGATCTTGCTGGCCGACCGCGTCGTCATGATGACCAACGGGCCACAGGCGACGATAGGCAAGATCACGGATGTAAAGCTGCCCCGACCGCGCACCCGCAAAGCGCTGTTGGAGCATCCCGATTACTACACCTACCGGCAGGAGGTTCTCGATTTCCTAGAGGAATACGAGCATGGCAACACGTCCAAAAACGCCAAAACCCCGGCCCCAAAACCCATCGCAGCGGAGTGACGATATGAAACAGATGCTGATCATCATCGGGGCAGGGATGGCCACCGGACGCGCGTTGGAGACGTTGCTGGAAACCGCACCCGACGCCTATGAGGTGACCCTGTTCAACGCCGAGCCGCGCGGCAATTACAACCGCATCATGCTGTCGCCCGTCTTGGCTGGCGACAAAACCTATGCCGAGATCGAGACCCATAGCGCGCAATGGTACGCCGACAATAATGTGACCTGCCGCTTTGGCGAACGGATCGCCAGCATTGACCGCGCGGCCAAAACGGTGACGGCCCAGAATGGCGATGTGCTGCCCTATGACAAGCTGATGTTCGGCACCGGTTCCAACCCGTTTATCATCCCGATGCCCGGTCATGATCTGGAAGGTGTGATTGCCTACCGCGATCTTGAGGACACGGAGCGGATGATGGCCCTTGGACCAGACAACACATGCGTTGTCATCGGGGGTGGTCTGCTGGGGCTTGAGGCGGCAGCTGGCATGGCGGCGCGCGGTGTTGACGTCACGGTTGTCCATATCATGGGCCACCTGATGGAGCGTCAGTTGGACGAAGCGGCGGGCTATCTGTTGCGCAAAGCGTTGGTTGATAAGGGCATCACGATCAAATGTTCCGCCAACTCCAAAGAAATACTCGGCAAAGACGGTCATGTCCGTGCCTTGCTGCTGGATGATGGCACCGAATTGCCCTGCGATCTGTTGGTCATGGCCGTGGGCATCCGCCCGAATGTTGCCTTGGCGTCCGAGGCGGGGCTGGCCGTGGGGCGCGGTATCCATGTCGACGACCAAATGCTGACCTCCGACCCCGATATTCTGGCGGTCGGTGAATGCGTTGAACATGATGGCGCGATTTTCGGGCTTGTTGCACCCTTATACGATCAGGCCAAGGTCGCCGCCCAAACCTTGCTGGGGGCCGAGGCCGCCTTTGTGCAAAAAGAGCTGTCGACCAAGCTTAAGGTGACGGGGTGTGATCTGTTCTCGGCGGGTGATTTTGCCGATGGGGAAGGGCGCGAGGACATCGTGTTCCGCGACCCCGCGCGTGGTGTGTACCGTCGTTTGGTGATCGAAAATAACATTGTCATCGGGGCGGTGATGTATGGCGATACCGCCGACAGCAACTGGTTTTTTGGCCTGATCCGCGACAAGACGGATATCAGCGACATGCGCGATACGCTGATCTTTGGCCCGGCCTATCAGGGGGGAACCCAGCTGGACCCGCTCGCAGCCGTTGCAGCCTTACCGCGTGACGCGGAAATCTGTGGTTGCAACGGCATTTGCAAAGGTCAGATCGAAGACGCGATTGCCGCAGGTGCGGGCGATCTGGCGGCGATAAAAGCGACCACCAAAGCATCGGCATCCTGTGGCACGTGCACGGGGTTGGTCGAACAGGTTCTGGCCGCCACGCTGGGGGATGACTTTGTGCTCCCTGCCGCCGCGTCGATTTGTGCCTGCACAGACATGACCCACGAGGACGTGCGCCGGATGATTAAATCACAGCGCCTGACCTCAATGCCGGCGGTCTGGCAGGAATGCGGCTGGAAGACCTCTTGCGGCTGCCACGTTTGCCGCCCTGCGCTTAACTTCTATCTGCTGGCCGATTGGCCGCTGGACTATGCCGATGATCCGCAAAGCCGTTTCATCAACGAACGCAAGCACGCCAACATCCAAAAGGATGGCACGTTCAGCGTCGTTCCGCGCATGTGGGGCGGGATCACCACGCCGGACGAATTGCGCGCGATTGCCGACGCGGCGGATAAATATATGGTGCCCACGGTCAAGGTGACCGGCGGGCAACGGATCGATCTGCTGGGCGTTAAGGGTGAGGATCTGCCCGCGATCTGGAAGGACCTGAACGACGCAGGCATGGTCTCGGGCTATGCCTACTCCAAAGGGCTGCGCACGGTGAAAACCTGCGTGGGCACCGATCATTGTCGCTTTGGTACCCAAGACAGCACCGGCCTTGGTATCAAGCTGGAAAAGACCCTGCACGGTTCGTGGACACCGCATAAATTGAAACTCGGCGTCTCTGGCTGCCCGCGCAACTGCGCTGAGGCGACGTGCAAGGATATTGGCGTGATCTGTGTCGACAGCGGCTTTCAGATCAGCATCGGCGGCGCGGCTGGTATGGATGTCAAAGAAACCGAACTGCTGATGCAGGTCGCGACCGAGGACGAGGCCATCGCGGTGATCAAGGCCGTGACCCAGCTGTACCGCGAAAACGCCAAGTATCTGGACCGTATATATAAATGGATGGCCAAGGTTGGGCTGGACTGGATCAAAGAGCGTATCCAAGACGACCTCGAAGGGAGTGCGGCATTGGTCGAACGTTTCGAGCTAAGCCAAAGCATCTATCGCCATGATCCATGGGCGGCCCATGCCAAAGACAAGGCGGCAAGCTATCAGCCGTTGGCGCGCTTTGATCTGGAGGCGGCGGAATGAGCAAGTGGATCGACATTGCTGCCCTAGAGGATATTCCAAAGCGGGGCGCGCGGGTGGTCAAGACGGCGCAGGGCTGTGTCGCCGTGTTCCGCACAGCCAGCGATGAGGTCTTTGCGCTGGATAACAGTTGCCCGCACAAGGGCGGCCCCTTGGCCGAGGGGATCGTGCATGGTTCCTCGGTCACATGTCCGTTGCACAACTGGGTGTTTTCGCTGGAAACCGGCGTAGCGCAGGGTGCGGATGAAGGGCAGGTGGGCACCTATCCCGCACGTGTCGCAGGCGGGCGGATCGAGCTTGACGCCGCGTTTCTGGCCGCACGGTCCGCCGCATGAGCCTGACGCGCACCACCTGTCCCTATTGTGGCGTCGGATGTGGTGTGCTGGCCGGGGCCGATGGCACCATCAAGGGCGACCCGGACCATCCTGCAAACTTTGGCCGCCTGTGTTCCAAAGGCTCGGCGCTGGGCGAAACCATTGATCTGGACGGCCGCCTGTTGCATCCGCAAATCGCGGGGCAGCCGGCCACATGGGACCGCGCGCTCGATCAGGTCGCTACCACGTTCAGCGACGCGATCCGCGACCACGGCCCCGACAGCGTCGCGTTTTATGTTTCGGGCCAATTGCTTACCGAAGATTACTATGTCGCCAACAAGCTGATGAAAGGTTTCATCGGTGCGGCCAATATCGACACCAATTCGCGGCTGTGCATGGCGTCATCCGTGGCAGGGCATAAACGCGCCTTTGGCACCGATACAGTCCCCGGCACCTATGCCGATCTGGAGGAGGCTGATCTGATCGTGCTGGTCGGGTCCAACCTCGCGTGGTGCCATCCGGTGCTGTACCAGCGCATCGCGGCGGCCAAGCAAGCGCGGCCCGAAATGCGCGTCGTCAACATTGATCCGCGCAGAACGGCGACCTGCGATCTTGCAGATATGCACCTGCGCATTGCCCCCGATGGCGATGTGGCCCTGTTCAACGGTTTGCTGACGTATCTGGCGGATCAGGGCCAGCTTGATATGGAGTATGTCACCGCGCATGTGGGCGGCTGTCAGGCGGCGCTGGCGACGGCGAGGGCCAGTGATCCGTTGCAGTCCGGTGCGGCCCCCGAAGACATCGCACAGTTTTTCCAACTATGGGCGGGCACGAAAAAGGTCGTGACGGTGTATTCACAAGGGGTGAACCAGTCGCAATGCGGCACCGACAAGGTCAACGCGATCCTGAACTGTCATCTTGCGACGGGGCGCATTGGCAAGCCGGGATGCGGGCCGTTTTCGGTCACCGGTCAACCCAATGCCATGGGCGGCCGCGAGGTCGGTGGCCTCGCGAATATGCTGGCAAATCACCTCGATATTGAAAACCCAGACCACCGCGACACCGTACAAACCTTTTGGAACAGCCCGACAATTTGCACGCAGGCCGGTTTCAAGGCCGTCGATCTGTTTGATGCCTGTGCGGCTGGCAAGATCAAGGCGCTGTGGGTGATGTCCACCAATCCTGCGGTCTCAATGCCGAACGCCGAGAATGTCGCGCAGGCGATCAAAAACGTGCCCTTTGTGGCCGTCTCGGACATTATGGCGCGGACGGATACCGGCGATTTGGCCGATGTGCTGCTGCCCGCTACGGGATGGGGCGAAAAGGACGGTACGGTCACCAACTCGGAGCGGCGGATTTCGCGGCAACGCGCCTTTCTGCCCGCACCCGCCGAAGCGCGCCCCGATTGGCGCATCATCAGCGATGTGGCCGCGCGCATGGGTTTCGCCGACGCCTTTGCCTATGACAGCCCCGCAGATATCTTTGCCGAATACATCGCGCTGGACGCTGCCACACGGCCCTTTGCCCGCGATCTGGACCTAAGCATTTTTGCCGATGCTGATTATGCGAAACTGATCCCGACCCAATGGCCACGCAACGATACACGGTTCTTTGCCGACGGGCAGTTTTACCACGCGGATGGCAAGGCGCGGATGTTGCCGGTTCAAGCACCGGTGGCGCAGCAGACGGGCCTGACCCTTAATACAGGCCGTAACCGTGATCAGTGGCACACGATGACGCGCACCGGAAAATCACCGAAACTGGGCGCGCATTTGGCAGAGCCGTATCTTGAGATACATCCCCTTGATGCCGCAGAGATCGGCACCGCCCATGGTGATCTGGTCGAGGTGCACAACGTGCAAGGCCGCAATATCCTGCGGGCGCTGGTCACCGACCGTGTAGCAAAGGGACAGCTTTTTGCGCCCATGCACTGGACCCGTCAGACGGCGCGGGGTGCGACGGTCAATGCCCTTATGGCACCCGTGACCGACCCGTTTTCCGGCCAGCCTGCACTGAAGCGGGGCGACGTTTCTGTTCAACCGTTTAAGGCAAAATGGTACGGGTTTCTGGCGTGTTTGCATCAGCCCGAGGCCCAGACACCCTATGCCGCGATTGCGCGGACGACGACCGGTTGGCAGGTCGAAATGGCAGGCAGTGAGGTGCCTGACAGCTGGACCGAAATGCTGGGCACCATGATCCGTTCACCCGACACGGAAACATCTGTTTTTGAAGACCGCGCGGATGGCACGATCCGTGTCGCGCTGCACCGCGAGGGCGTGATACAGGCCGTGTTCTTTGCTGCACGGACACCGGTGATCCTGTCACGCTCTGCCGCGATTTCGCATGTGGGGACAGTCACGCCGCCGCTTGAGGCGCTGGCCGGACGGATGCGCCAAGATCAACCCGATCCGGGCGTCGTGATTTGTGCATGTTTTAACGTGGGGCGCAACACGTTGCAGGCGGCGATTGATGCCGGTGCATTTTCGGTTCAGGCACTGGGCGAGGTCACATGCGCCGGCACCAACTGCGGTTCGTGCAAACCCGAATTGGCCGATCTTATTGCCCAAAACACAGTTCCGGTGGCAGCAGAATGACCCTCGCACCCTTTGTCAGGATCGTCGCACAAGGCAAGGGCCGCGCCCGCGCCCTGACGCTGGATGAGGCGCAAGAAGCGATGAGCGTGATCCTTGAAGGGCGTGCCGCCCCCGAGGCCGTCGGGGGGCTTCTTATGGTGCTGCGCTTGCGGGGCGAGGAACCCCAAGAGATTGCAGGCTTCACCGCAGCCTTGCGCGCGCATGTCTCGGGCGCGTTGCCTGCCGCTGATCTGGATTGGCCCAGCTATGCCGCCGGTCGCAGCCGTGGCGCGCCGCTATACCTGCTTGCGGCGCGTCTGGTGGCACAAAGCGGTGTACGGGTCTCAATGCACGGGCATAACGCCTATCAGAGTAGTACGATGCGCCCGCAAGACATCCGCGCGCTGGCAGGGCCGCAAGTGCGCTATGATCCGTTGGCTAATCTATGTCCCGAAGCCTTTGGCTTGCTGGGTTTGCGGGCTGATCTGGGGCTTCGGTCCTGTATCAACACGGTGCTGCGGATGTGGAACCCGTCCCGCGCGAAAGCCACCGTTCAGGGGGTTTTCCACCCCTCTTACCGCAGCCTGCAAGCGCAGGCGGCTGAGATGTTGGGGCAGCAAACCCTGACCATCATCAAAGGCGGCGGCGGAGAATTCGAGCGGCATCCCTCCAAGGATATCGTCTGTTTCGGGCTGCGTTCGGGTCAGCATATCCAGCACAACGCGCCCGCGCTGCTGTCGGAAACCCGCCGTTTGCACGAAGAGAATGCAACGGTTGATCCCATGGCGCTTTGGCGGGGCGAAACGCGTGATCCTTTCGCCGAAGCGACAGTAACGGGCACTGCGGCACTTGCGCTTTGGACGCTCGACCCCGACGCAACATTGGCGCAGGCCCAAGCCACGGCGGATGCGCTGTGGTCGAACCGCGCCGCATATGAAGGATGCCTCGCATGAAAACCTTTCCCATGTTTATCAAGATGGCGGGCCGTCGGGTCGTGATTGTGGGAGGCGGTGAACAGGCCGCGCAAAAGACGCGCCTGATGCTTAAGACCGACGCACAGATCGTTGTGCTGAGCGACATGCTTGACGACGAGCTGGCAGCATTGGCGGCCTCTGGCCGGATCACGCAAGAGCGCGGGGCCATCACCGCCCGCGATTTTGAACAGACAGCGTTGGTTTTCATCGCAACCGGATGCCCGGGGGCAGACAGCGCACTGCATGGTGTGGCCAAGGCTGCGGGGGCGACCGTGAACGTCGTTGACCAGCCGGCCTTATGTGATGCAATCACCCCGTCCATCGTGGATCGTGACCCCGTTGTGGTTGCCATTGGTACAGAGGGCACGGCCCCGGTTCTGGCCCGTCAGATCAAGACGCAGGTCGAACAGATGTTGGAGCCTAATCTGGGTGATCTGGCTGCCCTTGCCGGACGGCTGCGCGCCAGTGCTGCGCAGCATCTTGCGCCGCGCTTGCGTCGTGACCTGTGGCGTTGGGTCTTTGGCGATGCGCCGCGCCGCAAATACACAAGCGGCGGCGTGCGTGAGGCCGCGCAAATGATCAAGCAGGCCATCGCCACGGGTGATTTTGAACATGACACCGGCGGAAGCGTCGCGTTGGTTGGTGCTGGCCCCGGTGCCAAAGACCTGATTACCCTGCGCGGGGTACAACGGCTGCAAGAGGCCGATGTGATCTATTACGACCGCTTGGTTGATCCTGAAATCCTAGAGCTGGCCCGAAGAGATGCGCAACGTGTCTATGTCGGCAAGCGACCCGGATGCCACAGCTGGCCGCAAGAGAAAATCACCCAAACGATGCTGGCCGCTGCCAAAAGCGGGGCGCGCGTGGTTCGGTTGAAATGCGGCGATCCGGGCGTCTTTGCCCGCAGCTTGGAAGAGATCGACGCCCTGCGTGACGCCGATATCCCGTTTGAAATCGTCCCCGGTGTGACCGCGGCTTGCGGTGCCGCAGCGGCTGTGGGCCAGACGTTGACGGAGAGAGAGGCGATTGACACGCTGATCCTGACAACTGGGCATTTTACAGACGGGTCCGCGATACCTAACGCGGTGAAAAACCTTAGCCCCGGCAGTTGTGTCGCACTTTACATGGCGGTCGCCGCCGCACCGGAGATCAGCACATATCTGTCGGCACGGCACGCCGCAGAGCTGATCAGCGTTACCATCGTCGCAAATGCGCAAACCGACGCGCAGATCGTCGCCACCTGCGATATCGCGTCACTGCCTGCGACGCTTGCGCAGCACGGCATAAAAAACACCGCGACGCTGCTGCTGAAACTGCGCAAAAATACGGTGCCCGTAAAATCTGCTGTGCTGCCGCATACGGCCAAGGCCGCGGCGCTCAGCGTGGTCGGTCGCGCTTAAACTTCGACGAGCACCTTATCGCCGATGCGATGCACCACGGGATCGGTGTCGAAGACCTCTCTTAGCAGTTCTGCGTTCAGGATATCGCTGGGTGTACCGGTTGCCGCGATGCGCCCATCTTTCATCGCGACGATCTGGTCGGCATAGGCGGCGGCATAATTGATGTCGTGCAGCACGATGACGATGGTGCGCCCGTGTTGCGCGGCGAGGTTGCGTAGCACGGCCATCAGCGCGCGGGACGCCGCGATGTCGAGGTTGTTCAACGGCTCATCCAGCAGGATATAATCGGTATCTTGGGCAAAGGTCATGGCGACTTGCGCGCGCTGGCGCTGCCCACCAGACAGCGTATCAAGCCGCCGCTCGGCAAGGTCTTGCAACCCAAAAGCCTCAATCGCGGCGCTGACTTTTTCGCGGTCTTGGGCCGTGGGGCGGCCCTTGTGATAGGGGTAGCGGCCAAAGCTGACCAGTTCGCGCACCGTCAGCAGGGGGGCGGCGTCGGTTGATTGGGGCAGGATGGCAAGCTTGCGCGCCAATACGTCATTCGCACAGGCACCGATGCGCAGGTCATCCACCGTGATCTGTCCCTGCTGGATCGGGATCAGCCGTGAAATAAGCGCCAGCAGGGTCGATTTCCCGGCCCCGTTCGGCCCGATCAGCGCGGTCACGCCGCCGGCGTTCAGGGTCAGGTTGATGTCGCGCAGAGTAGGGGTGCCGTCCCTGTCATGGTTCAAACCGGTAATGGTGATCATCGCGGTTTCCTCCGCAAAAGTAGGGTCAGAAAAACAAGGCCGCCAAGGACATCGACGACCACGATCAGGGGTGTGCTAAGCTGCAACAGATGCTCCAGCAGCAATTGGCCGCCGACCAGAGTAATGGCCGAGACAAGAGCCGCCGAGGGCAGCAGCACCGCATGGGACACGGTCGGCGTGATCTGGCGCGCCACGCTGACGACCAGCAACCCCAGAAAGGCCAGCGGCCCGACCAACGCGGTAGAGACCGAGACCAGAACCGATACGATCACCAGAACCGTGAACATGCCCCGGCGCGGGTCTTCGCCAAGGTTGGTTGCAGCCTCGGGGCCAAGGGACAGCACGTCGAGCTTGTGGCGCATACGCCAAGCCGCAATAAGGGCCACCACGGTCAGCACCGCCGCCAAGGTCAGCAACCCGATGTCGATCCGCGAAAACCGCGCAAAGGATGCAGATTGCACCACGACATAGTCATTGGGATCGATCAGCCGTTGCAGAAAGCTGGTGACTGACCGAAAAAGGCCGGCAAAGATGATCCCGGTCAAGATCATCCGGAACAGGTCGGTTCCGCCACGGCTGAGCAGCGTGCCGAAAAGCGCCAGCGCCGCCCCCATCGTCAGCACGGTGTTCAGCAGGAATTGCCCAAGCTCAGGCAGGCGCACGAAATCCTGCGCGCCCAGCATAAACACCAGCACCGTGAGAATCAGCAGATACAGCGCATCAAACCCCATGACCGCAGGCGTCAGGATTTGGTTTCGCGTGACCGTCTGGAACAGCACCGTGGCCGTTGACACCGACAGGGCGACCAGCAGCAGCGCGGCAAGCTTGTTGGTGCGGAACGCCAGCACAAAGCCCCAGTTGCCCCGTGACCCCAGCAACAGATACCCGGCCACACAAAGGGCCAGCACCGTTGCGAGTAGGAAGAGCCGCTTATGAAACATGGCGTTTCGGGGCATAAAGCAGCCAAAGGAACAGGCAGGCACCGATCACGCCAAAGATCGTGCCGACAGGAATTTCGTAAGGGTAGCGCAGGATGCGCCCTAGGATGTCACTGGCCAGCACCAGCACCGCACCTGTCATTGCCGTAAGCGGCAGGGTTCGGCGCAGGTTATCGCCCGACATCCGCGCGACGATGTTGGGCACGACCAAGCCGACAAAGGGGATCATGCCAACGGTTACCACCGTCAGCGCCGTCACGATCGACACAGCCAGCAGGCCCAGCAGCGTGGTCTGGCCGTGGTTCAGCCCGAGGTTGATGCTGGCCGTGCGGCCCATGCCGATGATCGCGAATTGATCCGCCGCAAAATAGGTCAGCGCCGCGACAAGGGCCACGAGCCAGAGCAGTTCATAACGCCCCTGTAGCACGCCGGAAAATTCGCCGTTCATCCAG
The DNA here is from genome assembly GCF_038899995.1 of Sulfitobacter sp. AS59. Classification (NCBI taxonomy): domain Bacteria; kingdom Pseudomonadati; phylum Pseudomonadota; class Alphaproteobacteria; order Rhodobacterales; family Roseobacteraceae; genus Sulfitobacter; species Sulfitobacter sp. AS59. The sequence continues at coordinate 107,485 of NZ_JBBMQK010000006.1, forward strand.
ATGTCGACATATTGCAGCAGGTCGGCCTGATAGGCGACAAAGGTGACGCAGGCCCCGATGATGCCGCCATAGATCAGGCCGACAAGGGCCACGAGCAATGGTTGCGTCGGCGGCAGACGGTGCACGATGGCCAGAAAACCCGCACCGGCAATCAGCGCGGTGAGCGAGGCCAGCGTCATCTGTACCAAGATCGACGCCCCCGGCGCGAAAAGTGTGACCAGCAGAATGCCAAGTGCCGCGCCCTGTCCGGTGCCGGCGGTCATCGGTTCAACAAAGCGGTTGCGCACCAACATCTGCATGATCGCCCCGCTGACGGCCAAGGCACCGCCGGAAATCACCACCGCAATGGTCCGTGGCGCGCGGCTGATGGCAATTAGCTCAACCGCGCCGGGATCGGACCAGAGTGCGGCAAAGGAGATGTCGATCACCCCGACAAAAAGCGAAGTGATCGACAGCAGCACAAGCGCCAGACCAAGTGCGATTGCCATCATTCTACTGGTCTGCCAATGCGGCGAGGATTTCGTCAAGGGTCAGGGTCATCGACTGGATACCACCCCCGGCGATATAGATCGGTGCGGCGCTGAGATGGACCACTTGGCCGGTTTTCCACGCGGTCGTTTCATGCACCAAGGCGTTGTCCAGCGTCGCTTGGGCACCTTCGCTTTCCTGACCGATTGCCGCCATGCGGTCGATCACAAAAAGAATGTCGGGGTCGGCCTGCCGGATGAATTCAAAGCTGATCGCCTCGCCGTGGGTGGTGGTTTCCACGCGTTCCACCGCTTCGGGCAGGTTCAGCGCCTCGTGCAGCCAGCCAAACCGACCGCCCGCACCATAGGCGCTGATCTTGGGGCCATTGGTCATCACGATCAACGCGCGGCCCTTGGTTGAAAGGGCGGATTTCGTCTGGGCAAGCTTGGCGCGAAAGGCCTGCGTTAGCGCGTCGGCTTCGGCCTCTTTTTCAAAGATCGTGCCATAGGCGGCCAGTCGGGCCAGCCCATCCTCGACGGTATCAGCCCAGATGGTCATGTCCAGCGTCGGTGCGATCCGCGCCAGATCCGCCAGATGTTCCGAACTGCGCCCACCGGCGATGATCAGATCGGGTGCCATGGCGAACACGGCTTCGAAATCCGGTTCAAACAGCGATCCGACCGGTTCGGTGGGGGCGGCAGCGTCTTCGAGATATGAGAGATATACCGGACGTACCAACCCCTGCGGGCGCACGCCCAACGCATCAAGGCTGTCAAAAGCTGCCAGATCGAACACGGCAATTTTTTGTGGCGTTACGGGCACCTCGGCGGGGCCTGAAAAGGTTTGCACCGTGACGGTCTGCGCGTTGGCGGGAAGGGCAAAGAGAAGGGCCAGCAGGCCGATTATCCTAAGCATGCGGGGTGTCCTTGTGTGACAGATGAGGCGGGTTTACGAGCGGAGCAGGCGCGGTTAGGCATTGGGGGCAATTTACAACTGGAGTGCTCAAGATGCCAACAACCACAGGACATTACCGGACTGAAAACGGGTCGAAATATCTGCAACAGCTGTGCAAACATTTCGGGCACAAGGTCGAGACCTCGTTCGATGCGGAAAAGGGCTGGGTCGCGTTCGTGATGGGCACCGCGCATATGACCGCCGACGCCGACGGGCTGACCGTCACCTGCACCGTCAAAGACCCCGAGGAAGTCGCCATTGTTCATAATGTGATTGACCGGCATCTGGAAAAATTCGCCTTTCGCGAAACAGACAAAAACATGACGTGGACGACCGAATAAGGGACCGTCCCCGAGAACAGCGGAACCCGGCGCATCTTGCGACGCGCCGGGTTCGAGCCGGAGTTGCCTCCGGCCCTTTTTCTCAGAGTGATTAGAAAACCAACTCGGCGCTCAGGCGGATGGAACGGCCCGGCTCGTACAGCGACTCGACGGTGCCGAATTCCTGCCCGTAGGTGGCGCGGCTCACATATGCCTCGTTAAAGATATTGTTCACCTCTGCCCGCAGGGTCAGGTTTTCCCGTTGTTTGGGGGAATATTCCATAAAGGCATTGGCAACCGCATAGCCGTCAATCTTGGGTCCTTGGGTGCCGGTATCGGAATCGTAGGTGTTGTCGTAATCAAACGCCACCTGTACGTCGCCACCCAACAGCAGACCGTTGTTCAGACGGTGTGCGACTTGGAAGGTCAGGAAATCACCCAAAGGCATGGTCAGGTAGTTGCCCGTGTAGGAATCCGAGGGGCGTCCGTTGATTTCTGTATCGACCCGCGCAAATCCGGCGCGAAAGAAACCATCCTCCCATGCGGTGCCGAGACCCAGTTCAAAACCACGCGACTGCACGTCCACCGACACCGCAGGCCCGTTGCGATAGCTGGCCGCGCGGGCATCGTCGATATCGGTGGCAAAGATCTTGCCGTCGATGATCCAGGAACCGATCGTGTAGTTGGCAGCAATGTAGGTGCTGTCGGCGGTGGTTGGTGTGATCCCTTCGGCAGGATAGGTCCAGTTGGCGTTGAGAATGTAATTCTCGGCCAGTTCCAAACCACCCCAGACGTGGGAATAGCCCGCGCTGACTGTGAATTGATCCGTGACGTCAAATTCACCGGAAATGTTGCCCGACAGGCCGGATTCCGATTGTTTGGAGCCGTTTGTGCCTTCGAAGTCTTGGAAATCAGCACGACCCCCAAAGGAAAGGCGCGACCGGTCGCTCGGTTCCATCCGGGCTTGGGCGAAAAGACCGATGTTGCGCAGCTTTTCCACCGTAGGGGTGACAGGTGCTGTGCTTGCCAGTACGCGGTATTCAAGATCGCCTTCGTCGTCATAGAAGTCGAGACCGGCGTTAAGCTCGCCCCAACCCAGTTTAAAGCGGTTTGAAATCTCGCCGTTCAGGCTTTTCGTTTGGCCGCGCGTGGTCGTGTTTGTCGAAAGATTGCTCTCGTCATTGAACAATTCCGTAGCGCTATAGGCGATCCGGATCGTCGGGTCCCACATGGCTGTGGGTGTCGTGTCGCTATAGCTTAGCACCACATTTGTGCGGTCCAGCTCATAGGGGCGTTCTGCCGGAAGGGGCCGCCCTGCGGTGATGAGCCCGATATTGGCACGGTAGGGGCGGGTTTCGTCGTCGATGACGCGCTCATAAGAAAACTCGACCCGTTCGCCGGCCTCTGTCTCATAGGCGACCTTGCCAAGCCCGCTGACAAGGCCCGTGCCGGACCCGCGGATATCTGTGCCGTTGCCGTCTTCGCGCAGACCACCATCGGCAGCCTTGAGGAAGCCAAGATATTCGAAATTGCCGTTGCGCCCGAACATCGTGATGTTGTTCGAGAAGATGTCGCCGTTGCTGTCATATTCGAACTTGTACATCCCGCCGGATGTCTGACCCGGCTCAAGAAGATCGGCAGCGTCCTTGGTCTCGTAGGCCAAGGCACCACCCAGAGCGCCCGGTCCCGCGTCCGCAGGTGCCACGCCGGGATCGATGCGGATCGCCTTGAGCAGGGCGGGGTCGATCAATGTGGTTGTGTTGTGGTGGAAAACCTTGTTGTTCTGACGCGCGCCGTCGATGGAAATCGCAAGGTTGTTTTCTTCGATCCCGTTTACATAGACTTTTTGGGACATAGGGATTGAGCTGCCGACGGCGATGGTCGGTTCAGCGACGAAAAGCTCGGACAGGTCCGCGGGGTTGCTAAGCGCAATGCCTTCGCTGGTGACCGAGATCGCATCCTCTTCAAGTCCGGGCACTGTTGGCATCGATAGAACGATTGTCCCCAAAAATGCCCCGTCTTCGTTACTCTGAGCAAGGCCGGCAGCGGGCACCAGACCCATAGCCAGACAAGCAAACGCATGTGTTTTGTTCATCCCAATTCCCCTAGGAAAGTCTTTCGTTAACAAGCCACGGGGGATCGTCCCATCGCCGCTTGGCAGATTCCCTATAGATTTAGTCGGGAATATCAAGAGGTGGGTAATGCATTTGTTTGAATTGGTGATTTTGTGAATGAAATAAAGAGCTTGAGGCGCGAAGATGATGTGAAAAGGCGTGCAACCTTAAGGGCAGTTGCGCGGCCACATACTCGGTTTTTGGCGCACCCTAGCGTTGGGGCAACAAGGCCTGCGAATCCTTTAGGTTTAGTGCGGTGCCGTCCGCGCAATGGCGATGTTCAGCAACACTTGCCGACGCTCGTTTATGGCCACTGAAACCGCACGTTCAAGGGCGGAAGGCAGGTCTGCGCCATCGGTGACCGTCTCGGTATAGGCGCGGCTGGCACTGGCGGTTTGGGTGAAATCCGGGCTGGGGCGCAGTGACGTCAGCGGCACCTCATTGGCGGCGCGCACGGCACCGTCGGGATAAAGCCCCTCGACCGAATGGCGCACGGCCCCCCATTCCTCGTTGTTGAGTACCAGAATGATGACGGGCAGCTCATGCGCCTCGGCCACCAGATGACAGGCCGTGGGGTTGGCAAACATATAGCTGCCATCCCCCATGGTGGCGAAAATCAACCGGTCCGGGTCGGCCATCTGCGCGCCAATCGCGGCAGGCAATCCCCAGCCAAGCCCGCCGGAATGCGGCTCTTGAAAATAGCTGTCGGGCTGTTCCAGATCAAGCGGTGACAGGGGGCAGCCAAGCTCGTGAAAAACGGTGGCGCGGCGTCCGTTTGCGGTTTGCGATTTGATCACCTGCCCAAGGCAATGGCTGACCCAGTCTTTGCTCATCGGCGCGGCACAGCCTGCTTTGGCATGGTCCACCACCTGCGTCCGTGTCTTGTCGGACGCTGCTGTGATGCGATCTCGCCGCGCGCTTATCTTGGCGTCGTCAGGTGTTAGGACGGCCATCTTATGCGCCAGCCCTTTGATCACCGTCTTGACCGGCCCGGCCAAGGTGACCGCCGCGGGGAAATTGCGCACCGGCGTGCGCGAAAACAGCGGGTCTGGCCCGGCTTGGATCACGGTCACATCATCGCGCAGGGTGACCTTGTCCGGAAACCACGGGGCAAGCGCATCCAGCACCAAGACGACATCGGCTTGCTCCAACCACGGGGTAGGGTCCGCGCCGACCTGCATCGGGTGCGACAGCGGGATCGCCAATTGGTTTGACCAGTAATGCGACAGGGGCAGGGCGTATTGATAGCAAAGCGCCTGAAGGGCCGCGAAACCAGCTGCGCCCCCCGCACCGCGCTGCGCGATAATCAGCGGGTTTTCGGCCTTCATCAGCGCACAGGCCGCCCGCACCAAGCTGTCGGGATCGGGGGCCGTAATCACGGGTGCCATGCGTGATGGCGCGTCAAGGCCCGCATTAGGGCAGGGGTCGCACAGAACCTCGCGCGGAAGACTTAGGTAAACGGGGCCTTTCGGTGTCGAATTGGCGATGGCCCAGGCACGGTCCATCAGCTCTGCAATCTGGTCGGCAAAGCGCAGCTCGTAATTCCATTTGGTTGTTTCACGGATCAGCGATTCCTGATCGAACATTTCTTGCCCCCAGCCGATGGGCACCGTGCGCGCGCCAAAGCGGGAATGTTCGGTCACGGGCGTGCGACCTGACATCAAGATCATCGGCACCTGGTCGCACCACGCGTTGATTGCCGCCGTGGCCCCGTTCGCCAGACCCACATTGGTGTGCAGCAAAACCGCCTGTGGCCGCCCTGTGATTTGCCAATAGCCATGCGCCATCGACACCGCCGCATGTTCATGTGGGACGGTCACGGGTATGGGCAGGTCGATCCCGGCGCGGCGCGCTTCGACCAGCCCTTCGATGATGGGCGGGAAATCTGTGCCGGAATTGGTGAAAACATAATCGACGCCAAGCGCCTTGAGCTTGCCAAAGATCGCGCCGCCCGCCGTGATGGAGCCAAGTTCGCTCATCTGTTTATCCTTTCATCCATCGGCACATAATCACACCGACATGCCGCCATCGGCCATCAACAAATGACCCGTGGTAAATCCCGACTGTGCCGAGGCGAGGTAGAGCACGGAGGCCGCGATTTCCTGCGCCGTGCCGTGACGGCCCATGGGGATCATTTCATTAAAGAACTCGGTCCCGTCGCGACCAATCTCTGCACCCAGCCCGTCTTCGACCCGCTGCTGGAAATCGTTTCCAATCGGGCCGGGTGCAATCGCATTTACCCGGATACCGCGCGGGGCGAGGTCTTTTGACAGGACCCGCATCAACCCCGTTAACGCATGTTTCGCGGTGATATAGGCATAGACGCCCGGATCGCCGCGCGTGGCAGCGACGCTAGACGTGAACACGATAGTGCTGCCCTTAGGCATATGCGGCACCGCGTATTTCGACATCAAAAACGCGCCCCGCACATGCACGGCAAGAACGCTGTCAAAAACCTCGGTGGGGTAGTCTTCAATCGGTGCCACCGTGCCAAAGTTGCCCGCGTTGGAGAACAGCACGTCAATACCGCCGAAATGTTCGACCGTGCGCGCGATGGCCGCGCGGACTTGGGTTTCGTCCGACACATCTGCCGCAAGGCACAACACCTCGGCAGGGACCGCGCCAAAGGCGGTCTGCGCCACGGTTTCCAACGCTGGCAGATCAAGGTCGATCAACACCAGACGTGCACCTTGTTCGCGCAACAGCCGGGCCGCGGCCATCCCCAATGATCCTGCGCCACCTGTGATGACACAGACCTTTCCCTCAAGATTGAACATGGGATTTGGCATCAGATCGGGTAATGTGGTTGGCCGTCTTGGATCGTGATCCAACGCAGCGTGGTGAATTCTTCGATTGCGGCAATCCCGCCAAAGCGGCCATAGCCGGAGTCTTTTACCCCGCCGAACGGCATCTGTGCCTCGTCATGCACGGTGGGCCCGTTGATGTGGCAAATGCCGCTTTCGATCCGCTTGGCCACATTCATCGCGCGCACGGTATCGCGGCCAAAGATGCTTGCCGACAGACCGTATTCGGTGTCGTTGGCGACGCGCACGGCCTCGTCTATGCTGCTGACACGCACAACGGATGCGGTGGGGCCAAAGCTTTCTTCGGTGTAAATCCGCATGGAGGGCGTCACGCCGTCGATCAACGTTGCCTCCATCAGTACGCCCTCGGCATGGCCGCCTGCGACGATTTTCGCGCCTTTTTCTTCGGCGTCGCGCACCAATGACATCACCCGATTCACGGCACCGATATCAACCACGCAGCCCAATGCAGTGTTGCCTTCACGGGGGTCGCCCACGGTCAGGCTGCGCACCTTCGCGGCGAGCTTTTCAACAAAGGCGTCGGCGATGGCTTCGTGCACCACAAGCCGTTCTGTGGACATGCAAATCTGGCCTTGGTTCATATAGGCACCAAAGGCGGCGGCGGCGACGGCGGCATCCAGATCGGCATCGTCCAAGACGATCATCGGGGCCTTGCCGCCCAGCTCTAGCAGGGCGGGTTTCAGGTTCTCGGCAGCGAGCTTGGCAATGATACGGCCAACGCGGGTGGAGCCGGTGAAATTCACGCGGCGCACAGCGGAATGGGCGATCAACGCTTCGACAATCTGGCTGGCGTCTTCGGGGGCGTTGGACAACACGTTCAGCACACCCTTGGGAAAGCCTGCTTCCTGTATCGCTTCGACGATCAGCGCATGGGTGCGCGGCGAGAGTTCGGACGATTTCATCACGACGGTATTGCCACAGGCCAGCGGCATCGCGATGGACCGCACACCAAGGATCACGGGCGCATTCCACGGTGCCATAGACAGAACCACACCGGCGGGCTGGCGGATTGCCATCGCAAGCGAACCGGGACGGTTCGACGGGATGACTTCGCCTTTGATCATGGTGGTCATCGACGCGGCCTCGCGCAGCATACCTGCCGACAGCATCACGTTGAAACCGGCCCAAGCCGCTGTGGCCCCCAGTTCGTCCGCCATCGCCTTGGCAATGTCGCCCCCCCGCGCTTCTAGGTTATCTGCGGCGGCCAGCAGCAGGCGACGCCGCTCTGCGGGGCCGGTGTTCGACCATTCGGGAAAGGCACGTGCGGCGGCATCTGCAGCGCGGTTGGCATCCTCGACGGTGGCGGCTGCGGCCTCGGTCGCCACCTCGCCGGTTAAGGGGTTGTTACGGGTAAAGGTGCGGCCACCTGTGGCTTTTACTTTTTCACCCTCAATCAAAAGGTCCAAAACGCTCATGTTGTTCTCCATTATATATCGCCGCCCAAAAAGGCGTGTCTGACAGCCGCGTCGTTCATTAATTCATCCGAAGTGCCAGAGCCGGTGATGCGACCCGCCTCTAGCAGATAGCCGCGATCCGCGTAACGCAGGCTGATTTTCACATTTTGCTCGACGATCAAAAGACCAACGCCAGTTTCGCGCACCCGTGCGAGGGCCTTGAACATATCCCCGACGATGATCGGGGCGAGGCCGAGGCTCGGTTCGTCCAGCAAGAGAAAGTCGGGTTTCGACATCATCGCGCGGCCGATGGCGACCATCTGCTGTTCGCCCCCCGACATAGTGTGAACGAATTGCCCGCGCCGTTCTTTCAGCCGTGGAAAGATGTCAAAGACCTGCGCAATCGTGTCTTCCTCAAAGGCGCGTGCACGCGGGGGCGTCGCGCCAAGGCGCAGGTTTTCTTCGACCGTCATACGACCCACCACGCCGCGCCCTTCGGGGACCAGTGCGATGCCTTTGTTCGTCACCTGATGGGCTGGCACACCGGTCAGCGTCTCGCCATCAAGGGTGACCGATCCAGTCGCAACGGGCACCATGCCGGCCACTGCTTTCAGCATCGTCGATTTACCGGCACCATTGGCCCCAAGCACCACGACGACCTCGCCCTTGGAGACGGAAAAGCTGACGTTATCGACGGCCAGATGTTTGCCGTAGCGGACGGTCATATTCTTAAGCTCAAGCATGGTCGTCCCCCAGATAGGCTTTGATCACGGCGGGGTCTTGCAGCACTTGCGCACTTGGCCCTTCGGCAATCACCTCGCCCGCGCTCATCACGATACAGCGCGAACAAAGCGCGCGCACCGCTTCCATAATATGTTCAACCAGCAAGATGGTCATGCCTTGGCCTTGCAAATGCTGCACCAGATCGATGCCGATGCGCAGCTCGGACGGGTTCAACCCCGCAAGCCATTCATCCAGCAACAACAGATCCGGTTCAGAGGCGAGCGCGCGGGCCATCTCCATCCGTTTTTGGTCAATGTAGGTCAGGTTGCTGACCTTTTCGTCGCCACGTCCGGCCAGCCCGACAAAGGCCAGCTTTTCTTCGACCAGATCACGCGCCTCGCGGCCCCAATGCCGCTTTTTGCCATAGGCCAGCGACAGCAGCACATTTTCGGCCACGTTCAGGGTGGGCAGGGGGCGCACAAGCTGGAACGTCCGTGCGACGCCCTGTTTGGCCACCTTATGTGGTTTCATCTTGGTGATGTCGGTGCCGTTTATGCGCACCGTGCCACCATCGCAGGGCAATGCACCCGAGATCATGTTCATTACCGTGGTCTTGCCGGACCCGTTAGGCCCCAACAGGCCAACAACCTCACCGGGGCTTAGATCAAACGACACGTTATTGACCGCAACCAGCCCGCCAAAGCGTTTGTGCAGGTTTTTGATTTCAAGCTGCGCGCTCATGTCCGGCTTCCTTTCCGCAGGTCATCGATTTTGGCCAGAACGCCGTTCGGCATGACAAAAACGATGAGGATGAACAACAGCCCAAGGATGATCGAGAAGTGATCTGGAAAGCGGCCGGAAAGCCATTCAAAGAGCAGAAACAACGGCACAGCGCCCACCAGTGGCCCCCAAAGCCGCATCGCGCCACCCAGCAGCGCCATGATCAGCGTCATGAAGCTGACCGTTGGGTTAAACACGATGGACGGCTCGATATAGGTCCAGCGCGGCGCCTGAATAGCGCCAACAAGGGTGATGATCGTGGACGAGATCACAAAGAGGAACAGCTTGATCCGCGTGACGTCGACACCCGCATGGGCGGCTACAGTTTCGTCATCGCCAAGCGCCTTGAGCGCCAGCCCGATACGCGAACGTCCGATGCCCCACGAGATGAGGAACGTCACCGCAGCCAAGGCGAGCAACTGCCAATAGATATGGCGGCCCTCGAAAGGCAAGAACACATAACGACCCATGGTGTAGGTGATGTTGACCTCCCACCAGCTGACGGTTTGGCGCACCAGTTCAGCAAGGCCAAAGGTGAAGATCACGAAATAGACGCCCGCAAGGCGCAAGGTGGACAGACCGACAACCAAGGCCATGATCATGCCGATGCCCGCCGCGCATACCAGCACCAGCGGATAGGGCATGACCTCGTTCAGGACCGCGACCGTATAGGCACCGACCCCGAAAAAGGCGACCGTCGCCAGCGACACATAGCGCGTAGGGCCCGAGAACAGCGCCCAAGCGGTGGCCAGCGTCACGTAGCCGGTCATGCCAAGCAACACACCCGTCCAATAGTCAGGCAGGAAAAACGGCGCCGAGGCGAGCACGGCAAGAACAGCAGCCGCCAAGATAAATGCAGAAGAGGTTTTCATCTTTATGCCTTTCCAAACAGGCCGTTGGGCCGCACCAAAAGGAGCAAAAGAAACACGGTATAGACCGCTGCCAAGGTCAGACCGGGATCGACATAGGCGGCGACAAAGGTCTCAACCAGACCCAACAGCAGCCCTGCAGCGATTGCGCCGGGGATGCTGCCCTTGCCGCCCAGAATGACGACGATCAGCGCTTTCATGGTGAACACCACACCTGCCGTGGCGGTAAAGGTCTGGAACATTGATACGACAACGCCCCCCGTCGCCGCCATCGTGCCGCCGATTGCAAAGGCGGTACGCGCGGCGCGGTCGGTGTCGATGCCAAACAACGGCGCGCTTTTGGGGGCCAGTGCCACGGCGCGCAGGATCATGCCCCAGCGGGTGCGGTACAAAACCACGACCAGCGCAGCACCGATCAAAAGGCTTAGAACAAGGGCCAGCAATCTGTTGCCTGCCACCACCGTGCCCAGCACGTTAACCGGTGTGTTCAGAAAGCTGTAGCTGAAGTAGCCGCCGCCAAAGATCATCAAAAGAATACCTTGGATCACGAACAACAGACCAAAGGTCAAAAGGATGCTGTCCACCTCGAGGGCCCCTTCGTCAGGGGCGCGGGCGACCAGCGGTTTCATCATCACGCGGTAGATGCCAAGGCTGAGCGCATAGCTGGCCGGCAGGACGATCAAGAGCGCCGCGATGGGGTTGATCCCGAAGGTCGAGAAAAGAACGTAGGTAGCGAAACAGGCAGCAATGATCGTATCCCCGAAGCTGAGGTTCATGATCCTTGCGATCCCGTACTGCATGGTCAGCCCCATCGCGACAAGCGCATAGGTGCCACCGAGCACGAGCCCGTTGATGACGTGTTCAAGCATGAGTTGTCCAGTTTTGTTTGAAAGCGAGGCGGCGAGACATCCCGCCGCCTTCAGCTTAGTTTTTGTCAGCTATGACCGGGGTTTATTCCCAGTCGGGCTTGGGCAGTTTGACCGCAGCCGTGCCGTTGCCGCCGTCTTTGGACACTGCAACGAACTGGCCGTCCTGCCATTGACCAACCCAGTTGATCGCACGCAGTTGGTTGTCCTCAAGGCGCGTTTGCGCACCCAGCACGGTCGAGAAGGTTCCTGTCGAAATCTCTTCGGCCACGGCGGCTTTGTCCAAGCCTACACGTTCAATCGCCTGTTCCAAAATCTGAAGCGATGCGTAGATCAGCACGGAACCCCAGTAGTCAGGCGCGCGGCCAACGACTTCTTGGTGCTTGTTACGATAATCCGCATTCAGCTTGTTGTTCGGATCGATACCGCCAAGGCTCATGGTGCCTTCAACAGATCCACCGGCGATCTTTGGATAGATCGGGAACCCTGCGCCCACACCCAGATAGAACACAGGCGGGTTAAAGCTGGCCACTTTGGCCTGCTTTGTCAGGGCGAAAGTGTGCGGCGGATAGGTGAAGGCCACAAAGGTGTCCGCCTCGGAATTGGATGCTTCGCCAACAATCGTGGCGAAATCCGATGTCTGAGGGGGGAAGGTTTTGTCATAAGCGATGTCAAAACCCGCCGCTTCAAAGCTGGGGCGCGCGGCCTTGACCAGATCGATGCCGAAACCATCGGCAACGGAAATCATGGCGATCTTGTCATTGATGCGCCCGGCCTCGCGTTCGGCCACAAGGATGTCGGTAAAGGCCGATACGTAATCGGCGCTGCCGCCCATGAACCAAAAGCTGGTATCCCAACGTTTGACAAAATCAGACGCTTTGTCGGTCACGGCGGCACCGGCAAGATGCGGATAGCCGAATTTGGCCATCAAAGGTGCGACGGCAAGGTTAAAGCCTGTGCCCCAAGGCGGCAGAATGAAATCCACCTTGTCTTGTGTCGCAAGACGTTCGACCGCGCGCACGACTTCTTCGGCGGATGACCGGTCGTCATAGGCGACCACTTCGATCGGCAACTGGCTGCCGTCTGGCATCTTAAGACCACCAGCCGCGTTCACTTCTGCGATCCACAGCTCGTAGTTTGGCGTGACCGTCATGTCTGCGCCGCCCGCGTTGGGGCCTGATTTCGAAATGGCGTAACCGATGGTAACCTTGTCGCGGTCTTGTGCGATGGCACTGGTCGCGCCTGCTGTAATGGCAAGTGCCGCAACGGCACATGTGGTGAGATGGCGGGCCGCGCGAACGGCCCCCTCAAACGAACTCTTCATGGTATTCCTCCCAATATGTCACGGGGTTTTTACGGCCTGATCGACCGTCCTCCCCCCCGATTCCGCGCTTCTCCCACGCGGTGCGTGTGGCAAGGGTAGGCGCAGTGAGGGCCAAGGATAATAGACAATTTGAGGGAACAATGGTACTTTTGACGGGAAAATACCCGCCTGATCTAGGAAGTCATCGATTTTGGAACGTCAAACCATCCAAGCAGAGCGCATCAAAAGCGCCCTGACCAATACGGAATTTGCGACCTCGGGCGGGCGCGCGACCTTTATGTTGCTGGTCTCGGGGCAGGGGGTTTTCGTATCAGACGAGATCGAGCGTGACGTGATTGGCCCCTGCATTATTTGGGCCCCAACGGGGTGGTCCACGCGCATTACGCTGGCGGCGGGCACACGCGGTTTTTTGATCCGCATCCCCGAACGCATTCTGGGCCGCGCCCTGCCGACGGATTTAATCTCGGCCCATGTGCGTCAAGTGGTTAGCCGCCGTATTTTCCTGTCAGAACTGCCCAAGCCGATGATGGAATCCCTTGTCGGGCTGTTCAATAAGGTCGAAACCGAAACCCACGATATGGAGCCGGGGGCCGAGACGGTATTACTGCATTGCGTGTCGCTGCTGTTGATCGAAATTTGGCGCGCTGCGGCACCGCCGCTTCAGGCGACCGCACCGCCACCGCACCGGATTTCGGATAACTTCTTCAATCTGGTCGAGCTTCATTTGCAAAACCACTGGACGGTTGGCGAATACGCATCGCGTATCGGCGTCTCGCGTGACCGGTTGAACGAAGCAGTGCGCCGCGCCATAGGCATTCCGCCGCACCAGCATATTCAGCGTAGATTGGTAGAGGAAGCCAAGGCGCTGTTGGTCACGACCAATCTTCAGGTGGCTGAAATCGGCTATAAGCTGGGTTTTGACGACGCCGCCTATTTCACGCGGTTTTTCCGGCGTCATGAAAAGCTCGCCCCAAGCCAGTTCAGACGCACCTTTACGCCGATCTGGCGGTCGCGGTCGGAAGAGGTGTCTTTTGCGGAATGGCCATGAGACGAAAGGGCTGGGTTTCAATGGCTTTTGCGGCACCGTGACACCCATTTTGGTGTCTGGCTTTGCCACCCCTGAAAGGGGCCGCTGGCCAGCTATGGAAGCGCAATTATGAGAGCTTTACCAAAGGCAAATGACACAATTGCGCCATAGTTAAGAATGGGTTAGGCTCCGCCGAACATATATATTTGACTGACAACTTTAAATAGAAATTTTTAACACCTCCAACTTGGCTAATCGCACTGACCTATGTTAACGAAGGTTGGTAGGGCGATCACTTGAAACGGTTTCTACACAAGCGGGTCGCTATCGTCTTGCTTAGGTCAAATTTTGACCACAACCGCGTGATTTTTATCGCCTGAAAAGTTGAGGTTTAGGCAAAAACGATGATGACATGCTTTGATGGAATACTGATGAACCCGATTTTCTTGGGGGTTCTTGGTGTCGGTGCCGTGGCTGCATTTGTCATGGTGTGGATGTTGAAATTCCAAAGATTTAGCGCAAAGCCTTATTATGCAATGGCTTTTGTTGCTTTGATCTGGACGCTGGTCGTTGTCGGTGCCGAAGCTGCCTCGGACGATTTTGAATGTCAGTTCCAACTGGCCGTATTGGCGTGGTTGGGCAATGCGACCGTACCGGTTGCGTGGTGTTTCTTTGTTTTTGGCTATGTCGATAACGCGGCTTGGGTCAGAAAACCCAAGTATTATTTGGTGCCCCTCGTCGTCACAATCTCTGTCTTTACCTTTGCCGCGACAAACCAGTGGCATCACCTTGTCTATGATGAAGCGACACGGATGTTGCCGGGGCAGGACCACGTCACTTATGTCCACGGGCCGGGTTTTTACGCGATCATCGCAACGATGTATTCCTTCGTGCTTGCAACCCTGTGGTGTCTTCTGCGGGGGTTTTTCCGGTCCGAATACTCCGCCTGGCCGCTGCTGGGCACATTGGTCGCGGTGACGCTGACGCCGCTGGCGACAAATGTGGCTTATATCACGTTGGGCTTCACGATTTTCGGCCTCGATCCCACGGCCTTTATGTTCATCTTTGCCGTCATCGCGTTTAGCTCATTGCTTGTGATGAACAAAACGCTGGATATGGCCACTGTGGGGCCGTCGATCTTGTTCGATACGATGACCGAACCTGTCGTTTTGATTGATCGAACCTACAACATCGTGCAGATGAATACGGCGGCGAAACGCAGCGGATTGCATGACGGGGCAGGTCACCTGCTGAACGACGTGCTAAAGAACATCGAACGTTCGAATGTCTCGGCAGAAGTCGAAAACCTTCAGATTGGCGAACGCTTCTATGAGCCAAGAATTCAGGAGGTCGCAAGCCCGCTTGATCCGACCAGTGGCATCCTTGGCTGGAGCGTTACCTTTGTCGACATCACCGACCGTATGGCCATCAGCGCGGCGCTAGAGAAGGCCCTGGAAGCCGCAGACGAGGCGAATGAGGGTAAGGACGAGTTTATTTCGGTGGTCAGCCACGAGATGCGAACGCCGCTGACCTCGCTTACCGGGGGCTTGGCGCTGGCGCTAAGCGACCGGTTCGGCGATGTGTCCGCCCCTATGAAATCCCTGCTAGAGATCGCCCACCGCAACGGCGTGCGATTGTCGCGGTTGGTTGATAATATCCTGCTGGCGCAAAAGATCGACATCGGGGCCTTGCCCCTGGATGAAAAGCACGTGGACCTTGCCGATCTGCTGGACGAGAGCCTTGAGGAAAACAAGATGTTCGCGTCAACGCGGGGCGTGCGTTTTGTCACCGCGAAAAACGACGACTCGGCCATCATTGTCGGGGACGCATTTGCCTTGCGTCAAATCGTCGATAACCTCGTTTCCAATGCCATCAAATTCTCCAAGGAGAATGGCGTGGTCGAAGGAGCGTTGAGGATCGAGAACGGGCGCGCCAGATTGTCGATCAAGGATTCAGGCCGCGGTATCCCCGACGGCATGGAAAGCCAGGTTTTCGGCCATTTTGAACAGGTCAAAAATGGCGGGCAATCGTCGACGCAAGGGTCGGGGCTTGGTCTGCATATTTCAAAGAAACTTGCCCAGCAGATGTCTGGGGATGTTTTCTATGACAGTGAGGTCGGTGTTGGGTCGACCTTCCATGTTGAATTCCAGCTGGTGGATGACGCCGACGTCGAACCTGCGCAATTGGCTGGCTGAAACGGCATGCGTGCGCGAACCACTGTCCTGAAATAGCGGTCTAACAGCGCCAATTTACCGCCAAGCGGACGCCAACCCCTCAGGGCCAGCCAGAAAATCCAGAAAGCTGCGCATTTTGGCCGGCATATAGCTGCGGTCGGCATAGATCGCGTGCATTTGCAGCGTGGGCCAATCGATCTGTGGCAGCACCGCCTCTAATCGCCCGGCCTCAAGGTCCGTGCGGGTCAACCAGTCGGGTAACATGGCAAAGCCCATGCCGGCAGTTGCGCATAGATGAAGCAGGCTTTCATTGCCGCTGACCATCATGGGCGTCATTTTCACATCCATGCCGTTCTCACCGCCGAAACGCAGCCGTCCGTCCGCTGCGACCTGAGAATAGGCCAGAAAGGGTGCGTCGGTCAGGTCCTCCGGTGTTTGCGGGCGGGTGAACTGATCCAGAAAATCGGGCGATGCGACCAGTTTGAATGTAATCCCGGTCAGCTTGCGCGCGATAAGCCCCTCATCCAGCTTAAACGCGACCCGCAGCGCCAAATCGATACCTTCTTCTACCATGTTGGTCTTGCGACCGCTGAGGTCCAAATCAAGGATCACATGGGGGTTCGCCCGATGATAGGCGGCCAGCACCGCTGCAAAGGCGGGGGTACACATCCATATGGGGATCGAAATGCGCAACCTGCCTTGGGGGGATAGGGTGTCTGTCCTTAGCTGTGCTTCGGCTTCGTCCAACCCTTCTAGCATGGGGCGGACGGTCAACAGGTACTTTGCCCCGGCTTCGGTCAGGCTGACATTGCGGCTGTTGCGGTTCAGCAAACGCGCACCCACCCGCGCCTCGATATGCTGCACATGTTTGCTGGTCATGGCCGGCGAAAGCCCCAGCCGGTCGGCCGCGACGGAAAAGCTTTTGTGCTCGGCGACTTCGGCCAGCACGCGGAGGCTCAGAAGGGTGTCCATGATTATCAACCCACAGTTAATGGTTCATCAAATAATACACCAATGATCATCTGAAAGAAAACGCTTAGTTATGCGACCATCAACACATGTACCGCCGCTTGGGCGGCTTTAGGAAAGTAGAAAAATATGGCTTCGATTGATGCAAAGATGACAGCGCCCAGCAAAGGCTGGAACATTGGCCTTTGGGTGGCGCAGGCGGCACTGGCCGCGATGTTCTTGATGGCCGGGTTTATGAAACTGACCACGGCACCGGCTGAAATGGTCACAATGGGGATGCTTTGGGCCGAAAACACGCCTGTGGCCCTGATCCGCTTTATCGGTCTGGCCGAGGTATTGGGCGCAATTGGCCTTATCCTGCCAGCCGCAACGCGCATTATGCCCCGCCTTACCAAACTGGCGGCGCTTGGCTTGGCCGTGATCATGGTTTTCGCCTTTGGCCTGCACAGCGTCCGCGGCGAATTCGAAGTGTTGCCGATGAACGTGATCCTGTTTGCGCTTGCCGTTTTGGTGATCTGGGGCCGTACCAACAAGGCACCCATCACACCGCGCGGCTGATTGATCCCGCGCTGCGCCCCGGCATGTTTCGTCGGGGCGCGGCACCACAAAAGCCCCCTTTATCCGAGATTTCCCCAAATGACAGACCTAACCAGCGGCCCGACCACGGTGCCTGACCCACAAGCCGACCGCCTGTCGTGGGGTGTTATCGAGCTTCAAGTGACCGACATTGATCGGGCGGCCTGGTTCTGGACAACTGCTTTGGGGTTGATTGAACGCGATCACGCCGCACCCGGCATCGCGTTGGGCACACGCAAGCAGACGCTGTTCATTCTGCATTCAGGGGCGGAAAAGCCTGTCGCACCTTCCTATACAGGCATGTATCACGTCGCCATTGGCGTCCGCAGCCAGCTTGATTTTTCCCGAATTCTGGCCCGTTTGCTCCACATGAACATACAGGTTGGCCCGACCGATCACTTGATGGCCAAATCGCTATATCTGACCGATCCCGACGGGCTTGAGATTGAGATCACCCTAGAAACGCCCGAGCGGTTCGGCAGCTTTGGTGACATGTCCAAAGGGTTGATCCTATATGACGTTGATGGCCGTCCGCACAGCGGGCGTGGCCCTCTGGACGTGGGGGCCGAACTTGACCCTGCAAAGGGCGCCGATCTGATGGCCCCATTGCCGGATGACACATATATTGCGCATTTGCATTTCAAAGTACCCAGCATCGAACCTGCGTTGAAGTGGTTCGAAACCCTCGGGTTCGAGCGGCACCTGACGCTAGAGGGCTGGGGCTTTGCCGATATGGGCGCGGGCAAGCCAAACTCACACCGCTTGGCCATGAACATCTGGGCCGGCCCGTACCGCCCCGCAGCGCCCAAGAACATGGCGCGATTGGTCCACTACGAGCTGATCGCGCACGATCCGGACGTTCTGGCTCGCGTCCAGAAAAATGGCGCTGACGCGTTGAAGGGGCAAGATCCGACCGGCGTATACTATACCCTCCGCGCGGCGTAGGGCTGAAAAGAAACGGTTTTATCTCCCGTTGGCATAGCTACTGCCTGCTTGGTTTATTCTGAGGGGGTGTTGCCGTGAAGACTTTTGGGCCGGTTCACACATATGTGGACCGGCCCAAAAGCGTTAAGGGCCAAGCCTAAACAAAACAGCTCGACCGTTCGGTTCTTACCGCTGTCGCCCCGTCAAAATGATGAGCATGTCGCTAAAACCAAAAAAGCCACCAAGCTATTGAGCTTAGTGGCTTTTTATGGCTCCGACGGTAGGGATCGAACCTACGACCAATTGATTAACAGTCAACTGCTCTACCGCTGAGCTACGTCGGAACGGTCTGGGCGATATAGCAGTGGTATTTTGTGCCGTCCAGTGGGTTTGGGCAGTTTTTTCCAGCTTTTTCACAATTGATTTCAGATCAGCCTAAATTCAGCGTCCGCAGAGAGGGTTTTTACAGGCGAAACCCGATTTTTTCCCGTAAGATCAACAAGGTGGGCCAGAACATTGCGGGTGGCGGCCCCCAGAAGGGCGGGCGGTGTCTGGGTATAGATTTGCGCCGCGAGTGTATGTGCGGTTGCCGGGCCAGCGGACAGGGCCGTTAAAATGTCTGCCTCCCTGGATTGGCGGTGCGCGACAAGCCAGGCCAAGCGCCCCGCCGGATCGTCGATTGCGCCGCCGTGACCGGGGTAAAACGCCCGCCAGTCGCGGTCTTGTAGCCGCGCGCAAGAGGTCATGAAATCGGTCAGATCACCATCGGGCGGTGACACAAGCGAGCTGGCCCAGCCCATCACATGGTCTGCGGTAAAGCAGGCGTCCTTCCAGCCAAGGCTGATGTGGTTGCCGATGTGGCCGGGGGTGTGGATCACCTCTAGGGACCAGCTGTCGCCGTGAATATGGTCGCCGTCCTGCACGATTTGGTCGGCGCGAAAATCTTCATCGATGCCTTCGCCGCCACCGATCTGTGCGCCTTTGGCCAGTTGGGTCATAACAGATGACCGGCCCGCTGACGCATCACCAAAGGCTAGGATCGGCGCGCCGGATGCTTGGGCCAGATCGCGTGCAAGGGGGGAATGATCAAGATGGGTATGGGTGACGATGATGTGGCTGATGTGCTGGTCCGGCGCGACGGCCGCCAGAATCGCATCCAGATGCGTCGGCGACGCTGGGCCGGGATCAATCACCGCCAGCCCACGTGATCCAAGCAGATAGGTGTTGGTGCCCCGATAGGTCATGGGGGAGGGGTTATCGGCCACAATTCTACGCAAACCGGGTTCTAAACCTTCGGCGATTCCTACGGGCGGGTCAAAGTCATCGGGGGGCAGCATGGTTTGGCCTTTCGTAGGGGCAGGGGTCTGGCTAAGGTCTACAACATGTTCTTTACCTGGCTCAAACGATATATGCCCCGTGGCATCTATGGGCGCGCGGCGCTGATCTTGCTCTTGCCGGTTGTGATTTTGCAGCTGGTGGTGACGGTGATCTTTGCGCAGCGCAACTATGAAGGGGTGACAACCCAGATGACCACCACCGTTCTGCGCGAGGTGGCGCTGGTGCTGAACGTGGTCGAAGATGCCGGATCACCCGAAGCGATTGCACCGATGGTAAATGCGCAATTGGCCCCCTTGATGATGCGGGTGGCTCCGGTCTCGTTGGATGAGGTGCCCGGCCAGAACACCCTTTCATGGTATGACTATTCGGGCCGCGTGATGATCAAGCTGTTCAACGCGCGCTTGTCCGGTTTTCAAGCGCTTGATCTGACCGATCCGGGCGCGGTGCATTTGTTTGCCGACACAGATATGGGGCCGATCAGGATCAGCTTTGACCGGCGGCGCATTTCGGCGGCGAACCCGCATCAGCTGTTTGTCTACACCTTTACCTTTGGCTTCCTGATGACGTTGATTTCGTTTGTTTATCTTCGCAATCAATTGCGACCGATCAAACGTTTGGCCCGCGCGGCAGAGGCATTCGGTCGGGGCCGTCATATTCCCTATAACCCCGCAGGTGCGGTCGAGGTGCGCGCGGCGGGCAGCGCATTTGTCGACATGCGCGCCCGAATTGAACGGCATATCGAGCAACGTACCTTGATGTTGTCGGGGGTGAGCCACGATTTGCGCACCCCCCTGACGCGCATGCGGCTGAGCCTGTCGATGATGGACAACGACGAAGTCGGCCCGCTGTTGCAGGATGTCGATGATATGCAGCGGATGTTGGATGAGTTCCTTGATTTCGCCAAAGGTGCCGCAGAGGGCGAGTTTGAAAAGCTGGACCCACATGTCTTGCTGAAAGGTGCCGTGGCCGAGGCGCAACGGGCAGGACGCAACGTGACGTTGCTTCCCGCAGAAGGGGACGGTGCGGGGACGGTGCGTTTGCGCAAGGGGGCGATCTTGCGGGCGGTGGATAACCTGATCTCGAACGCGGTGCGGTACGGTACGCGGGCCGAGGTGTCCGTAATGCTGACCGACAAGACCCTGCGTATCCGGGTCGAGGATGATGGCCCCGGCATCCCCGAGGCGCGCCGCCAAGAGGCCGTGCGCCCGTTTTCGCGGTTGGACCCGGCCCGGAACCAGAACGTAGGTGGTGTTGGTCTTGGTCTTGCGATTGCGACCGATATTGCGCGCGCTCATGGCGGCGTGCTGCGTTTGGGGGTGTCAGAGAGGCTTGGTGGTCTGCGCGCTGACATTGTGATCGCACGTTAGACGGTTTTACGTAGGGTCAAGTGCGGCCTCCCGAAAATGACGCCAAATCACTGAATATGTTTTGGATTTTGGCGAACCGGATGCTATAAATCAGCCAATGGTTTGCGGATCTTCGGATGTCTCGGGCATTTTGAGATTCGTGTTATGGTTGCGGTTTCGGCCCGGTTGGCCTTTCAACGAAATGGAATTGTTGAGCGTACCGCCGGTTAACGATGCGGATTCGCACGACATCCAAGCAATACGATCTCTGGGGCGGCTAAAAATACTTATAAAACAGATTGTTAAATGAACGAAGATACGCATTATCTGGCTGGTCGAGATAGTGCAGAAAATATGCCCAGAATTTGGCAATGCCAAAATCACGGTGGGGGGGAAGGCTACGGAGGAAAGAAGACCGTCAATCAAATTGGATATGACGGCAAATATTCCATAGCCTCTACAGGGAATTCTACAAATATGATCAATAGATTCAAAAACTATTTAGCTTCAAAATCATTTCTTTTGATGGCCGTTATCGTGATCGGCAGTGTGTCGGGCATCGGCTATACCATCATTAAACTGGACCGTGACAGCCACTTGGCGACGGTAAAACGCGACGTTGAAAACGGGCTATACGCGACGGCCGAGCAGGTTCAACTGCGGTTCTTTGAAACCGTTCTGATCGCAAAGAGAATTGAAAATATACTCAGCATTTCTGGCGGGGACGTTGATGCGCAGGTCGTCAAAACCGTCGAGCAGTTCCAAAAGGACTCGCCAGAAATTGTCGCGGTTGCCTTGGCACCGGGGCTTGAGGTTACCCATAGTTTTCCGCTGGGCGATGATGAAACAGCAATTGGCCTGAAATATTGGCAAGTGCCCGAACAGATGGCCAGTGTCGCGCGGGCATATCGGGGGCAAAGTGCTGTCGTTGACGGGCCGATGCCCCTGCTTGGCGGCGGCGCGGGCTATATCCTGCGCTATCCTGTTTTTCTGCCCCGTCCGGATCGGGACGTAGATCACTTTTGGGGGATTATCTCGATCGTGGTCGAGGCCGATAGCCTGCTCAGCCCCGAACGCCATGATTTTGGCGATGCATCAAAATACCTGTTTGAACTGAACGAGATACCAGCCTCGGGTTTGCCGGTGGCCCCCAGCGGGAATGGCAGTGTGTCTTGGCGTTTTGAACCTGTCGTTGTCGAATTCAGCATGCTGGGTAACCGCTGGCAGGCGATGGCGCGGCCTGCGGACGGCTGGCCATCCTATTCGCCACAAAGCAGCTATTTGGTGGCCTTTTCCCTGTTTTCCGCAGTTGTTTTGCTGGTCGTGTTGTCGGCCTATCGCAGGCTTGCGGTGAAAAAGGACGATGCGCATGCGCTACTGGCCGAAGCAGTTGGCTGTATTAGCGAAGGATTCATTGCCTTTGACGACAAAGAACGGCTGATGATCGTGAACCAGAAATACCTAGATTATCATAGCGATATTGCCGATCTGGTTGTGCCGGGCATGACGATGGATGAATTGGCTCGCATTTCCGCGACCCATCAGCCAACGCCGCTTGGCCCCATGGAAAGGGAGACATGGATCAAAAACCGGATGGAAAATTTCCGCAATCCCGGTGAATCCTTTCTGCAGCAGATCGGCGATGAGTTTTGGCTGAAGGTCACAGAGGCCAAGACCCCGCACGGCTATACCGTGGGTATCTGGACAGACGTCAGCGCCGAAAAACATGCGCAAGGTGTGGCCGAGGCCGCAGACCGCGAGAAGACTGATTTCTTGAACAACGTGTCCCATGAACTGCGCACCCCGTTGACGGTGATTTTCGGGCGCGCGACCTTTATGCGGAACAGTGACAGGCTGCCCCAATCCAAACAGCTGGCCAAAGCGATCAGCGCCGATGGTACGCCAAGCCCTGAAGTCACCAGCGCGATCAAGAAGTACCAAGACTTCATCTCGGAACAAGGGGCGGGGATCGCGGATTCCGCGCAGCACATGATCCGCCTTGTCGAAGATTTACTGGACTGGACCAAGGTCGCCCGTGGAAAGTTGGAGCTGGACATGCAGCTTTTGCAACTGGACGAATTGGCCCGCTCGGTCGTTGAGGATTTGCAGCCCAATGCCGAAGCAAAAGGGTTGGCGCTGAGCTATGAAGGCGACAGCACCGCCGAGGCGGTTGCTGACAAAGTCAGGTTGAAGCAAATCCTGTACAACCTGATCAACAACGCGATCAAATTCACCGATACGGGGACAATCCATTTGGCGATGACGCGTGAAAAGGGTCAAATTGTTTTCAATGTAACAGACACAGGCCACGGCATTTCAGAAGAGAATATGGAGCGGGTTTTCCAGCGTTTCCAGCAGGTTGACGGATCTATGTCACGCAAAAGCGGCGGTCTGGGCCTTGGCTTGGCGATCTCGGAACAACTGGCCGCGCTGCATGGCGGGACCTTGTCGCTGACCAGTAAAATCGATCAAGGCAGCACGTTCACCCTGAAAATGCCAAGCACGGATCGCCGCGAAAAGAGCAGCGAGAATACCGAGCAAAACAGCATCACCATCGAACACGTCGCCTAAGTCGATAGGGCAACCGCCGACTGCGCGACCCCGGCTGGTATATGCATTAGCTGCGATAAGGCTCGATCCTGTCGGCGGATAATGCATAGCCAATTTCCGCCAGCTGGGTCGAGACGGACGAGACGCCGAACATACCGATCACATTCACGGCCTCGAACAACCCTTTGTTTTCATAAGGGGTGGGGGTCGTGACAAAGACCAACTGATTGGCGGGCGGCGGCGGGACGTGCACGCAGGCCCCAACATAAGGCACGAGGATAAAGGCGGTAACCCCGGTGCCGTTATGGTCAATCGGCACGATGTATCCCGGCAAGCGCACGATCTGGCCGTTCCAGTCGGTCCTGACACCCGTTGAAGCAGGCTGTTCACGCGAGAGCATCATATCTTCGTCATGGGGCAGCAAACTGCGCAGCGCGTTGGGCAAGGTTGCTTGGTCTTTTGGCAGCAGGTCTTCCCACTCTAGGTCGATATAATCCTGAGCCTGTGCCACGCGGGGCAAACCCATGGTTGTTGCCAGTCCGGCAAGAACGGTGCGGCGTTGCAATCGTCGTTTCACCATTCGAAAACCTTCATATCGTCGGCGGTCAGTGAATACCCGGTTTGCCCGAGTTTCGTCGATTGCAATTGCGTGCGCATCGTGCCGGTCACCCAAACGGCATCCCAAAGCTGATCGCCCGGCCACGGTTTGGCGCTGTCGACCATGACCAGCTGGTTCGCAGGCGGGGGCGGCGTGTGGATGCAGGCACCGACATAAGGCACCAGCATAAAGCTGGTGATGCCCTTGGCGCTGATATCAAAGGGAATGATGAAACCCGGCATGGTGATATAGGCCCCGTTCAGGGCCTCGTTCAGCTTGACCGCATTGGCGTCGTATATCGGGTTCCACGTGTCATTGATCGCGTCGATTTCGCCTTCGCCGATAATCTCGGCATAGGGGAGGCCGGGCGGAATCAGATCATCCCACATGATTTGCCGGGGCGTTGCCGCAAAACCCGCCTTGGGGGCGAGGGTCGCCCCAGACAAAAGCATCAATGCAGTTCTGCGGTTTAACATTGCATAACCCCTATGGTGAGTATCAGGTTTTAACCATCATACCATCAGCAACAGACATTCTGTAAGCCCTCAACGCGGGCAAAAGGCTCACGATTGCGCCAGCGCAGATGACACCGATGATCACCCAAAGCTCGCGCAGCGTCGGTGCT
Organism: Sulfitobacter sp. AS59; assembly: GCF_038899995.1. Classification (NCBI taxonomy): domain Bacteria; kingdom Pseudomonadati; phylum Pseudomonadota; class Alphaproteobacteria; order Rhodobacterales; family Roseobacteraceae; genus Sulfitobacter; species Sulfitobacter sp. AS59. The sequence goes on from NZ_JBBMQK010000006.1 coordinate 132,249, forward strand.
TCAATCGGTAACCACAACCCGTAAGAGGCGTCGAGGATTGGCTGCGCGACGGTCAGCCCGACATACAAAAACACCAGACCAAGCATGGCCCCAACGGCCGCCATCACCATCGCCTCGAGCACGAGCATGCTGAGGATCGTAAAGGGCCGCGCGCCCATGGCCCGAAAGATTGCCATCTCGCGGCGACGCTCGTTCAGGCTGGAAAAGATCGTGGCCATCATCCCGATCAGCGCGGTAACGACCACCATGGCCGACACCGCAAGCAGCGCGGTTTCGGCGATGCCGACAATTCCCCACAATTCTTGCAGGGCGACGCCGGGCAGGATGGCAAGCAATGGTTCTTGTGGGTATTCATTGATGGCCCGCTGCAGCGCAAAGGTTTGCAAGGGGCTTTCCACCCCGATCAGCGCGGCGGTCACCGATTTCGGGGTCAGGTCCATCTCGCGGATCACATCGGCTGGCGTTGACCTGCCGGGCACCTGCGCGCCGCTTTGCCAGTCCACGTGGATCGCCTCGATCGCTTCCATGCTGACAATCACGGTGCGGTCAACGGGTGTGCCGGTCTTGGCCAGAATACCCGAGACGCGAAACGGTTGATCCTTGTGCTGGGTAAAGGACGCCAGCCCATGCGCCACGACGATAGGATCCCCGATGCGATAGCCCAATGTTGTGGCGACATCGGCCCCAATGACGGTGTCGAAAAGGTCATCCATGATGACACCATCTGCCACTTCCAGCGCTCTGCCTTGCCGGTATTTGTAATGCTCGAAAAAGGCTTGGGTGGTGCCCATCACGCGGAACTGGCGGTGGCTGTCCCCCAACGAGATTGGCACGATCCAGTCGACATCAGGGCGCGCCGCAATGTCCTGATAGCTTTCCCACGTTACGTTGTTGGTCGCATTGCCAATCCGAAAGACTGAATACAGCAACAGCTGAACCGCCCCCGACCGCGCGCCAACGATCAAATCAGTGCCCGAGATCGTATCGGCAAAGCTGGCCTTGGCCCCTGTCCGTATCTTTTCAACACCCAGAAACAGCGCCACGGACAAAGCGATGGCGAGGATCGTCATACCAACGGTCAGCGCACGGGCAAAAAGCGACGCAATGGCGAGCCTAAAGATCATGACACCGTCCTTTCGGCATGGGCGATGTCTTCCATGTTGATCACCCGATCAAACCGCGCGCCAAGGCGGGGATCATGGCTGACCATCAACAGCGTTGTTTCATGGGCCTCGGTCTGGGCGAACAGCAGATCAAGAAAGGCTGCTTGGCTGGTGGCATCCAACGCCGAGGTTGGTTCATCGGCGATAATCAGCGGTGGCTGTCCAATCAGTGCGCGTGCCACAGCGACGCGTTGTTGCTGCCCAACGCTTAGCGCCGTGGCTTTTGCGTTCAAGACATCGTCGGGCAACCCAAGGGCGGTACAAAGCGCAGCCGCCGCAGCTGCGGGGGCATGCACGCCTTTGCGCCGCGCCGGGGCAAAGCGAAGGGGGAGCAGAATGTTATCGGCGACAGAGCCAAAGGGCAGCAGGTTAAACTGCTGAAAAATAACGCCGATATGTTCGGCGCGGTACTTGTCGCGGGCACCACCTGACAGCATGGTAATGTTGCGCCCCGCGATGTTGACCTTGCCCCGATCCGGCACAATCGTTCCGCAGATCAGCGACAACAGCGTCGATTTTCCCGATCCGCTCTCGCCCAGCAGCAACACGGATTCACCCCTTGCGATCCTTAGGTGAGGCACGGCCAGCGCGAAACCAGCCCGCCCCGGCCAACGATAGGAAACGTCAGAGAGTTCGAGAACCGCGTCAGACACTTTTGGTCAACGCCCCAGATCAAGCAGGGGGGCTGCGCGTTCGACTTCAAAGGCCTGTGCGCCTGATGCGGTGATGATCTGTACCTCGACCTCTTGTGCGTTGGGGAAGGTTTCAAAATAGCCAAAGTTGATGGCGGTCAGCGCGTCGGGCGTGTCGCAGGTTAATCTGTAGGTGGCATGGAACGCCGTGTGGCCGGCGTCGTCGGCGTAATCCGCATGATCATCATCTCCATGGTCATCATGATCATGCTCGGCGTGCTCTTCATGATCGTCGTCATCGTGACCATCGTGATGCTCTTCGTGCTCGTCATGCCCATCTTCGCCTTCAAGCTCGGCCTTGGCATCGACCACAGTGCAGCCCGCCGCGTCAGGCATCACAAACAGATCAAGCGGCGCGCCAAGTGTGGCGAGCGCCTGCGCAATCGTCGCCCGATCGGCGTCGCTTGTTGCTGCGTATTCAAACCCGACGATATCCGCACCCGGTGCTTCAAAGGCCATGCCGACGGTTCTGCCTTCAATCGCGATGTCCAGCGTGCCGACGCCATGTTCATGGGCGTCAAGCTGGCGGGTCTCTTCGGCAAGGGCGGGCAGGGCTGCGACGAGCGCGATAAGGGAGAGTGCTTGTTTCATGATCTATCCGTGTTTTGAGAAAGAGAGGTCAGTCTGCGCAGGTGCCGCATTGCCCGTGAATTTCAACAATATGGCGCGCGGCCTGAAAGGCGCTTTGATCCGTGAGGCGCGTGAGTGTCGGCAAAAGATCGCTTCCGTCATGTTCCTCGACCGATCCGCAGTCTTCGCAGATGGCAAGGACGGGTACGCTTTCGACGTGGTTACAGCGACACGGCACAAACGCCTTGATTGATTCCAGCCGGTGCGCGTGCCCCTGATCGGTGAGGGCAGACAGCGTGCGATACACCGTAGGTGGCGCAATGTCGGGTTCACTTACTTGAAGTTGTTCAAGAATTTGATAGGCGGTCATGGGTCTGTTGGATGCATTCAGTACCGTTAAAACGTCTGATTGCCGGGCGGCTGCGCGCTTTCTCATCGGTCGACCTCCATCGTTGGTGAGAATATTATTTTATAAAGTAACAAAAATCAAGATCGGAACTGAGGGCAGGCTGAAGAGGCGGGCGGATGCCCTTGTGGTCTGGTTCCTGTCAGGTATCGTCGGCGCGAAATTATCCCCAAGGAGGCTCCGGCCCGTATGTCGAAATTTGATCTGGTAATCTTTGACTGTGACGGGGTTCTTTTGGACAGTGAATTGATTTCATCCGGAGCAAATGCCGAAGCTTACACCCGTTTGGGTTATGCGATTACGCGTCATGAGGTCGTAGCGCGCTTTACCGGTATGCCTGACGAGGCCGTTGATGCAGAATTGATGTCCGAGATCGGCAAACCGCTTCCACCGGGGTTTCGGGACGACATAAAACGAGACGTTTTGGCGAAATACAGGACTGAACTGCAAGCGGTTGAGGGTGCGGCGACGCTGTTATCATCGTTAAGAACAGCCAAATGCATCGCGTCCTCATCATCCCCCGCAAAGCTGGCACTGGGGTTGATCGAGACCGAGATGTTCGAGCTGGTCTATCCGAATATTTTCTCGACAAAACTGGTCGAAAGGGGGAAGCCACACCCCGATATTTTCTTATACGCCGCCCAAAAAATGGGTGCGTCGCCGCCGCGTTGTATGGTGGTCGAAGACAGCGTTGCGGGCGTCACTGCTGCGAAATCGGCGGGGATGATATGCGTCGGGTTTACTGGCGGCTCGCACTGCATGGAGGGGCATGCAGAGCGGCTGTATGCTGCGGGGGCGGATGCGGTTGTTGATCGGCTTGATGGGGTCAATTCATTTGCTGAGTGACTGATAGATCGTCATGCTATCAGGCGCAGCTGGCTCCGTTCACTTTGCAGGCGCTGTTGGGAACGCCCGCAAAGCTGGTTCAGATCACGTTATGCGGCCTGCTCAACCTTGATTTCACCGTCATGTAGGAAACATCTTTTGTCGAACAGCGACAGATCGACGCGATTTGGCAGCCGGACGTCATCCACGCTTGGCATGCCTTTAACCGAAAGTTCAAAACGTCGGTCGATCTGCGAAAGCAGGATGACGGTCGCACCTTGCGCGGTCGCAAACGCCTTGAGCCTGCGAATTTGTGTGTCGAGCGGGGGATTGCTGCGTTTTTGGTCGAGCAGTTGCAGGTAGTCGACAAGGATCAGCGCAGGCTTCGCCGTGTTGTCGACGCGGGTTATGATATGGTCGGCGCAGATATCATCGGAGGTGTCGATGGTGACGGACCGGCCAAACCCGTCGGGATCAATGCCAAGCTTGTCCAAGCGGTCCCGTATGTCCAGGACGGTGTCGCTGAGGGTGAAGAAATACGCCGCCCGGTTGGATTTTCCTGCCATGGCGACCAGCTCTAGCCCCAGCAGCGTTTTGCCGTGGCCGGGACGTGCGGCGATTAGGGCCATGTCGCCCGCATCAAGCTGCTGCAGAATGGCCTTGGCTGGCGTGGTTTTGGTATAGACCGAGGCCAAATGCCCCCAGTCCTGAAACCCCTCGCGACGTGCGACTTGGTCAAGCGCTTGGTGGAGTTTGATCTCGGTGCCGCGCGTCAGCAATTTCGCCTCACGCTTCAGTGTGTAGATGGGTGATGACAGTTTCATCTTGAACCTCCTCTTTCGAGCGGTCGACGCAATCCCCCCTTATGCGCGTGCTCGAACAGGATCAGTTCGACATGATACCGCTCTGCATGGGAAATGCTGCCCCGATGGAGGGAGGAGGCCCGAGCAAGGCCTGAATAAGATGCTACCGTGGTCGATGGAAACGCGCAATCGGGTTTCGCTTTTATTGGTGCCGTAGTGCTTCGATCGGGTCCAGCCTTGCCGCACGCCGCGCGGGGAAATAGCCAAAGATCACCCCGACCACCGCCGAAAACAGGAACGCGCCCCCCACAACGGCGGGGTTTGGCTCGAACGGGATGGCCATCAGGTTTGAGGCAAAGACAGCCAGTACCAGACCAAGGATGATGCCAATCAAGCCGCCGATCACGGACAAAACGATTGCTTCGACCAGAAACTGCATCAACACTTGGCTTGATTGCGCACCCACCGCCAACCGGATGCCGATCTCGCGGGTGCGTTCGGTGACGGACACCAGCATGATATTCATGATGCCGATACCGCCGACCAGCAGACTGACCGCCGCCACCGCCGACAAAAGGCCGGTCAGCACGTCGGTAATGCCAGACAGCATTTCAGCGATCTGCTTCATATCCATGACCGTGAAATCATCATCTTCGCCTTCGCTGATGCGACGTCGTTCGCGCATCAACGCTTCGATCTCGCTCATGGCGCGGTCGGATGATGTGCCGTCCCGCAGCGCCACAAAAATCATTGCAACATCGCTGTTGCCGGAAATGCGGCGCTGAAAGGTTTTCATGGGCAGGCCAATCACATCGTCCTGATCGGTGCCAAAAGACGACGCGCCTTTGGCCTCTAACAGGCCGACAACCTCGCAGGTCAGCGAACTGAGGCGGATCGTTTCCCCGATGGGGCTGGTGTTGCCGAAAAGGTTCTGGCGCACGGTTTCACCAATGATGCAGACCGGTCGGCCCGATGTCTCCTCGGTGCTGAGGAACGCGCGTCCCATCGCCAGCGGCCAATCGACAGCATCCAGATAGCGGTTGTCGGTGCCGACCACCTGCGTTGTGGTGCTTTCGGGGCCGTATATCGCTGTCATGGATGTTTGGGCATAGGGGGCGGCGGTGTCGACGCTGCCGATCTGGTCGATAAGGGCTTCGACGTCTTTCAGTTTGAACGCCTTGGCGACAGATTGCGTGCCGGGCCCCTGATCCATGCCGCCGGGCATAATCATCACAATATTTGTACCCAACTTTTCGACATCTGCGGTGACCTGACTGGACGACCCTTCGCCCACCGTGACCATCGCGATGACGGCGGCCACGCCGATGACGATCCCCAGCACGGTCAATACCGACCGCATGGTGTTGCGAAAGATCGCCTGAACCGCCAGCCGTATGGTTTCCCAGATCATCGTTTGCCGCCTCCGCCGCTTGGCTTTCCGTCCCGCTCGACCTTGCCATCGACCATCCAGATCAACCGGTGGGCATATTCGGCCATGTCCTCTTCGTGGGTTACCATGATGATCGTCATCCCCTCGTTATCATTAAGATCGCAGAGCAATTCCATGATTTCACGCGACATTTTGGTATCAAGGTTCCCCGTCGGTTCATCGGCGAGGATCACATCAGGGTTGCCGATCAACGCGCGCGCAATGGCCACGCGTTGCTGCTGACCGCCCGACAGTTCAGACGGGGTATGATGCTCGCGACCCTTCAGACCGACCTTGTTCAACGCCTCTAGCGCGCGTTGTTTCCGCTCGGCGCGGGCCACGCTCTTGTAGATCAGGGGCAGTTCCACGTTCTCAAGCGCTGAGGCCCGTGCCAGCAGGTTATAGCCTTGAAAAACAAAGCCCAGATAGCTGCGGCGCAGGAGGGCGCGCTGGTCGCGGCTTAGGCTGGCGACGGGCACACCGTGAAACAGGTATTCCCCAGACGTGGGGCTGTCGAGACACCCGATCAGGTTCATAGCTGTGGATTTTCCCGACCCCGAAGGCCCCATGATCGCCACGAACTCTCCGGTCTCAATCTTGAAACTGGCACCGTCCAAGGCGCGCACTTCTGCTTCGCCGTGACCATAGATTTTGGCAACCTCGCGGAATTCGATCAGCGGTGCGGTGTCGACCACGTCACGTGCCCTCGGTCATGTCGACGATCACCCTGTCACCCTCGGCGATATCGCCTGACAGGATGCGGGTCATCTGGCCGTCTGTGTCACCCTTTTCGACAGGCACCTCGATGGCGACACCGTCGCGCAGCACCCAAACGGTGCGGGTCGACCCGGCCGTATTTGCGTCATCGCGGGATGGAATAAGCAACCCCAGCAGTCCGCCGCCTTTGGCCTTGTCGTCGTCACTGTCGTCCACCACCTGCGGCGGGGCAAAGCGCAGGGCGGCATTGGGCACCACAAGCGCGTTCTGGTGTTCAGCGACGATGATATCCGCCGTAGCGGTCATGCCCGGGCGGAGCATCAACGCCGCATTATCGATTGACAGGATCGCCTTGTAGGTAACCAACCCGTCAATGGTTTCAGAGGCATAGCGCACCATTGAGATAACCGCCGGAAATGTCCGATCGTCATAGGCGTCGACGGTGAATGTCGCCAACTCGCCCGGTGCGACACGTCCGATATCCGCTTCGGACACGTCAACCTGAAGCTCCATCTTTGTCAGATCCTCGGCGATGGTGAACAAGATCGGGGCAGAGAGCATGGCGGCCACGATCTGCCCTTCGTCCACATTGCGTTGCAGCACCAACCCTTTGATCGGCGAGCAGATACAGGCCTTGTCCAGTTCGGCCTGCTGCGCGTCAAGCTGGGCTTTGGTCAGGTCCATATTTGCGGTGGCACGGGCCAAATCCGCCTTTGCGCGGGCCAACTGAGCCTCTGCCGCGTTCATGTTGGTGCGGGTGGTCACGCCGCGTTCGTCCAGTTTTCGGACCGTGTCGTAATTTAACTCGGCCTCCAACAGGCTGGCCTTGGCGCTGGCGACCTGTGCTTCGGCCACTGCATGGGATGCCTTTTGCACGGCCAGTTGTGCCTCCAGCTGGGTCGTGTCGAGCTGTGCCAAAAGCTGCCCTTCCGACACCGTGTCGTTGTAATCAACCAGCACCTTTTTCATCGTGCCTGACAGCTCCGAGGAAATCTCGACCAGGTTTGTCGGCTCGATAGAGCCTGTCGCCGTCACCGTGACGCGCAAATCTGCCCGGCTGACCGCTTCGGTCTGATAGCTGACGGCCCGCCGCGTCGCGGCCTCGGTATTCCACCAGTACAGGCCGGCCCCAAGGACGACCACAGCCGCGATGTAGTAAGCCCAACGCGGAATTGGATGCCGATGGCCGCCAACCCCAAGTGTCGCTTCGATTTCACTTTTCTTATCAGCCATAGCTATGCTCCGATGCGGATATGCTGGCCTTGTACCACCGCAACGCATTGCATCGGCTTGATGCATGTCAAACCTGTGGATAGATCGCGCAATTTATGGTAGAGACTGAGGGCAGCACTTGGTCGGAAACCCATATAAACAGCAACATTAATGACACGATTGCGAATTCGATGAGGCGGTCAGGGGAGTAGCAATTGACCGAAAATTCCCGCGATTATATCCTTTTGGGAACAGTTATTTGGCTAACATACCGAAACCGCTCGTTTTTAATGTCGATTGAAAAGAAAAGCTCGAAAGGAAATTTAGATGGCACGGATTTCCGAGTTTGAACAATCTGGCGGTGACCGGTTTGAGATCGCAATCAGCCCCGATGAATATGTGGACCTTCTTAGCGGTTTGCAGCTTCGTATTACGGCCTTTGATGAAAACGGAAATGAGGCAGCCGATACCGTAAATGGTGGGACGCTGAGCTTTCTTTTACCGACAGATCAGGCGCAATGGACGCAGGATGCCACCACGGGCGAATATGTCTATGTCCAGACAGTGGTCGGCGGCGGTTTCAATGACAACAACCATAATGTGCAGTATCAAGGGGTTGTTCTGAGTTCGGTGAACGCATCGGGCTACGATACCGTCGAACAGGCCCTCATGATCGGTGGGTTCGGTGAAACCTACGATACAAATTTTGCCAGCACGATCAATTCCTCTACCTTTATTGAGCCGGGCACAGATTTCACCGCTGTGGACCAATCAAACGTGGTCTGGACAGGTGGGGGAAACAACGATGCGACGGTAAAATGGGACGCGCCGGATATTAACACGCCGGTTGTGACCCGCGGATCGGGATTAGGCGACAGTGGATCAACGCCGCCGCCGTGTTTCGTCGCAGGAACAATGATTGCCTGCGAGGACGGGGAACGCCGGGTTGAGGCCTTGAGGGTGGGCCACAGGGTACAAACCCAGCAGCACGGGCTGCAAACGATCCGGTGGATCGGGCACCGGTATTTCTCGAATGATGAAATCGTCGCCGATGAAAAATTACGCCCGGTCCGTATCGCTGTCGACGCATTGGGCCCCAGAATTCCCGAACAGGATCTACTGGTATCGCGTCAGCACCGGATCGTGATGGAATCCACTGCCGTGGCCGAACTTGCTGATACAGACCGTGTGCTGATCGCTGCGCATCATTTGTCACAGCTTCAGCGTATATCCTGCGTTTGCCCCGCCAAGGGGGTGACATATTATCATATTCTGTTTGATCGCCACGAGGTGATATTTGCCAATGGTGTCGCCGCTGAAAGCTTTTACCTCTATAAATCGGCAGAAAGCGCTAAATGTCTGTCTGCTGACGATCTATTGGAGCTTGAGGAAAGCGGTCTGTTGAACGATCTTGTGCCACCCGCTTGGCCAATTCCCGATAACAAGACGCAACGCGAGATCGTCAAGCAGCACGCGGCACGGGCGCGCAAGTTTGCACTGCCACTGGCAGCGCGGAATGTTCAGATGAAAGAGCTTACCTGAGCAATCAGCATCAGCGCTATGAACCGCACGCGCCATGGCTGGGTCAGGTCATGCTGGCCGGGAATATAAGGTTGTATTGCCTAAAATCGGCAAGAACTTATGGTTGCGCTTAACAGCTTGCAAAGACTTTTCCTCTTAAAGGGACCGGCCGGTAGTTGGGCCGACACACCATTAAGAGGTCTTTCTAGTGCTGACCGTATTGCGCGCGATAACGTTGATCTTTGGCTTTGTAGGCGGGGCCGCATCTGCCGCGAATACGGCAGAAGAAAACGCAGTGGCATATGTTCTGGCGCAGATCGTTAACCTTGAAAACGAGGGGTCGATCTGGGCGGCGCTTGCGAAAAGCAACTATCGAAATATGAACTTGAATGCTCAGGAAATACTGGCCCAAGATGACCGGTGGCGCGCGGAAATCGGAACCGGCAGGCCGGAACTTATTGGTCATGTCACCTCGGCTGCTGCGTCGACCTATCTGCGCGCATTGGTCGAAGGATCAGGGGGGCGCATTACCGAAATTATCGTGATGGATGCGACCGGCCTGAACGCGGCCATCAGCAATGTCACCAGTGATTATTGGCAAGGGGACGAAGCCAAATTCCTTGAGACGTTCCCACAAGGTGCCGGTGCGATCCATCAAGGTGAAATCGAATTTGATGAATCTGCGAATACCTATCAGCGGCAGATTTCGATGACTTTGGTTGACCCGATCATGCGCACCCCTGTTGGCGCAGTGACTTTTGGCATTGATGCCGCCGCCTTTCCCTAATTTTCCGAGTTTGTGAGAGCCAGAAAATGCCGATGCCAAAACGCGTGAATATTCTGCATTCAGTTGCGACAAAGTTTGCACTCGCCGCTGTGCTTTCCATCTCGATTGTGGTGCTGCCGCTGCTTGTTTTGCAGACGGCCTCACTTGGCTATCTGGCAAGTGAAACCTTGGGAACCCAAGCCGAAGATCGCGGTCAATTGCTGGCATCGGCTTTGCCTGCGCCGGTTGCCTACCAAAGATATGCCGATATCGATGGCTTGTTCCGTCAGTTCGACGACCGCGATGAAAGCGCCTTTATCAGCTATGTGGTTGTGGGTGCTGATGGCGCGATTGTCGCTGAATATGGTCCGAACACAGATGCAGCATTGGCTGATTTCGCCCGCAGCGCTATCGGTTCCGAAACCCATGTGGTGTCGAAAAAGACCCATCTGGCGGCTTTCCCGCTCATACATGGAAAAACCCGAAACGTTGGTGCGTTTGCAATGCGCTGGTCTGCGGACCCGCTTGCCGATTTTCTGGCGGCCACCCAGCTGAAATCGTTAATGGCCACCGGTATTATCGGCCTTATTGCGGTGGTTGCGACTTTCTTGGCGTTCCACGGCATCATCCTTAGGCCGATGTCTACATTAACAAAAACGGTTGAGGCGTTGCGCCAAGGCGATTTCAAGACAGAAGTTGTAAGCGCCGCGCGGCACGACGAATTTGGAACGATGGGCAAGGCCGTAGAACACCTGCGCGCCGATCTTGAAGATGCGGCTGATGGGGCCCGCGAAGCAAGTTTTAAGCGTGAAGCGTTCAACAACTCCTCGGCAGCCCTGCTGCTTGCATATCAAACAGGAGAGATATTCGCCGTTAACCCGGCTTTTGAAGAGCTTTGCCAAAACCGCATCACACAGTTTCAAAACAAGTTTTCCGGCTTTGATCCGAAAGATTTGGTCGGCCGGTCGTTGGAACTTTTTGACGTTCTATCCAACAAAATGTTGGCGGAAATCGGGGCCGATGATGACGCGGCATTTGCGACGACGATTTCAATGGATGACGTCCGTATCTCTCTCAAGATCAAGCCGATCCGCGATACTAAAGACAATAAAATCGGCTTCGTTCTTGAGTGGCAAGACGTCACAGATGTCTGGAAAAGCACCGCACTGATCAACGAGATCAACGCGACCCAGCTTCGGGCCGAGTTTTCACCAGAAGGGACATTACTCGACGAAAACAAGATTTTCTCGGCGACCATTGGCAGGGCCAAAGGCATGCCAGGGAATGTGACACTGGCGTCGCTTATGTCAAAGGACGCGGAAAATCTGGTGGCGAAACTCAAGAAAGGCCGGTCTTTCATCGGAAAAATGGTGTTTCGCGGCGTCGACGGCAGCGATGTCATTGTTGAGGGCAGCATTACATCGGTCATTGGCACCGATAATAAACCTTACCGTCTGTTCTTGTTGGGGCGCGACATCACCGAGGCAACACAAGCCGCAGAACAAGCCCAGTGGGAGCGTGCGGAGCTGAGCCATGAGCGGGCGAAAGTCGTTGATACGCTGCGCGTCGCCTTTAAACGACTGCGAGACGGTCATTTGCATGTGAACCTATCTGAACCCTTCGCGGATCGATTTGAAGAGTTGCGTCAGGACTATAACAATGCGGTGGGTCAGCTCTGCCAGGCGCTTTGCGGCATCGCCAGCCGCGCTGAGACCATTCGAAATGAATCGCAGGACATTAGCGGCACGACAGAGGTATTATCGCGCAGGACAGAAGGGACCGCCGCCACGTTGGAGCAGGCGGCCTCCGCTCTGGATGATCTGACTGCTGCCGTTCGTGGTACCGCTGAAGGTGCCCAGAAGGCTGATACCATCGTCGCAGAAGCAAAGAAAAATGCGGAAAAGAGCGGTGTCGTTGTTCTGAAAACAGTGACAGCCATGGATGAGATTTCAACCTCCTCCAAAAAAGTTGCATCCATCGTTAAGGTCATTGATGACATCGCTTTTCAGACCAATCTGTTGGCCTTGAACGCAGGTGTCGAGGCGGCGAGGGCCGGCGATGCCGGGCGCGGCTTTGCCGTAGTCGCCTCTGAAGTCAGGGCCTTAGCCCAACGTTCATCCGAGGCGGCAACCGAAATCAACGGTCTCATCGCGCAGTCGGTTGCCCAGGTAAAAATCGGTGTGGATTTGGTTGGCGAGACGGGCAAGTCCTTGGAGGAAATCGCGACCTCTGTACATGATATCTCAACACAGGTTTCCGAAATCGCGATTTCTGCCAGCCAGCAATCTTTGAACCTAGAAGAAATTAACGGTTCGGTCACGAAGCTTGATCAATCGACGCAGCAAAACGCGGCGCGGCTGGAGGAGACAACCGCCGCAAGTGATGCCCTCAAACGGGAAGCGGCGGCGTTGGTGGAAACCATCTATCACTTCCAATTGGCGGAACAGGTTGTCGACTTTGCCAAACCCAAACCCAAAGCCAGCGCCGGAACCGTCCAGAAACCAAAAATGGGAAAAATTGAACGTATGAAACCGCCTGTGAAACAAGCGGTTGAGAGCGCGGCCACGGGCACATGGACAGATTTCTGATGCGGATAATGATCATGTGCATGGACATTCAGGAAAGGATCGTTCGATGGCGCTATGTCTAAGCGATCCGTCTATTTGGCCGGATCAAACCCAAGAGTTTTTTGTCGCCCAAGGTGAGTTCCAAGTGAGTGACGCACCTGATGTGGTTCTTAAAACACTGCTGGGGTCCTGTGTGGCGACATGCCTTTTCGATCCTGTGGCGCGTGTTGGCGGGATGAACCATTTCCTGCTGGCGACGGGGCCGGATGGGGGCACCCATTCAGAACGATATGGGCTTTTCGCGATGGAGATATTGATCAACGGGTTGCTGAAGCTTGGGGCCAGAAAATCACGATTGCGCGCCAAAATTTTCGGCGGTGCGACAATGTCGGGACGCATGGGCCATATCGGCGCGAAGAATTGCGAGTTTGCGATCAGCTTTCTTGAGATTGAAGGCATGCCCGTGGTCGCAAGCAGCTTGGGCGGGGGGCAGGCGCGGGCGATACGTTTTACACCGACGACAGGGCGGGTCAGCCAATTGTTGGTCGATGATGACGACACCGGCGTCTTGACGCAGCACGCGCCAAATCGGTCTTTGGAAGATATTCAGTTTTTCGGGAAATGATGTGATGGCCTGTACAATAATGCTCCCCGATAGATTGCACTCTGGCAAGGCAAACGACCTGATCCAGTTGCTTGCCAACCACAGCGGCCAAGACATCAAAATCGACGGTCGAAAGGTTCTCTCGGTTGGTGCGCGGGCTGCAGAAATACTCATGCGCTTTCAAAAGTTTTGCCTGTCGTCCGGACATAGCTTCCAAATTGAAGCCTCCGCAGATTTTAAAGACGATTTGAGGCTTTTGGGAATGGCTGGCGCATTACTAGGAGAGGAACGGCCGCTATGAGCATTTGTATTCTGGCGATTGATGATTCCCGGACGATGCGTGATCTGCTGCGCATGACCCTGGAGGACGCGGGGTTTTTCGTCACGACGGCAGAAGACGGTGCCGATGGCGTGCAAAAACTAGCTGACGCAAACCCTGATGTGATTATCACGGACATAAATATGCCGGTTATGGATGGGTTTGGATTTATTGAAACCGTCCGTGGGTCTGGTCGGAATAAATCCGTGCCCATTCTTGTCCTAAGCACGGAAAACAGCGCCGAGCTCAAGGACCGGGCACGCAGTGTTGGCGCGACGGGTTGGATCGTAAAGCCCTTTAACGACACCCGGTTGGTCTCGGCGATCCGTCGCGTTGCAAGGTTGTGAACATGTCCTCACTTACTGAACTACGCCAAATATTTTTCCAAGAATGTGAGGAACAGCTTGAGGATCTGACCGATGGTTTGAATGCGTTAGAGGCGGTCGCTGACGGTTCAAACCCCGACCCCGATGAGGTCAATAGCATGTTTCGCGCGGTACACTCGATCAAGGGGGGCGCCGCGTCTTTTTCCCTTGATGCGATTGCACAGTTTGCGCACGCGTATGAAACTATTTTAGATGAATTGCGAGGTGGGCAGCTTTTAATATCTTGTGAAGTGTTACCAATTTTTTACCGCGCAGCAGATTATCTGGCGGATTTGATTGCGCTAGGTGCGGCGGGTTCAGAACCTGATCCGGATGCTCTGGCACTTCAGATGTCCGAGGTGAAAGCCCTATCCCAGACAGCGCTGGTGCCAGAGCCTGAGGATGATTTGCTCGCCGCTTTTGTGCCGCTCGCGATGGGGGATGAGGGGCCTTTGCCCGCTGATGTTGAGTTGGAAGGGCCCGCTTTCGAAATCTCATTCGCGCCGACGGCTGCGTTATATGCAAACGGGCATGAGCCCGCCCATCTATTTCGTGAACTTGAAACGCTGGGGCGGCTGATAACGCGCGTGGAGTTAAGCGGCCATGGGCAGTGGGACGATCCCGAGCCGGCGATAACATGGCGGTTGAGCCTTTCCACGGATCGGTCCGAGCGAGAAATTCGCGAGATATTTGAGTTTGCGGAGCCATATGCTGAGTTTCATATTTCAACCAATACCGGCACGGAGGCTGTTAGTCCGCCGCCCTTGATGGAAGCTGATGTCGAAGGGGCCGAGATTGATGATACGTCGATCAAGGCTAAAACCGACAGCCTAGCCGCAAGTCCGGCAGAGCAGACACCCAAACCGCGCACATCGCATAAATCGACGGTTCGCGTCGATTTGGGCCAGGTTGACGAGCTGATCAATCTGGTTGGGGAGTTGGTGATAACCCAATCTGTGATGACCCAATCGCTTTTGGAGCACAGCGGTGTGGTCAGCAGAAAGGTGGCGGCGACGCTGGACGATTTCAAATCCCTCACAAGAACCATTCAGGAGGGGATCATGGCAATTCGCGCGCAATCGGTGAAGCCATTGTTCCAGCGGATGGCCCGTATTGTACGCGAAACAGCGCAAATCGCGGGCAAAGAGGTGCGGTTCGCGGCGGAGGGAGAGGATACCGAGGTCGATCGCATAATGATCGAACGCTTGGTTGATCCTTTGACCCACATTTTAAGAAACGCGGTGGATCACGGCGTTGAAGCGGGGCCACAGCGGATCCAATCTGGAAAAGACGAAGCTGGATGCATTACGCTAACGGCGGCGCATCGGTCCGGTCGCGTGGTGATCGAAGTCTCTGACGACGGTGCTGGCGTACAGAGGGACAAAGTTTTGGCCTCGGCCATCGCCAAGGGTCTTGTGCCCGCGACGGCCCAGTTAAGTGATGGTGAAATAGACCGGCTGCTTTTCATGCCAGGGTTTTCGACTGCGGACGAGGTAACAAATCTTTCCGGGCGCGGCGTCGGGATGGATGTCGTGAACAGTGAAATCCGCCGTCTTGGCGGCCGGGTTGCGATCATTTCACACCCAGGAAAAGGGACGACCATTTCCATAAGCTTGCCGCTTACACTTGCGGTTCTTGACGGGATGATCGTTGAAGTGGGCGAAGAAACCTTAGTGGTGCCCATTTCGGCGATCCTTGAAACCATTCGCCCTGATGCATCGCAGATTCATCAAATCGGCCCGTCCTCTCGTATGGTGGCGGTCCGCGATATGATGGTTCCCATCATCGAGCTGGGGCAGGTCTTTGGATATCAAAGCGGCTCTGCCCCTCGCCACGGACATATCTTGTTTATTGTCGAGGATGAAAAAGGAACGCTTTTCGCGCTTGCCGTTGATCAGATCCGGGATCAGCGGCAAGTCGTTATTAAAAGCCTTGAATCGAATTATGGTCACGTGCCTTTCGTCGCGGCGGCTACAATATTAGGGGACGGTCAAATCGCCCTTATCGTCGATTTAGACGAAATCACCCACCGAATATCCAACACAACATCGACTTCTGTGAAGCACAAGAGGGCATACGCATGAGTTTTGAAGAGCGAAGAAAATCCATGAAGAAGATTGAATTCATTACGTTTTCAATCGGCGAGCAAGATTTCTGCATGGACATCATCCTGGTGAGAGAGATCCGCGGCTGGAGTAAGGCCACAACGCTTCCGCACTCTCCTGCGGACGTGTTGGGGGTGATGAATTTGCGCGGCGCTGTTGTGCCCATTGTCGATCTGTCGGCGCGTTTGGGTCTGGGGCGATACGACGCTACTGATCGTGACGTGATTATCATTACGCTCATCGGGAACCAGACTGTCGGGTTCGTTGTGACCGCCGTGTCCGACATTGTGGAGCTGTCACATGACAACATTCAGCCGATGCCAAATATCGGCGAGGGCACCGAAAACAGGTTCGTAAAAGGGATTGTCACATCTGACGACAAAACCCTGCGCGTTTTGGACATTAACAACATAGGGGACTCTATGGCCCAAGCGTGTGAAATTGCATGAGAAGCAAAGTCACCTCCATAGCCATGGGTCGCGGTGAAATACTGTTGTCGACCACTGCATTTAACGGCATCCGCGCGCTTCTCAAAAGCAAAACGGGGATCCATCTTGAGGAAAGCTCAAACAGTTTGATCCTGTCACGGCTTTCGTCCCGCGTGCGGCGTCAGAAATTGCCGGATTTTGATGCTTATCTTGA
This sequence comes from Sulfitobacter sp. AS59, assembly GCF_038899995.1. Lineage (NCBI taxonomy): Bacteria > Pseudomonadati > Pseudomonadota > Alphaproteobacteria > Rhodobacterales > Roseobacteraceae > Sulfitobacter > Sulfitobacter sp. AS59. Next base: position 148,955 of record NZ_JBBMQK010000006.1, read on the forward strand.
GCATGTTTGCACCCCAGGTGGCGCGCAAGAACTGGTTCAGATGATCAATGCATTGACGACCAACACCACGCGGTTTTTTCGTGAGCCCGGCCATTTTGACCTGCTCAAAACCGAGGTGCTGCCGAATTTGATTGAAAAGGCGAAACGAGGTGAGCGCATAAGGCTCTGGTCGGCGGCATGCGCAAGCGGTGAAGAGGCATATAGCATTGCCGCGCTTGTTCTCGACATTTTTCCTGATGCGCTGGATTTCGACATCCGCATTTTGGGAACCGATATCGATACGCATATGTTGCAGCATGCGAAGACCGGTATTTACCCTAAAAGGTCAATGAATGGGGTGTCCGAGCCCTATATCGGTACACTATTCGAGGCTGATCGGGGCGACGGAAAGCTGCATATCCGCCAATCGTTAAAAGACATGACGACATTCCGGTACCTAAACTTTGTGGAACCGTGGCCGGTGCGCGGCCCATTTCACGTGATTTTCTGTCGAAATGCCGCGATTTATATGGACCCTGAAACGCAGTCGCGCATTTGGCAGGGCTTGGAAAACGTTTTGGATCAAGAGGGTACGCTTTTTATCGGTCACTCTGAACGCATTGGTGCTGATTTGGCCCTTCAACTTGAGCTGTTCGGCCCGACGTCTTTTCGCCGACCGTTAAGCTTTTTAGGGCAGAACATGAGCAAAAAGGAGCGCGGCGATGTCACTACGTGAAACTGTAAAAATACTCGTCGCTGATGATACAAGCGTAAGCCGGGGGCTTATTTGCAATGCATTGTACGAGATCGGTTTTACAAATGTAGATGTTTGTAATTCGGGTGACGCTGCCTTTGTCAAAGCGACGCGAGAGGGGTTTCATCTGGTGATTTCGGACCAGAATATGCCGGGTATGTCGGGGTTGGAGCTATTGGCGAACCTGCGGTCACAGAAAAACACCGCGCGGATCGGTTTTATATTGATAAGCGGTGCTATGAACCGGGAAACTCTTGTCGCGGCCCAAAAATGGGGGCTGAACAATTTCCTGACCAAGCCGTTTGATACGCCCAAAATGAAGGCCTGCCTTGAAACCGTGATTGGCCGCCTGTGACTTCGGTGGCGTTGACATGGGCTGAGCTTTTTCAGGGTCTTGAGAGTGAGTTAACCAATGTTGAACACATGGCGCGCCGGGTAGATGAAACAATGATGGCAGTGTTGATGCGAGGCGAAAAACTGCCAGATGATCAAGCTACAGTGCTGCAAGAAATGGATGTTCTCATCCAGACGGTGGAAGACCTCAGAAATTTTTCGGCACATCTGAAAACCGAAATGGTTACCTGTCAAAGCATTGAAATTGCATCTGCTTTAGAGGTTTTACGCCTTGCTCGCGTTCGGGCTAATTTAAGTCAGGTTAAGCACGATAAAACATCGGATCATGGGCAAGTTACCATTTTCTGAGCGTCACTCTCCACACTTTCTAAACTCTTTTGGACAATGCTGACGTTCATGCGGGTTGCCCATCTGCGTTGATGAATGAGCAGGCGACAGGCCCCCACATAAGCCGACCCTATTGCCGTCAGCATCTTGATGAAAACGGTCGGGTCCGAAAAATGGAGTCTGTGAGTAATTGACTGGTTTAGCTGAAATCCGGCGAACAACAGGCGGCAGGACAACAGGTCCGCTCTTTGCATGTGCGCCATGGATTCTGGCCGCGTTTTGTCTGGTGGTATTTGTCGGGCCATTGACATCTATCCTATCGAACGCGGGGCGGCTTGACCGGCAGGACCTGTATATCGTCTTGTCATTTGGTGTCTCTGATCGCTTTCAAGAACAACTTGATCGGGCAGGTGGCAGGGAAGTGGGGCCGGTTCGCCCCTTGTTTAGTCAGTTTGTCACCGTCTCTCCGGCGGGGCATTCCCGATTGATGCTGGCAGGGTATCGTCTGCTCCCAGCGGGCCTATTGGCCGATATTTGTGGCGTTTCAGGTGACGTATCGTTGCCGGTGGTACGGAACTCGTGAAAATGGAAATTAATTCACTCAGGGCGTCAGTGAAAATGGTCTTTGCGCTTGCGATCGCCTTGGTCCCTTGCGTCCTGATCGCCGCGTTTGTGGTGGGGGGCAACTATATTTGGGCTGTCTCCGTCTCTCTTTGTTTTTTGGTTTTCGGTGCCTTGATGGCGCGCGGGCAGCGATTGTTGACAACCATTGGGGCCGCACTTGCCCTGATGGGGCAAGCCATTGCTTTGAATGGGGCTTTTCAGGGACATGCGTGGCAGATTGATAGCCATATGCTGTATTTTGCGCTGCTTGCCTCATTGGTCATTTTACGCAGTATACCTGCTTTGCTTTTCGCGGCAGCAATCATCGCCCTTCACCACGCATCGCTTTCCGTGTTGATGCCTTCCCTGATTTATCCCACCGGCGGGCTATGGGAAAATATCGAGCGGACCTTGCTTCACGCTGGAATTGTCGTGTTGGAAACGGTGGCGCTCGTGATCACTGTCTTACAGCTGGTACGTCTGGAGCGCGCGACGCAACTGAAGACGAATGAACTGCTGGAGAGCTTGGCAGTTTCTGATGCTGCACGCAAAGAGGCGCAACTCTCTCAAAAGCAAGCCGAAGAAGCCAAGCAAGACGCGCAGCAGGCGCAGGAACGGGCCGAGGCAACTGTGCTTCAACTCGAGGCCGCAGAGGTGACTCGGCAGTCAGCTGAGATTGAAAAGCATAAGATTCAGAAAAATCACGACGAACGAGATAAGGCAAAATCGCAAGAGCAGGCCTTGGTCGTTGAGGCATTGCGCATCGCGTTGAGGCGGTTAGGAACGGGTGATTTGACCGCGCGTATCTCTCGGTCGCTGCCAAAGGAATATGACGAACTGAGAGATGGCTTTAATGCCGCTGTCCGCTCGCTCGAGGAAATGGTGTCTGAGGTTGCGACGCGGTCGATGCAGATGGATGCGGAGATTCACGAAATTTCTATGTCGACCAACGATTTGGCTCTTCAGACTGAACAGCAGGCCATGACGCTTGGCAGCACGTCTTTGGCATTGGGTGCATTAACGCGGATTGTCAAAGAAAACGCCGATAGCGTTGATGAGGTGAACGGTTCGTCGCAAAGCGCCCAATTGAGCGCGAAACAAAGCGGCGAAATTGTATCTGATGCGTCCGTTGCAATGCAATTGGTCATGGGTGAAGCGCAGGAAATCGCTAAGATTGTCGAGGTTATTGATGCCATATCATTTCAAACCAATCTTCTTGCGCTAAATGCGGGGGTTGAGGCGGCGCGGGCAGGCGATGCTGGCCGCGGCTTTGCCGTTGTCGCATCAGAAGTGCGCGCGCTGGCGCAACGTTCCGCAGAAAGTGCGACGGATATCAGGACAATAATCAGCCGTTCTGAGGAGCAGGTGGCAAGGGGGTCGAACAAGATCTCGGACAGCGTGTCGGCACTTGAGAAAGTGGTGGCGGCTGTGCAGGGGATAACAGAGAGAATGGAGCTTATCGCAGGCAGCACGCAACAACAAAGCGTGGAGATATCATCAGTCAATGCGTCGGTTGGTGATCTGGGCGCTGCGACCCAGCGAAATGCTGCGCAGTTCGAGCAAACGAATGCTGCCTGCCTCAGTCTTGCTCAAAATGCCAGTACCTTGCGGGAACTGACGGAGCGTTTCAAAACCGCCAAGACGGAGATGGAGAACTGGAAAGTAGCTTAGGGACTGGCGGGCATAATCTGGTGCCGTTAGAAAATGTCGCTACGTTTGCCCCTTCATTGCCCCCGTCTAAGATGGGTCGCAAGACGCGCGACATCTGAGGTGATTGCGTAAATATGAGAGTGTGATCTGCGGACTGCTTCGCACTTATCGAATATTCCTAGAGTTGTGTTTCGCTTGCTCCGGATCACCGGTTTTGCGTTCTCCTTATGTGACAGGGCAGGCATGAAATAGTCTCGCTCAGCTGCGAAATATGCCCCACCAAAAGCGGGACGCACCGTGCCTTAGCGCCTGGGTATCGAAGTCGCTGACCATCCAATGGACGTACCAATTGCACAAGGGACGCCGCGTACTCGCAGAACACCGATCTGAGGGTTATAGATCAGAAGTCAATATTTTCCGCGCGTTAAAATCTGGATGGCGACATTCGCTTTTCTTTACCCTAGTGTTCGGTTGAGCGCAGGTAAGGCAAGGAAAAGAAGCGATGGCAAAACCCGAGATTCACACGATGGAAGAGCTGTCAGCGGCGATTGGCGTTTCGCGGCCAACCTTGTCGCGGTATTTTCAGGATCCGACCAAGGTCAGCAAATCCTCGGTTGAGCGGATCCGCCGCGGGTTGGAGCAGGTTGAATATATTCCGAATTTCTTTGCGACGCGGATGAACAGAAAGACGACGGGGATGATTGGCGTCATCATTCCCTACCTAAACGACCTGTTTTTCACACGTTTGCTTGAATCGATTGAGCGCGCGGCCATGCGGGCGGGGTACACTGTTATTACGCAGTGCTCGCATTCCGACCCCGAGATCGAGGCCCGCGCTGCCGAGACATTTTTATCGATGAATGTGGATGGGGCCGTTGTGGCACCTCTTGGAAACCACAGCGATCTTAATGTGTATGAAAGGCTGAATTCGCGGCTGCCTTTTGTGTTGATGGATTCGCGCCCGGCGCGGCTGTCCGGTGTGGACTTTGTTGGCACGGATCATGTTCAAAGCACTGGCCTTATTACCGAATATCTGACGCGCGTGGGCGGCCCGCCGGTGTTTTTGGCGATGCCGCGGGTGAACTTTAACGCCCTTGAACGCGAGATGGCATATACATCCAAAATGGAAGAATTGGGGCTTGAGCCGACCATCATCGGCATGGAGTCCCTGAACGCGGAGGGGCATTTTGAGGCGCATGGCCTTGCCGTGCTCGATCACTATTTTTCCAAGGGGGACTTCATAAACGCGTCGATCCTATGCGCTAATGACCGTGTGGCGATTGGTGCATTGCGGGCTGCAGCACAGCATGGGCTTGAGCCTGGGACCCTGCGCCGCGGCGGTTTGCGAATCGCTGGCCACGACGATTATCCGCTTTCGGAGTTCATGATTCCGACATTAACGACCGTCGCACAGAACGTTCAGGCGATCGGGCAGGCGGCTGTGGACCGATTGATAGAAAAGTTGCGCGTGGAAAAACCTCAGTCCAATCAAACGGTTCAACTTATGGACGGTGTTTTAAAGGTGCGCCAATCCGCTTAACACTGTTTGGATTGCTGCGTTGCAGCGTCTAAACCTGAAATATTAAGTTGACGAAATGTAAATTTGCTCCCTATTCTTAACACGTGTAAAAAACGTCTTTGGGAGGACAACCATGAAACTCAAGCATCTTTTGCTGACCTCTGCGGTCGGCTTTGGCCTGTCTGCTGGCATTGCCGCCGCAGATGCGCACGGCACGACCATTACAATCGCAACAGTTAACAACGGCGACATGATCCGCATGCAGGGTCTGACCGAAGACTTTAACGCCAAGCACCCCGACATCACAGTCGAGTGGGTCACGCTGGAAGAAAACGTATTGCGTCAAAATCTGACGACAGACATTTCTACTGGTGGTGGTGCGTATGACGTCATGACCATCGGCACATACGAAGTGCCAATCTGGGCCAACAACGGTTGGCTGGTGTCGTTGAACGAAGGCATGGCCGACGATTACAACAAGGACGACCTGTTGCCTGCCATCGCTGGCGGTCTGACCGTCGACGGAGAGCTTTATGCCTCGCCGTTTTATGGTGAATCCTCGATGGTCATGTATCGCACCGACCTGATGGAAAAAGCCGGCCTTGAAATGCCCGACGCGCCAACATGGACATTCATCCGTGAAGCGGCGGCCGCAATGACAGACCGTGACAACGACATCAACGGCATCTGCGCACGCGGCAAAGCGGGCTGGGGCGAGAACGGTGCCTTCCTGACGGCGATGTCCAACTCCTTTGGGGCGCGCTGGTTTGACGAAGACTGGAATGCACAGTTTGACAGCCCAGAATGGGCCGAAACGCTGAACTTCTATCTGGACATGATGAATGAATCTGGCCCAGCGGGTGCCGCAAACAACGGTTTCAACGAAAACCTGACGCTGTTCCAACAAGGCAAGTGCGGCATGTGGATCGACGCAACCGTTGCGGCATCCTTTGTAACTGGCGCAGATTCCACCGTTGCGGATAAGGTCGGTTTCGCACTGGCACCTGACAATGGTCTGGGCAAGCGCGGCAACTGGCTCTGGGCATGGTCCTTGGCGATTCCGTCCTCCTCGGAAAAGCAAGACGCAGCCAAGACGTTCATCTCTTGGGCAACTGGCCCGGCCTATGCCGAACTGGTTGCGGGTAACGAAGGTTGGGCAAATGTGCCTCCGGGCACACGTACATCCCTGTACGAAAACGCCGACTACCTTGCCGCTGCACCCTTTGCGCAGATGACATTGGAAAGCATCCTGTCTGCGGACCCAACGAACCCAACTGTGAAACCAGTGCCATATACAGGCGTACAGTTTGTTGCGATCCCGGAATTTGCAGGCATCGCAAACCAAGTGGGCCAGCAGTTCTCGGACGCTCTTGCGGGCAACCAAACAGCTGAGCAAGCCCTTGCAAACGCACAAGAACTGACCACAGAAGAAATGGAAGCAGCAGGCTACTAAGCCGCAGTATCCAAGGGGCGGCGCGTTCGGCGCGCCGCCTGCCTATCTCGAACAGCACTTAACCAAAGACTGGCATTTTCGTGAGGTCCATGTGACCTTTCGCAAGCGCCACCCCCATTTGTTCTTCATACCTAACCGTCAGGAGCTTTGTTATGGCGACAGCACATTCAAAATCCGCAGCCCGTTATATGATCGCGCCGGCTGTTTTTGTCTTGCTGGTGTGGATGCTGATCCCGCTGTGCATGACGCTCTATTTCTCGTTTGCCGATTACCGCCCGATGCGCGGTGTGTTCGACGCGTGGATCGGGTTTGACAATTACGTGCGCTTTTTCAGCTCAAGCTCCTTTATCAAATCGCTGATGACGACGCTTTGGATGGTGGGCAGCATCTTGCTGATCACGATCACCGGCGGCGTTATGATGGCGCTGCTGTTGGACAAGCCGATGTTCGGGCAGGGGATCGTACGCATTCTGGTGATCGCGCCGTTCTTTGTCATGCCCACGGTGTCGGCGTTGGTGTGGAAGAACATGTTCTTTAACGTCGACAACGGTCTGTTTTCATACGGGTACAAGTTCTTTGGCCTGCAACCCTATGATTTCCTTAGCCAATCACCGCTGTTTTCGATCATCGTGATTGTTGCGTGGCAATGGCTGCCCTTTGCGACGCTGATTTTGCTGACGGCGGTACAGTCGCTGGACAGTGAACAGCTTGAGGCCGCCGAGATGGACGGTGCCCCCGCAGTGGCGCGGTTCCGCTTTATCATTCTGCCCCATCTTAGCCGCGCGATCACCGTTGTGATCTTGATCCAGACGATCTTTCTGTTGTCGATCTTTGCTGAAATTTTCGTCACCACCAACGGTGCTTTCGGGACCCGCACATTGACCTATCTGGTCTATCAGCGGGTGCTGGAAAGCCAGAACATCGGGCTTGGGTCCGCTGGTGGTATCGTCGCTGTCATCCTGGCCAACATCGTCGCGATCTTCCTGATGCGGATCGTTGGCAAGAACCTCGATAACTGAGGAAAAGGAGAGCCCCATGGCCCGTGCCATTACAACTCAGAAAAAGGTCATGTGGACCGCGCTTGCGTGGGCATTTGGTCTGATGATGTTCTTTCCGATCCTCTGGACATTCGTGACATCGTTCAAAACCGAAGCCGCGGCAATTTCCGATCCGCCGGTGTGGTTGTTCTTTGACTGGACGCTTGAGAACTATGCCGCCGTTCAGGAACGGTCGAACTATCCCAAGGCGTTGATGAATTCGATCATCATTGCGGTCGGGTCGACCTTGCTGGGCATCCTGATCGCTGTGCCTGCCGCTTGGGCGATGGCCTTTGTGCCCGGTCGCAAGACCAAGGACATCCTGCTTTGGATGCTCTCGACCAAGATGTTGCCTGCCGTTGGTGTGCTTTATCCGCTGGTGTTGCTGGCCAAATGGCTGGGCGTCATGGACAGCCGGATTCTGCTGATCGTCGTGCTGATGCTGATCAACCTGCCGATCATTGTCTGGATGCTCTACACCTATTTCCGCGAAATCCCGGGCGAGATCCTAGAGGCCGCGCGCATGGACGGCGCGGGCCTGCGGTCCGAGATTATCTATGTACTGACGCCGATGGCGTTGCCGGGCATCGCATCGACCATATTGCTGAATATCATTCTGGCCTGGAACGAGGCGTTCTGGACTATTCTGCTGACAACCGTGAACGCGGCCCCTTTGACCGCCTTTATCGCCAGCTTTTCGGCCCCAGAAGGGTTGTTTTATGCCAAGCTCTCGGCGGCTTCGATGATGGCCATTGCGCCCATTCTGATCATGGGCTGGTTCAGCCAAAAGCAGCTTGTGCGCGGTCTTACCTTCGGTGCGGTCAAGTGATGTTGCCGCGCCATCCATTCAAATCCACGTCGGTCAGCGACCGGCTTGGGGTCTGTCATAGACCCCGCTTAACGGGAGAACTTTCATAATGGGCAAGATATCCCTGAACCAAGTCACCAAAAGCTTTGGCGATGTGCAAGTCATCCCGCCGCTTGATCTTGATATTAACGAAGGTGAGTTTGTCGTTTTCGTCGGGCCGTCTGGCTGCGGTAAATCCACCTTGCTGCGTCTGATTGCGGGTCTGGAAGACACCACATCCGGCCATATCAGCATCAATGACCAAGACGCGACCACCTTGCCCCCGGCAAAGCGCGGCCTTGCGATGGTGTTCCAGTCTTACGCGCTGTATCCGCATATGTCGGTGCGCAAAAACATCGCCTTTCCGATGCGTATGGCGGGTGTGGACGAGGCAACGCAAAAGGCCAAAATCGACGCGGCTGCTGCGGCGTTGAACCTGACCGATTACCTTGATCGCAAACCCGGCCAACTGTCTGGCGGGCAGCGCCAGCGTGTGGCCATTGGCCGTGCGATTGTGCGCGAACCGGCGGCGTTCTTGTTCGACGAACCGCTGTCGAACCTTGATGCCGCCCTGCGCGTCGGCATGCGGCTCGAGATTATGGAGCTTCATAAAAAGCTTGAAACCACCATGATCTATGTGACCCACGATCAGGTCGAAGCCATGACAATGGCCGATAAAATCGTCGTGCTGCAGGCCGGGGTAATCGAACAGGTTGGATCGCCGCTTGAGCTTTATCACAGTCCGCGCAACAAATTCGTTGCGGGCTTTATCGGCTCTCCCAAGATGAACCAGATCGAAGGGCCAGAGGCCGCGAAACATGATGCGACCACCATCGGTATCCGCCCCGAACACCTGACCGTTTCCAAAACCGAAGGCGCTTGGAAAGGCCGGGTTGGTGTGGCTGAACATCTTGGCTCTGACACCTTTATCCACGTGCATGACACCGGGCTGATGGACATGATGACCGTCCGCATCACCGGCGACATCGAAGCGCGCCACGGCGACACCATCTATCTGACGCCGATGGAGGATCAGATGCACCGCTTTGACGCCCAAGGGTTGCGCATCGGATGAAACGTCTGTCGGGGAAATCGGCCCTGATCACCGGGGCCGCGCGCGGCATTGGCCGTGGCTTTGCAGCGGCTTTTGTCGCTGAGGGCGCGCAGGTGGCGATCGCTGATATCAATCTTGAAGCGGCACAGGCAGCGGCAGCTGAACTGGGCGATGCCGCCTATGCCGTGCAGATCGACGTGACCGATCAGGCCAGCATTGATGCGGCGGTGGCATCGGTGGTTTCGCAGGCGGGCAAGCTGGATATTTTGGTGAATAACGCCGCACTTTTCGACGCGGCTGAGACGGTCAACATCACCCGCGACAGCTTTGACAGGCTGTATGCGGTGAATGTGGCCGGTACGCTGTTCACCATGCAGGCCGCCGCCGCGCAGATGATCAAACAGGGCCATGGCGGCAAGATTATTAACATGGCCTCCCAAGCGGGCCGCAGAGGCGAACCGCTGGTGCTGGTCTATTGCTCGACCAAGGCCGCCGTGATCTCGATGACGCAATCGGCGGGGCTGGATTTGATCCGCCACGGCATCAACGTCAACGCCATCGCCCCCGGCGTGGTGGACGGCGCGCATTGGGATCATGTCGATGCGATGTTTGCCAAGCTGGAAAACAAGAAACCCGGTCAGAAAAAGGCCGAAGTCGCAGCAGGGGTGCCGGCAGGCCGCTTTGCTGTTCCCGCGGATTTGACGGGCATGGCGATCTTCCTCGCGTCGCCTGACGCAGATTACATCGTGTCCCAAACATATAACGTCGACGGTGGCCAGTGGATGAGCTAAGCGCGTCCGGCATTACCCCCTTAACCGGAGAATTTGATGGCTAAGCCGTTGACTCTAGATACTATTAAAGACCTACCCGCAGACATCCGCGTGCCATCTTATGCGCGTGCAGACCTGTCACCGGGCATCGTGCATATCGGTCTGGGCAACTTTCACCGGGGCCATCAGGCGTGGTATCTGCACCGGCTTATGGACATGGGGCTGGCCCATGACTGGGCGATCATCGGGGCTGGGGTCCGCGCCGCTGACACAGCGCAGCGTGAGCGCCTAAAGGCCCAAGATTACCTGTCGACCCTGATCAAGCTGGACCCTAACGGCAAATCGGCGGAAATCACCGGCTCCATGATCGGGTTCGTTCCGGTCGAGGATGACAACGCGGCGCTGATTGCCCAGATGGCCGACCCGGCGATCCGCATTGTGGCGCTGACCGTGACCGAAGGTGGTTATTACCAGAACGGGGCAGGCGGGTTTGACGCGGCCCATGCTGATATTATGCATGACGCGGCCCATCCTGTGACGCCCAAAACCGCCTTTGGCGCGATGATTGCCGCGTTGAAACTACGCCGCGATGCGGGTCATGGTCCGTTTACCTGCCAGTCTTGTGACAACTTGCAAGGCAATGGCGCGATCCTGCGCCGGACGGTCGTGGGGTTGGCGAAACTGTCTGACCCTGATCTGGCCGCTTGGATCGATACAAACTGCACCTTTCCCAATGCGATGGTTGATTGCATCGTGCCTGCCACGGGGCTTGCCGAACTGGCGCTTGCCCGTGAATTTGGCGTGGTTGATATGGCCCCCGTCACCCATGAAAACTTTCGCCAATGGGTGATCGAAGACGATTTTTGCGCCGGTCGCCCCGATTGGGACCTTGCTGGTGCTACCTTTACCGATGATGTGCACGCGTTCGAGGCAATGAAACTGCGTTTGCTGAATGCGGGCCACCAGATCATCGCGAACCCCGGCGAAATCCTGAACATTGAAACCATTTCGGAATGTATGGCGCATCCGACAATTCGTGCGTTCCTGCGCAAGGTCAGCCTGACTGAAAGCGCACCCCATGTGGATGCGGTGCCGGGGATGAGCGCGGAGGCCTATATCGATCTGATCGATACAAGGTTCAGCAACCCTGAAATCCGCGACACTGTGCGCCGCGTGGCCTTTGACGGGGCGTCGCGTCATCCTGGGTTTGTGCTGCCCATCATCCGCGATGCGCTTGCGGCGGGGGCAGCCATCGAAGGGCTGGCCCTAGTCGAGGCACTTTGGGCGCGGATGTGCGAGGGGACGCGCGAAGACGGCACCGTAATCGCCCCCAACGATCCCTATTGGGATGATCTGCAAGCCGTTGCACAGGCGGCCAAAACCAACCCGCAAGCGTGGTTGGATCAGGCGCGGGTATATAGCGGTCTGGGCCAATCCGAGGTCTTTGCCATGGCCTTTGACCGATGGCTCAGGATGATCTGGGAAAAGGGCGCGACAGCCGCCATGCAACGCTATATCGACAGCTGATCTAAGGCTGGCCATCGGTTGGGCAGGGTACGCCCCCCAGTTCAATATGCGTTTGCTTGTTTATTGTGCAGCTGGCTTTGCCGATAAAACCATAGCGTGTTGCGCGGTGGTTTGTCTTGACCGTTTGGTAAAATACTCCTTGACCGGTCCATTGCTTCCAAAGCAGGCTTTGAGCAATCAAACACCAATGGGGAACAATTACGATGGCAAAACTGAATTCTCGGATCGGTCGGCGCGGCTTTTTGGCGACAACCGCTGCGGCCGCTGTACTGGCTGGAACACTTGGCGCACCGGCCTTTGCAGCCGAACCGATCAAGGTCGCGGGTATCTATACGGTGCCTGTTGAACAGCAATGGGTCAGCCGCATTCACAAGGCGGCGATGGCAGCACAAACCCGTGGCGATATCGAATATGTCTATTCGGAAAATGTCAGCAACACCGACTATGCCCGGGTTCTGCGTGAATACGCCGAGGCGGGCAATACGCTGATCATCGGCGAGGTTTTCGGCGCAGAGCAAGAGGCCCGTGAGGTCGCGGCCGATTACCCTGAAATCGCGTTTCTAATGGGATCAAGCTTTAAGGAAGACGCGGCGCTGCCCAATTTCGCAGTCTTCGATAACTACATTCAAGACGCGTCATATCTATCTGGTATCATTGCAGGTGCCATGTCTGAAAGCGGCAATATTGGCATGGTTGGTGGCTTCCCAATTCCGGAGGTGAACCGCCTCATGCATGCCTTTATGGCCGGTGCCAAGGAGATGAACCCTGACATCAAATTCCAGGTCAGCTTTATCGGGTCGTGGTTCGATCCGCCCAAGGCCAAGGAAACCGCATTCGCGATGATCGAAAACGGTGCGGATATGCTGTATGCCGAACGTTTCGGTGTGTCGGACGCGGCCAAGGAAAAGGGCGTGCTGGCGATTGGCAACGTGATCGATACGCAGGCCGAATACCCTGAAACCGTCGTCGCCTCGGCGATCTGGAACTTTGAACCGACCTTGGACAAGGCCATTGCCGAAGTACAGGCAGGCACGTTCATGGCGGCCGATTACGGCGTTTATTCCTTTATGAAGGAAGGCGGCACAGTGTTGGCCCCATTGGGCACTTTCGACGGCAAAGTTCCGCAAGCGGCACTTGATCTGGTGAACAAGCGCCAAGCTGAAATCATGTCGGGCGATTTTGTGGTCGAAATCAACGATTCCGAACCGACATCGTCGTAACCACATGACCGGCAAGGCAGAGATCGTTCTGCGCCTTGACGCCATTACCAAACGCTTTGGCAAACTGGTCGCGAATGACGCGATCAGTTTGTCTTTGCATCGGGGGGAGGTCGTGGCGCTGCTGGGCGAAAATGGCGCGGGTAAAACCACGCTGATGAACATCCTCTTTGGCGGTTACACAGCCGACAGCGGGTCGGTTCAGGTGTTTGGTCAAACTCTGCCACCGGGCAATTCGCGCGCTGCATTGGATGCGGGCGTGGGCATGGTGCATCAGCATTTCACCTTGGCGGATAATCTGACGGTTCTTGAAAACATCGCGCTCGGCGGGCAGTCGTTGAAAGCGCTTCGGCTAAGGAAGCAGGAAACCTATAATAAAATCAAGCGACTGTCGGATGAGTTTAATCTAAAAGTTGACCCGTCGGCGCGTGTTGGCAGCTTAACAGTTGGTGAACGCCAGCGGGTTGAGATTCTTAAGGCGTTGTATCGTGATGTGAAAATCCTGATCTTGGATGAACCCACCGCCGTTCTAACCCCGCAAGAGGCAGATGATCTGTTTGCTACCTTGCGTTTGGGGATTCAAAACGGGCTATCAATCATCTTCATTTCCCATAAGTTACATGAGGTTATGGCGATATCTGACCGTGTGGCCGTGCTGCGCCACGGCAAGCTCGTCGCAGAAACCAAGACTGCTGATACAGATAAGACTGCGTTGTCGGCATTGATGATGGGATCGGCAGCAAAAGCCCCTGATATCACCGCAGCTACGCCCGGTAAGGTGTTGCTTTCGTTGAAAGATGTATCCACACCCGATATTGCGAATAGCCCCGGGTTAAAGTCTGTCTCGCTTGAGCTGAAGGCAGGGCAAATCGTCGGACTGGCTGGTGTGTCCGGCAATGGGCAAGCGGCATTGGCCGATGTGGTTGGCGGGATGCGGATGCCGTCCCAAGGGGCGTTGGTGTTGAACGGCAAGACACTGACCCAGTGGTCGCCGCGTGCAGCGGTTCAAAATGGCATCGCACGCATTCCCGAAGACCGCCATAAAACCGGTACCATCGCTGACTTTGACCTGACCGAGAACGCGATACTTGAAGGCTACGAATCCGCGCCGTTCAGCAAGGGCGGGTGGATATCCTGGGTCAAAGCCAAGGGTTTTGCCACTGATATCATTGAAAAATACGATGTGCGCTGCCCCGGTCCGGACACCCGTATCAGGTTGCTGTCGGGCGGGAATATGCAAAAGCTGATCCTTGGCCGTGTGCTAGAGGCTGATCCACAGATTGTGTTGGCCAACCAGCCCGTGCGCGGCCTTGATATCGGCGCGGTGAACTATGTGCACAGCCAATTGCTGGCGGCGCGGGATCGCGGGGCGGCGGTGTTGCTAATCTCGGAAGATTTGGATGAAATCATGAGCTTATCGGATGTTATTCACGTCATTGCGGGGGGGCGTCTTTCGCCCGGCTTTGATCGCGGTACGATGACCCCGGCAGAGCTGGGGATTTGGATGGCCGGCCAAGGGTTTGACGCGCAGGTGGCCCATGCGTCTTGAACCCATCGCGAACCCATCCTTGGCGCGCAGCTTTACGCCGCCAGCAATCGCAATCATCGCAACGGTGGTGATCGCGTCGCTACTGGCAATGGTTGCGGGGGCCAATCCGTTTGCCGTGCTGGGGTTGATACTGAAAGGCGCATTCGGATCGCAGTTTGCGCTGCTTGAGACGTTGAACCGCGCGACGCCGCTGATCTTTACCGGTTTGGCCATCGCGGTCGCGTTCAAGGCCAAGTTCTGGAACATCGGAGCCGAGGCGCAGCTATACGCAGGTGCATTGATCACGGTGGTTTTGGGGACGGGCGCACTGCCTTGGCCGAGCTTCGCCTTGATCCCCGCGCTGGCGATCGGCGCGGTGCTGGCCGGGGCGATTGTGCTGCTGGTGCCTGCGATCCTTAAAACCCGCTTCGGCGTGGACGAGGTCGTGACCACCTTGCTGTTCAACTTTATCTTTCTGTTGTTCATCTCAATGCTGCTCGAAGGGCCGCTGAAAGACCCGATGGGCATGGGTTGGCCCAAATCTGCGCGTCTGATCCCCGAGGCGCGCTTGCCACGGATTGTTGACGGGCTGCGGCTGCATTGGGGGTTTGCGCTGGCGATACTTTGCGCCTGCGCGGTGTGGGTGATTCAGACGCGCAGCACCTTGGGATACGAGATGCGCGCGGTGGGGCTGAACCGCGACGCGGCTGCATTTGCAGGCATTCCGGTGAACGCGGTGCTGGTGAAGACGGCACTGCTGTCGGGGGGACTTGCTGCCTTGGCGGGGTTTTCCGAGGTGGCTGGGCTGAAGGGCAGCCTGACGCTCGATCTGTCGCCGGGGTTTGGCTATACGGGGATCATCGTGGCGATGCTGGCGCTGCTAAACCCGCTGGGTGTCATCGTATCGGCCCTGTTTGTCGCGGGGATTTTCGTGGGCGCTGACAGCATGAGCCGCGCGGCAGGTGTGCCGACCTATCTGGCAGATATGATGCTGGCCACGGCGCTGCTGTTGATGGTGCTGGCAATCATGCTGACGCGGTTTCGGGTGGTGCGCGACTGATGGAAATTCTTGATATTCTGATTTCTGCCAGTTTTTGGGCCGCTGCCATCCGCATCGCAACGCCGCTGATCCTTGCCACGATGGGCGAATTGATCTGCGAACGCGCGGGCGTGCTGAACCTTGGCATCGAAGGGATCATGGTCGCGGGGGCCTTTGCCGGTTGGATGGCCGTGTATTCTGGTACCGGGCTCTGGGTTGGTGTGGCCGTGGCGATGGTGGTCGGCATGGGCTTTGGCCTGCTGCACAGCGTGCTGACGGTGCCGTTTGGCCTGTCGCAGCATGTGGTGGGGCTGGGGGTGACGTTGCTGGCCACGTCGTCGACCTATTATGCGTACCGCTTGGCGTTGCCGCAGGTGACCAGCCCGCCCAAGATTGACGCGTTCCAGCCTTATGAAATCCCGCTGCTGTCCGATATTCCACTGCTGGGCCAAGCGCTGTTTTCGCAAACGCCGTTTACCTATCTGGCGTTCGCGTTGGTCGCGGCAACCAGCGTGATGTTGTACCGCACGCCTTTGGGCCTTGCGGTGCGCGCAGCAGGCGAAAGCCCGGCAGCGGTGGCTGCACAAGGTCTGTCCGTGACGGCGATCCGCATGGGGGCCGTAATCGTGGGCAGCGGGTTCATGGCAATGGGCGGCGCGTTTCTGACCATGTCCGCCTTTGACAGCTTTTTCTTTGAAATGGTGAACGGGCGCGGTTGGATCTGTATTGCTTTGGTGGTGTTCGGATCGTGGATGCCGGGCAAGGCGTTGCTGGGCGCGGTGTTGTTCGCCGCCTTTGACGCGTTGCAAATTCGCGTGCAGCAAACCAGCTTTGGCGCGGATATCCCCTATCAAATCTTCCTTATGGCGCCGTATATCTTGTCCATCATTGCCTTGGTGCTGGTGTCACGCCGCGCCCAAGTGCCCGCCGCCTTGATGGTGCCGTTCAACAAAGGAGAACGCTGATGTTTGATCTGATCGTAAAGGGCGGCACGCTGCCGGACGGGCGTGTGACGGATATTGGCGTCGCGGGTGGCAAGATTACCGCGATGGATCAGTTGGGCGATGCGCAGGCGGGCGAAGTGATTGATGCGACCGGCGATCTGGTCAGTCCGCCCTTTGTCGATCCGCATTTTCATATGGATGCAACGCTGAGCTACGGCATTCCGCGCATCAACGCTTCGGGTACGCTGCTGGAGGGGATCGGCCTCTGGGGTGAGTTGAAGCAGGTGATGACTCAAGACGAGGTGGTCGCCCGCGCGCTGACCTATTGCGATTGGGCGGCGTCCATGGGGCTGCTGGCGATCCGGTCCCATGTGGACACCTGCGATGACAGGTTGCTGGGGGTAGAGGCGCTGTTGCAGGTGCGCGAGCACGTCAAGGATTACATCGACCTGCAACTGGTCGCGTTTCCGCAAGACGGGTTTTACCGTGATCCAACCGCCCGTGAAAATACCATCCGCGCGCTTGAGATGGGCGTGGATGTGGTGGGCGGCATCCCGCATTTTGAACGCACCATGGCCGACGGGGCCGCATCGGTGCGCGACCTGTGCGAAATCGCCGAGGCGCGCGGCCTGATGGTGGACATGCATTGTGACGAGACGGATGATCCGATGTCGCGGCATATTGAAACGCTGGCGTATCAAACGACGCGCTTGGGTCTTGAAGGCCGCGTGGCGGGGTCGCATCTGACCTCGATGCATTCGATGGACAATTACTATGTGTCCAAGCTGCTGCCCCTGATCGCAGAGGCACAGATTAGCGCGATACCGAACCCGCTGATCAACATTGTGCTGCAAGGGCGCCATGATACCTATCCCAAACGCCGTGGGCTGACGCGGGTCAAGGAAATGCTGGCCATGGGGATCAACGTCGGTTGGGGGCAGGATTGCGTGCTGGACCCGTGGTATTCGCTGGGGACGGGCGACATGCTGGATGTGGCATTCATGGGCCTGCACGTGGCGCAGATGACCAGCCCTGACGAGATGCGCAAATGTTTCGACATGGTGACAACGGCCAATGCGCGCACCATGGGGTTAGAGGATTACGGGTTGCACGTGGGGGCCAAGGCGTCGCTGGTGGTGCTGGATGCCGGCGACCCGATCGAGGCGCTGCGCCTGCGCGCCAACCGGTTGTGCGTCATCGCCAAGGGCAAGGTGATCGCACGGGGGCCACGGTCTGACGCGTCGCTGACCCTGCCGGGGCGTCCGAACAGCGTGGTGCGGCGGCATAGAACGCTGGGGTGAAGGCGCTGGCTTGATATGGCGCTAGCTTGACCGTGTGAAATCCAGCCAGATTGGCAGGTGATCCGACCCGCGTTGTGCATCGTGCGTTTCAATGACGCCGCCGCCGACCACGGTCAGGTCGTCATCTATCGCGATGCGGTCTAGCGCGGCCACGGGCATGCGCGCGTGAAAGCTTTTGCCCGGCGCGTGGATGGTAAAGTGATGCGCCAAACGGCCAAGGCCCACAGTTTGCGACCATTCGTTCATATCACCGGCGATCAGGGTCGGGCGCCGGTCACGTTCGTCCAGATGGGTGATCAAGGCGGTCAATTGTGCGCGACGCGCCCAACGCATCAATCCCAGATGGGTGGCAATAATGCGCAGCTCGACGCCCGCGATGTCGGCATCCACCACCATCGCACCGCGCGGTTCGGCCCCGGGAAGGTTGATATGCTGCACATCTTGTATGTCGGCGCGCGGCGTCAGCAAAACTGCGTTGCCATGCCAGCCAATGCTGACGGGGCTGGGGACGGGCACGGGGATCAGTCCGGTTTCAACTGTCAGCATATCCATAGGCAGGGCCGAGGGGCGCTGCCCCATGCGCATGTCGGCCTCTTGCAATACGACAATTTCGGCGTCCAGATCGCGGATAATGCGCATGATCCGGTCGGGGTCGCGCTGGCGGTCGGTGCCCTTGGCCTTGCGCATATTATAGCTGGCGATACGAAGCGTGGGGTGGGTCACAGAATGGGCGCTCCGATGCGAAAGACCCCTTCGGCCAGACGGCGCGGCAGGTGGGGGTGGGGGCTGTTGGTGTGGCAATCTTTTTGCCGGGCCATAAACCAGTCGGCAACCTGCGTGACCGATCCGGCATCATATAGAAATATCATCGCCTCAAAGTTCAAGAGCATACTGCGCACATCAAAATTGGCGGTGCCCACAACGGCGACATCATCAATGACTGACGCTTTGGCGTGGATCATGCGGGGGGTAAAGTAATACACCTTTGCCCCTGCGGCTTCGGCATCGCGCAGATATCCGCCACGGGCGAAGTCAGCGATATGCTGGTTGGATTTCTGCGGCACAATGATACGCACATCAACACCGCGCAGGGCTGCAATCCGGATCGCGTTCGCCAATGGTTCGGTGGGCACGAAATAGGGCGTCGCGATCCAGATGCGTTTATGGGCCAGATGCAGCGCGCGGATCAGCCCGTCATGCAGCGGGTCTTCGACGATATCGGGGCCAGAGGGGATGAGCTGCAGCGTTGAATTGCCAGCGGTGTCGGGGGCCTTGGTGATCGCTTCGACGTCTTTGCCGCTCGCGACCTCCCAATCGGAGCGGTAAACATCGCAAAACGCCTGAACGCTCATGCCTTCGATGGTGATGGCCAGATCAACCCAGTGATCATCGGCGGGTGCGTCGGTCATGTAGTGGCAGCCGATGTTCATCCCGCCCGAGAACACGCGCGCATTATCGGCAATGATGATCTTACGGTGGTTGCGCAGGTTCAGGTGGCCGGTACCGGGCAATTGCAGGAACGGAGAGAAATACAGCACATCCCCGCCAGCCTTTTTAAGCGCATCAAGTGCTTTGTGCGGCCCGCGCATGGTGCCAAAGCGGTCCATCAACAGGCGCACTTTGACGCCAGCCTTGGCCTTGTTGGTCAGGGCGTTCACAAAACGGGCCCCGGTATCGTCATCGGCGACAATATAGAACAGACAATCGATACTATGCTGCGCGCTTTCAATCGTTTGCATGACGGCCTCGAACGCCGCCTGCGGGGTTTCGAGCAGCTTGAAATGCTGTGCCTCAAGGGCGGGGGGCATTTCGAAGTTCTGAAAGGTGTGATCAAGATCATGCACCGGGGTCTGGTGGTGTTCACGGCGCGTGAAACGGATCGGCGCATAGCGTTTGCCCTGTTTGCGGAAACCCAATCCGACAAATACCGGCACAGCCACATAGGGCAGCAAGACAAGGAACAGAATCCATGCGGCAGTGGATTGCGGGCTGCGGCGTTGTTGCAGCAAGACAAAGGCCACCATCAGCGTCAGCAGGGTGACGCCGACCACTTCGATATGGGCAATGATGAAGTCGATCATGGATGTCTCCGCCAAAAGTCCGGGCGTGGGGGCCACATGGCAGCCCCCGCTTTCCCAGACTTAGCAGAGCATCCGTTGAAGTCACGGAGAGAGTTGCACCTTAGGCGGGCAGGTGGATGTTGAACCTTTCGCGGATCATTCGGTCTGTCTGCGGATCAAACCGGGCGGTGGCACGTTGCGCCAGAATTTCCTCTTTGCGGGCGGTCGCCTTGGCCAACAGGTCGGGCCGCCCCAGTTCGGCCCATTCTTTGGGCGATGTGCGGTCTGCCAGCGTTGGATAGATATATTCGGTCTGCATCAGGCTGAGCGTTTGGTCAGACCCCAGATAATGCCCCGGCCCGCCGATACAGGTGGCGCGGATCACCTCAAGGCTAACGCTGTCTTCGGTCACCTCAATCCCGCGCACGCAGCGCAGGGCCTGACCGATCAGATCATCGCCCAAGATCAGCGATTCAAGGCAGTACCCTAAGAGGGACGCATGCATGCCCGCAGCCTCGTAGACCATGTTCAGGCCGGACATGCCCGCCATCACATTTGACATCGCCTGTTCCCAACCGGCTTGCATGTCGGGCAGCTTGGCATCTGCAATGCCAGCCGCGGCACCACCGGGCAGATCGTAATAGCGGTGCATCTGTGCGCATCCGGCGGTCAGCAACGCCTGTTCGCCCGATCCGCCCGACATCGCGCCAGTGCGCAGATCACTGACAAAGGGCCAGGTGCCGAAAATCGCGGGATGTCCCGGCTTGACCGCGTTGACATAGACAAGACCGGCCAGACATTCGGCAACGGCCTGTACGATGGCACCGGCAATGGGGGCAGGGGCGGTGGCACCGGCCTGACCCGCCGACAGCAGCAAAATCGGCATGCCACCTTCGATCAAGGCCTCCATCACCAGACAGCTTTCGGTGGCGAATTTCATGGGCGGCACGACAAAGCAGTTAGAATTGGACACGAAAGGCCGCTCGCGCCATTTGTCCTCGCCACCTGCGATCATGTGCAGCAGCTCCAGCCCGTGTGGCACGAACGAAGGCTCGGTAAAGGAAACACCGACATGTTTGGTCGTGCCCGCACAGCAGGCGTAGATCGAGTTCAAATCCATCTCGAGGTTGTCAGGAATGTCGCGGCAGACCATAGGGCGTTGCACGAAATGCAGGTTGTCGAGCTGGTCCGCGATGCGGGCGGCATCATGCAGGTCTTGCACACCACATTCGCGGTATGTGCGCCCATCGACGTCAACCAGATGCACGGCAGCACCGGCGGTGCCGTAATGAACACGCGTGCCAGACAGCTCCAGATCATGCTTTGGATCGCGGGCGTGTAAGGTGACAGAGCGGTTGGCACGGGCAATCGTGTCTTCGATCAAGGCACGCGGAAAGCGCAGCCTGCCATCATCGCCCAAAATCGCCCCGGCACCCGTCATATAAGCAACGCCAGAAGGGGGCGCGTCTGCAAGGCCTATTTGTTCCAACGCGTCCAGGGCAGCATGGTGAATGCGTTCCATCGCGGCGGGGGACAGCGGATTAAAGGTGCCGCCGGACATGCCTGGGCGGACGGGGCGCAGATGATCGGCAAGGGGGGCGGCGCGGGCCGCACGGCGTGCAGCGCGACCACCAGAGCGGTGAGGTGTTTGTATGGTCATAAACGGTTCCAGCAAGTGAGGGAAAAAGGGGTGGTGGTTGCTAGCCCCTTTCTGGCGCGCCTCGTGCGGCGCGGCCCCGTTCAGCCCCGATGGTGCGGATGATACAGACGATGATGCAATGCTCTGTTTTCATGCAGCTTCCCTCCGAATGGTTCCAATGCTGCGCAGATAAATTTGGGCCATCTGTCTTGTTTGCGACGCCTATTCTGTTTGCGACCCAATGTTTGCTGGGCGAGGGCGGCAAATCACCGCCGATACGGTGGCGCAAATCAGCAACAAATGACCTATCACCAACCCGTTACTGGGATCAGGTGAACCCAATCCCTAGATGCAGCGTTGTGTAACCGAGGCGGGATGACCCGCTGAGTAATTACGAGAGATCAAGGAGTTATGATCATGAAACGTTCAATGAAATACACAACGCTCGCCGCAGCAGCTACTTTCGCCATGGGCGGTTCCGCCTTTGCAGGCAGCTTGGAAGATCCAATCGTTGAGCCGGTGATGACTGCGCCTGTTGTTGTGGCCGATATGGGCGGCAACTGGACAGGTTTCTATACTGGTCTGCAGCTGGGTTACGCTGACGCAGACGGCCAAGGCGCACTGGACGGCGACAACGGTTCCTACGGTTTCCACGCCGGGTACGACTATGACTTTGGCAAGTTCGTTCTGGGTGGTGAACTTGACTATGACAAAACCGACATTGATCTGGGTGGTGCGGCGACAATCGACTCCGTTGCGCGTGCCAAAATCAAAGGCGGGTATGACCTGGGCAACACATTGGTTTACGCGACCGGTGGTTATGCATTGGCTGATACATCCGGCGGCGACGAAGACGGTGCGTTCTACGGTATCGGCATGAGCTATAAAGTGTCCGAGCAGTACACCGTTGGTGCAGAGCTTCTTGAGCACCGCTTTACCGATCTGGGTGGTACAGCCGGTAACGATCTGGACGCCACAACCTTCACCGTGCGTGGTTCCTACCGCTTCTAAGCGAAACGTCTAAATAATACTGGCGGTGTGCCGTTTGGGGGTGTCTGGAAAAGGCGCCTCCGGCGGGGATATTTAAAAGCCAGAGAAAAGGGACCGGGGTGTATTCTCCGGTCCCTTTTTCGTTGTCGTCTATGGTTGTTACTTGGCGCGGCTTTCGGCGAAGGTACACAGTGTCTTCAACGCCTGTGCGAATGCGGTGTCTTCGATGGTCATGGCAACCCTAATATGGCCAGCGGCGGCGGTGCCAAAGCTTTCGCCCGGCATGACGGCGATATGATGCGCGTCCAGCAATGCATAGGCAAAGTCTTCGCCAGACATGCCTGTGCTGCGTATATCCAGCATCAGATACATTGCGCCATCGGCGGGCACCAAGGTAACGGCGTTTTGCTGTGCGATGATGTCTTGCGCCAGTATCCGACGGCGCTGGAACGGTGCCGCAATTTCAGTTTCGAACGCTGTGCCTTGGTTCAAGGCGAATTCGGCGGCGTCTTGGATATAGCCGGGGACACCGTAAGTTGTGTGTGTGGCGAGATTTGTCAGATGTTCAACGGCATCCTCTGGCCCGATGATCCAACCGCAGCGCGACCCGGTCATTGCGTGGCTTTTCGACATTGACCCAACCACAAGCGTTCTATCCGCCATATCCGGCAACGCGCGCGGCGACAAATGGGTGCCGCTCCAGACTTGGGTATCGTATACCTCGTCCGAGATCAGCCAAAGATCGTTGTCCTTACAGACCTGTGCAATCGCGTCGAGCGTTGGGCGGGTATAGACCACACCCGTGGGGTTGTTGGGCGAGTTGATCAGCAGCGATTTTGCCCCCGGTGCGGCGGCAGCGATTTCGTCGCCTTGGGGTTGGAATGCATCCCTAGCATGCGCTGGGATCGCCTTGGGAATTGCGCTGACCCCGCGGATGGTGCCGGGATAGGTCGCGTAATAGGGATCAATGAACAGCGCCGTATCGCCGGGGTTGGTCGCCGCAGCGTGGGCGGCAAACAGCGCGGACTGACCACCGGGGGTAATCACCACGTTGTCGCGGGTTGTTTTCACGCCTGTGCGGTTCTGCACGCGCTGGGCCACGGTATCGCGCAGGGTCGTTGTACCGGAGATCGCGGCATAGCCGGTGTGACCGCCAAGGGCGGCGCGGTGCATGTCTTGCAGGATCGGGGCCGCCGTGCGGATATCATGCTCGCCAATGGTCAGTTCGGTTACGGGGGTGCCGTCGGCAATCATTTGACGCGCCCGCAGGAAAACACCCCAACCGTCTGAACCGCCGCCCAAAATGCCGGTAAGCCGCTTAGATATCTGCATGGTTTGTCTCCCTTTGTGATGTGCTGGCGCAGGGGCGCAGAGGCGGGGCAAATTGTCAATCAGCCTTGACCTTGGGGGCGCCCCCGCGCTAGGCAAGTGACATGAATATGAACACATCAATTATTTGCTGTATTTCCTGCTGAGACTTTCCAGCGGGCCTGTTCATAGCGTTTTCTTTTCAAACCAAATGTGCCATGCCCGCGCCATACTTGCGTAAGGACGCGCCATATGACGACGATCAAGCTGCACAACACGAAAACCCGCAAACGCGAGGACTTCGTTCCCATCGATCCTGAAAACGTGCGGATGTATGTCTGCGGGCCGACGGTCTATGACCGCGCGCATCTGGGCAACGCGCGGCCCGTGATCGTGTTTGACGTGTTGTACCGGTTGCTGCGCCATGTGTACGGGCCGGACCACGTGACCTATGTGCGCAATTTTACGGATGTGGATGACAAGATCAACGCGCGCGCCGCTGAAAGTGGCCGCTCGATTGGAGAGATCACCGCCGAGACGACACAGTGGTTTCTGGACGATATGGCGGCTGTCGGCGCGCTTGAACCGAACGAGATGCCGCGCGCAACGGCCTATATCCCGCAGATGGTTAAGATGATCGAAGACCTGATCGCCAAGGGCCATGCTTATCCTGCCGAGGGGCATGTGCTGTTCCGTGTGCGCAGTTACGAGAAATACGGTGCGCTGTCGGGGCGTTCGGTCGATGATATGATCGCGGGCGCGCGGGTCGAAGTGGCCCCCTACAAAGAAGATCCGATGGATTTTGTGCTGTGGAAACCGTCGGATGACGCAACGCCGGGCTGGGACAGTCCGTGGGGCCGTGGCCGTCCGGGGTGGCATATCGAATGCTCGGCTATGGCGGATGAACTGCTTTGGAAAAAACCGTTGAGCGAGGATCGCCTGTCGGATGAGGCAAAAAAACACCCCCATGTGTTCGATATTCATGGCGGCGGCTTGGATTTGCAATTCCCGCACCACGAAGACGAGATCGCGCAAAGCTGCTGTGCAAACGGCACCGACGAGATGGCACGCTATTGGCTGCATAACGAGATGTTGCAGGTCGAGGGCAAGAAGATGTCCAAGTCCTTGGGCAACTTCTTTACTGTGCGCGACTTGCTGGATCAGGGCGTGCCGGGTGAGGTGATCCGGTTTGTGATGCTGAGCACGCATTACCGCAAGCCGATGGACTGGACGGAGAAGAAGCGCGAAGAGGCGGAGAAGACGCTGCGGACGTGGCGTGAATTAGTGGCAAACCGAAAAGGCGATCAACCGCATGCCGTGATCATCTCGGCATTGTCTGACGATCTTAACACCCCCCTTGCTATTTCTGGACTTCATGCATTGGCAAAAGAAGTTGAGAGAACTGGATCAGGGTGGAGCACTTTGAAAGCGAGCGCCAATCTATTGGGGCTACTAACGGATGAGTTGGGGGATTGGTTCGATGAAATCGATGATGCTCCAACTGCGGATGTGAGTTTGATCGTCGAGGGTCTCTTAGCGAAGAGGGATGCAGCGCGACGAGCAAAGAATTTTGCTTTATCGGATTCAATTCGGGATTCTCTAGATGAAGCTGGAGTATATCTTTTGGATACTAGAGAAGGATCCAGTTGGAGTTTAAGACCAGATTTCGACCCAGCCAAACTAGAGGCCCTCAAATGATGTGCCTCGCAACACAGGCCAGCCCCCGGCCGAGGGTTGGGGCGAAGCCCCCGCCCGTGGGGGCGGTCGGGGGCTGGTCGTGCAAGGTGCACGACTTAATAAGGAAGAATAAGGAAAGGGGGGCGATCTCATGACCCGCGAACGCCTCTACCTCTACGACACCACCCTCCGCGATGGGCAGCAAACCCAAGGGGTGCAATTCTCGACTGCCGAGAAGATCACCATCGCCAATGCCCTAGACGCGCTTGGTGTGGATTATATAGAAGGCGGATGGCCGGGGGCGAACCCCACCGATAGTGCGTTTTTCGACGATGCGCCGCGCACCCGCGCCAAGATGACGGCGTTCGGTATGACCAAACGGGCGGGCTTCTCGGCCGAGAATGACGACGTGCTGGCCGCCGTGATGAATGCGGGCACGGATACCGTTTGCCTTGTGGGCAAAACCCATGATTTTCATGTGACCGCCGCCCTTGGCATCGAGCTGTCTGAAAACACCGAAAACATATCCAAATCAATCGCCTATCTGGTTTCCCAAGGCCGCGAGGCGCTGTTTGATGCAGAGCATTTCTTTGACGGGTACCGCGCCAACCCCGACTATGCGCTGACGGCGATCAAGGCGGCCTATGACGCAGGTGCGCGCTGGATCGTGCTGTGCGACACCAATGGCGGCACCCTGCCAGCCGAGGTGGCACGCATCACCGCCGAGGTGATCGCGGCAGGCATTCCCGGCACCCATCTGGGCATCCACACCCATAACGACACCGAAAACGCCGTGGCTTGTTCGCTGGCCGCAGTTGATGCGGGCGCGCGGCAAATTCAGGGCACGTTGAACGGGCTTGGCGAACGCTGTGGCAATGCCAACCTCACCACGCTGATCCCGATTTTGCTGCTGAAAGAACCCTATGCCAGCGTCTATGACACCGGCATTAGCCTGCCCGCGCTTGAGGGACTGACTCAGATCAGCCGCAGTCTGGATGAAATCCTGAACCGTGTGCCGATGAAGCAAGCGGCGTTTGTCGGGTCGTCGGCCTTTGCGCACAAGGCGGGGCTGCACGCCTCTGCGATCCTGAAAGACCCCACCACTTACGAGCATATCCAGCCCGAGCTGGTCGGCAATGCGCGGATCATTCCGATGTCCAATCAGGCGGGCCAGTCCAACCTGCGCCGCCGTTTGGAGAGTGCTGGGCTGACGGTTGCCAAGGGCGATCCGGCGCTCGGGTTGATCTTGGATCAGGTCAAGGCGCGCGAGGCGGATGGCTATAGCTATGACACCGCGCAGGCGAGCTTTGAGCTGCTGGCGCGGCAGGCCTTGGGGCAGATGCCGGACCTGTTCGAGGTCAAGCGCTACCGCGTGACGGTGGAGCGGCGCAAGAACAAGTATAATCAGATGGTGAGCCTGTCCGAGGCCGTGGTGGTCGTGAAGGTCGATGGTGAAAAGCGTCTGTCAGTCAGCGAAAGCATGGATACCGAGGGCTGCGATCGCGGCCCGGTGAACGCGTTGTCCAAGGCGCTGGTCAAGGATTTGGGCCAATATTCCGCCCTGCTGGAAGACATGCATCTGGTCGATTTCAAGGTGCGTATCACTCAAGGCGGTACCGAAGCGGTCACCCGTGTCATCATCGACAGTGAAGACGGGCAGGGGCGGCGTTGGTCCACTGTCGGGGTTTCGGCAAACATAGTTGATGCGTCGTTCGAGGCGCTGTTGGACGCGATCCGTTGGAAGCTTATCCGGGATAGCAAGATATAAAGGGCAATGAAAATGCTGTTTAAGATTGCTCTAACGGTTGTGCTGAGCGTGGCGATCACGCTGGGTGTCGCCGTTGTTCTGGTTTTGACCGATCCGCCCAAACCTGTGGCCGAGCGTAAGGTATTGGATTTCGACGCATATCTGTCTCAAGACGCTGGCATGCCGGTGATCCCGCCGTTGCTAAGCACACCCATGCGCGATGGCTATGGGTTGAAATACCGCCGGTTTGACGGGCCTGCGGGCGCGCCGCTGCTGGTGTTGGTACACGGGTCTGGCTGGCACGGGCTGCAATTCGTGGAGTTGGCCGAAAAGCTAAGCGTAAAGGCAACGGTGCTTGCCCCCGATCTGCGTGGTCACGGAACAGCACCGGGGCGGCGTGGGGACATTGATTACATCGCGCAGCTTGAGGATGATTTGATTGATCTGATCACCGCTGTGCATGTGCCGGGCCAAAAGATCGTGCTGGGCGGGCATTCCTCTGGTGGTGGCTTGGTCGCACGGTTTGCGGGCAGCGAATATGGCCCGCTGCTGGATGGTGCGGTGCTGCTGGCCCCGTTCCTCAAGTACAACGCGCCGACAACGCAGCAAAACTCTGGCGGCTGGGAAACCGTGCAACTGCGCCGGATGATCGGGTTGTCGATCCTGAATGCGTTCCACATCACTGCGTTGAATGATAAAACGGTGATCCAATTCGCAATGCCCCAGCAGGTGTTGGACGGCCCCTTGGGCGATACCGCGACCACTGCCTATAGCTATCGATTGAACGCGGGCTTTGCGCCGCGCGGCGATTATCTGGGTGATGTGGCGGCGTTGCCAAGGTTTTTGCTGGTGGCCGGTGCCGATGATAGCGCGTTTTTCGCAGATAAGTACGAGGAAACGATGGCCCCTGTGAATGACAAAGGCACCTATGTGATTGTGCCGGACTATGGGCATTTAGCCATCGTTGACGCCCCTGAAACAGCTCAGGCGATACTGGACTTCTTGGATGGAATTTAACGACGATCTGACCGCCTGCGCCGCAATTGTTGAACGTGCAGACCCGTTGCGGTTTCGCGCAGCCATGGCGGCACCCCTTGCGGCGCGGCGGGTTTTGTTCCCACTTTATGCGTTCAATATCGAAGTGGCCCGCGCGCCATGGGTCACGCAAGAGGCGATGATCGCGGAAATGCGCCTGCAATGGTGGCGCGATGTGTGTGACGAAATCGGCCAATCCGGAGCGGTCCGCAGGCACGAGGTTGCGACCCCCTTGGCCGCAGTCATCGGGGCCGATCAGGCGCGGCATCTGGATACGCTGGTCGGCGCGCGCAGGTGGGATATTTACCGTGATGCGTTCGAGGACGAGGCGCATTTCGACGCCTATATTGATCAGACGGCGGGCAGCTTGATGTGGGTTGCGGCCTCCAGCTTGGGCACCGCGGACGAGGTTGTTGTGCGCGATGCGGGCTATGGCGCGGGCGTGGCGGCGTGGTTGCAGGCGATCCCGCAGCTGGTGGAACAGGGGCGCATCCCGTTACTTGATGGCACCGATGCAGGCGTATCAGTATTGGCCCGCAAAGCACTGACGCGGCTGGAAAAAGCCCGTAAATCGCGTGGCAAAGTATCGGCGGCAGCGCGGCCCGCATTGTTTAGCATCGGGGCGAGCGAAGCAGTGCTTAAGGCTGCGATTGATACGCCGTCGCGCGTCGGTTCGGGCACCTTGCCACCGCTGGATCGCTTTGCGCTGTCGTGGCGCGCCCTAAGCGGGCGTTGGTAGGTTACGCCTGTTCAGGTTTCTGGCGCAGCACCAGCCAAATCAACGCACCACCGGCGAGCACCAGAAACGGGATCATCGCGATGTTCACGGCGGCCCAGCCTTCTACCGGGCTGCCGCCTGAACAGTTCATCAGCCCGCCACTGGCCAGCGATGCAAAGGTCACGCCGCCGAACACCAGCAGATCGTTCAGCCCCTGCATGCGCCCGCGTTCATGCGGCTCATGTGCGCCAGCCAACATCGACGTGGCCCCGATAAAGCCAAAGTTCCAGCCGATCCCCAGCAAGATCAAAGCAATATAGAAATTGCCCAGCTCAACCCCTTGCAAGGCGACCATCCCTGCGACGGCGAGGATTGCGATGCCAAGGCCAAGGATTTTCTCGACCCCGAAACGTGCGATCAGATGGCCAGTAAAGAAAGACGGCGCATACATCGCCAGCACGTGGCCGGTCACGATATGTGACGCATCCACGATGTCATAGCCACAGCCCACAACCGCCAAGGGGGTGGATGTCATGACCAGGTTCATCAGCGCATAAGATACCATGCCACAGACCACGGCGACGGCGATGCGCGGCGTCTTGAGCAACTCCATCCGCGACCGACCCTTGGGCGCGTCGACAGCGGGTACAGGCGGCTTGAGGATTTGCAAAAAGGCAAACAGCGCCATGCCGGCAGCATTCAATGCAATCGCGGCAACGTACACCGGCAGAAACCGGATGACGGTCGCGTCAGGGTTGGAGGCCGTCAGCATACCCACCAATTGCGGACCGATCACCGCCGATAGCAGCCCGCCCGCCATCACATAGGAAATCGCCTTGGGCCGGTACTCATCAGATGCGGTGTCTGTTGCCGCAAAGCGGAAAAAACCCTGCGATGACATGTAGATACCCGTTAGGTAACTGCCCAGCAGAAAGACCAGAAAGCTTTCAATCGTCAGGGCATAGGCACAAAGTGCTGCACCTGCCATCCCGCCAAACGCCCCCACCACGAAACCCGCGCGCCGTCCGAACCGTTGCATGACGCCCGACAGCCAAGGCGCGGTTGTCATGGACCCAAACACGATCATCGAAATAGGCAAGGTGGCAAGGCACAGATTTGGCGAAAGCTGCTGCCCCGCCAATCCACCAACTACGAAATACATCGGCATCTGGCTGCCAAGGAAAGCCTGCGCGATGACCAGAACGGTCACATTGCGCTTGGCGCGGGTGTCATCAATCATTGTCATGCCAACGGGGTAAACTCAGGTTTTGGGATCGGCAAGCCCCTTGTGTCTGCGCGCTGGCTGGGCGACGGTTGGCGGATGGATCAGGCTTCTCATATATTGTTAATCGCGGGCAGCGCCGAGGCGCATGATATCGCATCCCAAATTGCGCAGAATGGGCAAGGAATGCAGGCGATCCTGCGCGCGCCCGAACGCAGTTTTGGCCCCTTGGCCGTGCCCTCGCAAATCTGGGCACCCGCGTCTGTGGGGGATATGAAGTTTTTTCTGGCACAGCAGCGCATCACCGCGATTTGCGACGCGGGCCATGGGTTTGATAGCGATGTGTCTGATATGGCAGCGGCCGCCGCCGCGGAAATGGGCCTTGCCTATGTGCGGGTGTTGCGGCCGGTTTGGCCGATCGATCCCCCCGTTTTGCGCGCCGCCTCTGCCCGGGCCGCAGCTGATATGATTTTGCCCGGCGCACGGGTCTTTGCCGCGACGGGCAGGGGATCTGTGCCGGAATTCACGCCGTTCAAGGGGGCCAAGCTGTTCCTGCGCCAAAACGGCCCCAAGATGCGCAGCGTCTTGCCTGATTTCGTGGAACCCGTGTTTGGAAGACCACCCTTTACCAGCGCACAGGAAATGGCACTGTTTCGGGAGTTGGACATCGACACGCTGATTTGCCGGAACGTGGGCGGTGTCCCCAGCCGGCCCAAACTGGATGCCGCGCGCGAAATGGGCCTGCGCAGCATTGTGATCGACAGACCAGCCCCGCCAGAGGGCGCGCATGTGCTGACATCGGCCAAGGATGCGCTGGAATGGCTGGATACCCTATGAGTACCGATATGAGCGTCGGTCGGATCATCACCTGCGATGCGGATGTGGCCGAGGGTGCTGCGTGGCTGGCCGACACACAGCCCCGTTTTGCCGATGCATTGCAGGCCACCGGCCCGTTGCCACTGCGATTGCGCGCCGACGGGTTCGACGCCTTGATCGGGGCGATTATCAGCCAGCAGGTATCCGTCGCTTCCGCCAACGCAATGCGCGCCAAGATGGATGCGCAGGGCCTGACCCACGAGGCGGCGATTATCTCGGCGGGTGAGGACGGGCTGCGTGCAGCAGGCCTTAGTCGTCAGAAAATCCGCTATGCTTTGGCGCTGGCACAGGCGGGGATCGACTATGACGCCCTGCGCGCTGCGCCCGATGACGCGGTGATCAAAACCCTTACCGCCATCCCTGGCGTTGGTACTTGGACGGCGCAAATCTATGCGATGTTTTCGCTGGGCCGTGCCGATGTGTTTGCCGAGGGCGATCTGGCCTTGCAAGAGGCCGCAAAAACGCTTTTTGATCTGCCAGAGCGACCAAAGCCGAAACAGCTTGCACAGATGGCCGAGGATTGGTCGCCGTGGCGGTCGGTTGCAGCCCGCGCGCTGTTTTCGTACTACCGCGTTGTAAAACAAAGGGAAGGGATCACATGACACGTGTCTTAAATGCAGAACGCCGCGAACCGGTATCGGGGGAAACGCGGTCTGCCGTCGTGTTCCTGCACGGCTACGGGGCCAATGGTGCCGACCTGTTGGGCTTGGCTGATCCCTTGGGCGAACATCTGCCCGACACGCTGTTTATTGCCCCCGACGCGCCAGAGGCCTGCGCCGGTGCGCCGATGGGATTTCAGTGGTTTCCAATCCCGTGGATCGACAATTCATCCGAGGAAGAATCCGAACGCGGCATGATGCAGGCGGTCCAAGATCTCAATTCATTCCTCGACGCGCTGATGGTGGACGAAGATTTGTTGCCCGAACAGGTGGTGCTCTTTGGCTTTAGCCAAGGCACGATGATGGCGCTGCACGTGGCGCCGCGCCGCGAAGACGCTGTGGCCGGCGTTGTCGCGTTTTCGGGCCGTTTGCTCAACCCGGATGCGCTCAAAGACGATGCGGTTGTGCGCCCGCCGGTTCTGTTGATCCATGGCGATGCAGATGATGTGGTGCCGCCGCAATCGCTGCCCGAAGCGGCCCAAGCCTTGCAAGACGCCGGTTGGACGGACGTGTTCGCCCATATCATGAAAGGCGCCGGCCACGGCATTGCACCCGACGGGTTAAGCGTGGCGCTGGCCTTCATGCGCGATAAACTGGGGCTCTAAACGCCCCCTTGGCGGCGTGTCCATTCATCGGCCACGTCGCCCATTGTTTTCGGCACGCCGCTTCTGATCCAGGCCATAAACGGACGGTCGAACTTGAACGCGTCGCCGCACTGACTGCGTAGAAACCGCCTCACATTCTGGGTTGATTTATAATTGCCATCCAGCGGCGTCGCGCGGCTGATCTCATCCGCATGCCAGTCAAATCTCATATCCTCACGCTCCTGTGTCGACGGTATTTCGATCATTATATCCGTTATGCGGCCATTCTTCATATGCCTGTTACTTAACCATCATACGGTTTCTGCGACATCTTGTGTTTATTTGCGACTTGTCAGGCGCAAAACACGAGATATAGTTTTAACCATCGGCGGGGCTGTTCCCGCCGGACCGGACGCGGAACGGCAAAGGGTTTAAGTTACATGGACGGCGATTTCAGAACAGAATTTACGCGCAGCCCGGCAGGGCTGAAACACAAACCGGCCTTGGTGCTGAATGCGGATTACAGGCCATTGTCCTACTATCCGCTGTCGCTGTGGCCCTGGCAGGATGCGATCAAGGCGAAATGGCTGGACAGGGTGGATATCGTCGCCGAGTACGATGAATACGTGCACAGCCCCTCGATGGAGATACGCATCCCCTCGGTGGTCGTCCTCAAAGATTATGTAAAACCTCAAAAGCGCGTGGCCTTCACGCGCTTTAATTTATTTCTGAGGGATGAATTCTGCTGCCAATACTGCGGCGCGCGGGGCGATCTGACCTTTGACCATGTGGTGCCGCGCGCATCTGGTGGCATCACCAGCTGGCAAAACGTGGTGGCAGCCTGCAGCCCATGCAATCTGCGCAAAGGCTCCAAAGCACTTCACCAAACCGGTTTTCAACTGCGCAAACCACCGCGGCAACCGGATGCAGAGGAATTGCGCAACATGGGCCGCAAGTTCCCGCCAAACCACCTGCATGAAAGCTGGATGGATTTCCTCTATTGGGATGCAGAACTGCAGGCCTGACCCCCCGCCGCTTGCCTCAAAAAAAGCGGCTAGATATCCAGATCAACCCAGACCGGCACGTGGTCCGACGGCTTTTCCCGCGCGCGTATATCCTTGTCGATCTGGCAGTCGCGCAGACAATCGGCGACGGCGGGGCTCAGGAGGAAATGGTCGATGCGGATGCCGTTATTCCGGTTCCATGCCCCTGCCTGATAATCCCAAAAGCTGTAATGCCCCGGCCCTTGGGTGCGGGCGCGAAATGCATCCGTCAGCCCAAGTGCGATCAGCCGCCGCCACGCGGTACGCGATTCCAGACGAAACAAGGCATCCTCGCGCCAGGCGTCCGGCTTGGCGGCGTCTTCGGCTTGGGGGATGATATTGTAATCGCCGGTCATCAAAAACGGGGTTTCTTCGGCCAGCAGGGCCTTGGCCCGGTCTTGCAACCGCTGCATCCACGCCAGTTTATACGCGTATTTTCCGCCAGCGACGGGGGCACCGGTGCTGTCCAACTCCACCGGGTTGCCGTTGGGCAGGTACAGCCCGCAAATACGGACCGCCTGTTTGTCGCCCATCACCGTTGCTTCGATATAGCGGGCTTGCTCGTCTGTGTCGTCGCCGGGCAGTCCACGTGTCACGTCTTCGAGGGGGAGTTTCGACAGGATTGCGACCCCGTTGAATGATTTTTGCCCATGGGTTTCGACATTATACCCACGGTCTTCAAAAAGATCGCGGGGGAAGTTTTCGTCGATCGATTTGATCTCTTGCAGAACCACCACGTCCGGCTGGGCCTCGTCCAGCCACTGCGGCAATGCGTCGATGCGGGCTTTGATACCGTTGATGTTGAACGTTGCGATTTTCATGATTGCCCCCAAGCCGGTGATTGGGTCCAGCTATCGCGTATCCGGCGCAGTGGGGCAAGTGCAACGCGCGTCAAAACCTAAGGCCGTTTAGGGCGATTCGGGCGTAAAAATCTGCATGACCTGTCGTCTCTCAACCTAAGATGGAAGTGGCGGCATGTGGATAATATATGTGGATAAGCTGTGGAGTTCAGCCTGTTGCAGCGAAAATTCAAATCCCTGAACACCCGAAAATATGTGGATAATTATGGTAAATTTCTCCCTTAGGAAGAATTAACGCGTGAGTAACTACTTTGCCGATTAGCTGGTAAACGATTGCTGCCTCCGGTTGCAGTCGAAGAAACCTTAACCTCAAAGAGGACTAAAAATGACCGCATTTGCCTATGTCGATGAAACACACTCCGCCGCAGCCCCAACCGCGATGGCATCCATGCATGCCGGACAGGGAACAGAGCTGTTTACCACCGGATCGAGCGCGGGGCCCGTTCAGATGATGACCGGCGGCGGCACGGAGTTGTTCACCACCGGATCAAGCGCGGGGCCCGTTCAAATGATGACAGGCGGCGGTACGGAATTGTTTACCACAAGCTGCGGCCCTGCTGGTACCGAAATGACCTCTGGCCACTTGGTCGAGCTGTTTACAACAAGCTGCTGAGCCCACGTGAAAACCTGTTCTGCGCCTTGAACGCGGCGCAGAACGTTACCGGAGACTGTCGATGTCAAATGTTCTTTCCTTCACGCCACGCACCAAAGCCAGCCCCGCCGGGTTTGACAGCCTAAGCGCAATGTTCGCAGATCAGCGCTGCGCACGGGGTGATGTTTTTTGGTTGAAAGAGAATGCTGAATGGCTGGGTATTTTGGCAAGCATGTCGGCAGATGTTTCCAGCGATGCCCTTGAACCCTATGCGGCGTTCTATGAAACGATCGGCCGTCAGCTTGAGTTTTTCCCGCAATATTACAGGTTTTACCTGTCGATGTGCCTTGATCTTGAGGATCTGGGCGCGGGCGGCACACAGGGCGAGGCGCTTTGCCACTGGGTGGCGGCGCAAGGGCTGGTCGAGGCCGAGTTGTCGGATTTGCAGCGCGGCGAGGCCGCGCGCCTATTGGCGCGGCGTGGCGTACAGACAAAATGCCACGCGGCCGCGCTTGGCGATCGGTTGCAACGGTTTATCGCACGGCCGCAAACCTTTGCCTTGCCTAATAAAAAGGCTGCCTATGAGCTGGCCCATATCATCTTTTATCTCAGCGATTATGGCCGTCGTGATCCGGCCTTGGCCCCCGAGACTTTGATCAGTCTCGAATACGCGGGGTTGCTGGCCTATCTGGACCAAGATATTGATTTATTGTCTGAAATTTGTGTCGCGCTGCGTTTTTCAGGTGCGGAACCCAGCCCGATTTGGGAACGTTTGGTGGCGCAAACCCATGCCACCTGCACCATCAATGGCGGGGCACCCGGGGTGTTGGATGCCTATCACGGGTATCTTGTCACCGGCTGGTTGGCGCATTTGACGGAACGACCCGCCTTTGATCATGCGGTGCCCGCGGGACAAGTCACCATTCAGGGCGCAATGACCGGCCAAGGGGCGTTACGCGGTTTGTCAGAAAGCCTGTTCGAGTTGGGGCCAAAGCGACTGCCCGATTGGCCACGTATGCGCCGCAGCCTTTTGCCTGATCTCAGTGGGGCCGAGCAATCGGTGATCGCACAGGCAGAGCAGTCCAGCGAGAAGTTTGACTCATTTTTTCAGGGTTTTGCGCGTGCTGGGTCAGGGGAAATGACCTCATTTGCATGAGGTCAGCCTCCGGCGGGAGTTTTTTTGGCAAAATGAAACCGAAGGCGGAGTGCTACATTGAAAATGACGTGCCGCAGCCGCAGGCGCTGGTTGCGTTGGGGTTTTCGATCACAAACCGTGCGCCGATCAGTTCTTCAGAGAAGTCGATTATCGCATTGGCCAAGAAGGGCAGGGAAATGCTGTCGACCACGACTTTTTGGCCAGACCCTTCAAG
Source organism: Sulfitobacter sp. AS59 (assembly GCF_038899995.1). NCBI lineage: Bacteria > Pseudomonadati > Pseudomonadota > Alphaproteobacteria > Rhodobacterales > Roseobacteraceae > Sulfitobacter > Sulfitobacter sp. AS59. The sequence goes on from NZ_JBBMQK010000006.1 coordinate 185,238, forward strand.
CACCATGTCGTCGTCTTTGGGGGCATCCAGGATGATCTCATACTGAAAGCCAGAGCAGCCGCCGCCCTCAACAGCGACGCGCAGGGCCTTGCCATCTGCCGCCGCGCCGATTTCGGCAAGGCGGTCAAAAGCACGAGAGGTAACTTTGGGTGGCAGGTTCATTTTCGGGCTCCGGAGTGATCGGTTTCCATCTGTCGTTGCTTACAATATAGAAAGCCACAGGACAGGCCACAAGGACCACTGATCATGCGCGCTTCTTTTGCCTCTGATCCGGCAGCGACCCGGGGACGGTTGATGCCGGAGGAGGAGAGTACCTTTCGGTCTTGCTTTCAGCGGGATCGTGACCGGATTATCCATGCCAGCGCGTTTCGCAGGCTCAAGCACAAAACGCAGGTGTTTATTGAGCATGAGGGTGATTATTATCGCACACGTTTGACCCATTCGATTGAGGTCGCCCAAGTGGCGCGCACGATTTCCGGGGCATTGGGCTTGAACGCCGAGCTGACCGAAGCTGTCGCCTTGGCCCATGATCTGGGCCATCCGCCGTTCGGCCACACTGGCGAAGACGCATTGCAGACGTTGATGCTGCCCTATGGCGGGTTTGATCATAACGCGCAGGCGATCCGGATCGTCACCCATCTTGAGCGGCATTATGCGGAATTTGATGGCCTGAACCTGACGTGGGAGACCTTGGAAGGCATTGCCAAGCATAACGGTCCGGTGACGGGCCCGCTGCCTTGGGCGCTTGAAGCATATGGCAGCCAGCATGATCTGGAACTGGACACCTATGCGAGCGCCGAGGCGCAGGTGGCCGCGATTGCTGATGATGTCGCCTATAACCACCACGATCTGCACGACGGCCTGCGCGCCGAGCTGTTTTCAACGGACGAGCTGGCCAAGCTGCCTATTCTTGACCGCAACTTTGCCGAAGTGGACCGTTTGTACCCCGGTTTGAACTATTACCGCCGCCGTCACGAGGCGCTGCGCCGGTTCTTTGGCGTGTTGGTCGAGGACGTGATTACCGTTGCACGGGCCCGTTTGGATGAAATGCAGCAGCAATCCGCGACCGATATTCGCATGGCAGGCCGCACCTTGATCCAGTTTTCGGACCCTGTGTTTCAAGACCTCAAGGTGATCCGCGCGTTTTTGTTTGACCGTATGTACCGCGCGCCGTCGGTTGTGATCATGCGCAAACAGGTGACCGAAGTGGTTAATGATCTGTTCCCGCATTTCTGTGCGCATCCCGAAGAATTGCCGAAACAATGGCGTAAGGATGTTGAGGACGCGCAAGATGAAACGGCGCTGGCGCGGATTGTCAGCGATTACATCTCGGGGATGACCGACCGCTTTGCGATTCAGGAGCATGAACGGCTGATCAAGGGTTAAGCGCTCTTGATGTTTGGCGGTTTTTCAGGCGATACACAGGGCCAAGCCGAAGGAATGCCTCAATGAACCTATTTGCCGATATCCGCACCCATGTGCTGTCCACGCTTGATGCGCTTGTTGCTGATGGGTTCCTGCCCGCTGGCCTAAGCTTTGACGCCATTGCGGTGGAACCACCACGTGATGCGGCCCATGGCGATATGGCGACGAACGCCGCGATGGTACTGGCCAAACCGGCCGGCATGAAACCCCGCGATATTGCCGAGAAACTGGCCGAAAAGCTGGCCGAAGACCCGCGTATTACATCCGTCGAAGTTGCCGGGCCGGGGTTTTTGAACCTGCGGCTTGCGCCGTCTGTTTGGCAGGGCGTTGTGGGCGCGGTTCTGGCCGAGGGCACGGATTTTGGTCGCGGTGACCTGGGGCAGGGCAAGCGGGTGAACGTCGAATATGTATCGGCTAACCCGACGGGGCCGCTGCATGTGGGCCACACCCGTGGTGCGGTTTTTGGCGATGCGTTGGCGTCCTTGCTGGATTTCGCGGGCTTTGATGTCACGCGCGAATACTACATTAACGATGGTGGCGCGCAGGTCGATGTGCTCGCGCGGTCGGTGTATCTGCGGTATCTTGAGGCCCATGGCCAAGAGGTTGCCTTTCCCGATGGCACCTATCCCGGCGACTATCTGATTGCGGTCGGCGAGGCGCTGAAAGCCAAGGTTGGCGACGCCTATATCGGCAAGGATGAAGACGTCTGGCTGGAAGACGTGCGCAGCTTTTCCACGGACGCGATGATGGACCTGATCCGCGCTGATCTGGCGTCGTTGGGCGTTAAGATGGACGTGTTCTTTTCCGAAAAATCACTGTACGGCACCGGTCTGATCGAGGCCGCGATCGAGGATCTGAAATCCAAGGGCCTGATTTACGAAGGTGTGCTTGAGCCACCAAAGGGCAAGCTGCCTGAAGATTGGGAACCGCGCGAACAAACCCTGTTCAAATCGACCGCACATGGCGATGATGTGGACCGGCCGGTGATGAAATCCGATGGCGGCTGGACGTATTTTGCCCCTGATATAGCGTATCACTATGACAAGGTGCAGCGCGGTTTTGACATGTTGATTGACGTGTTCGGGGCCGACCATGGCGGTTACGTCAAGCGGATGAAGGCGGCGGTTTCGGCGCTGTCCGGTGGCACGGTGCCGCTGGATATCAAGCTGACCCAACTGGTTAAGCTGTTCAAAGATGGCAAAGAATTCAAGATGTCCAAGCGGGCAGGGACCTTTGTTACCCTGCGCGATGTGGTCGATCAGGTCGGCCCTGATGTGACCCGCTTTGTGATGCTGACGCGCAAGAACGATGCGATGTTGGACTTCGACTTTGCCAAGGTTCTTGAGCAATCCCGCGAGAACCCCGTGTTCTATGTGCAATACGCCCATGCGCGGGTGAATTCGGTTCTGCGCAAAGCAGCCGAGGCAGGCGTGGCGACGGATATGGCCACCTTGCAAGCTGCTGATTTGTCGTTGTTGGACCACGAGGCTGAACTGAAGCTGGCAGGCAAACTGGCAGAATGGCCGCGTCTTGTTGAAACGGCGGCGCGCAGCAATGAACCGCACCGGATCGCGTTCTATCTGTACGAATTGGCAGGCGATTTCCACGGGTTGTGGAACCGCGGCAATGACGTGCCATCGCTGCGCTTTTTGCAGGATGATGCGGCTGTGTCTCAGGCAAAAATCGCGCTGGCAAAGTCCGCAGCGATTGTAATTGCGTCAGGTCTTGGTATTCTTGGGGTGACCCCGGCAGAAGAGATGCGTTAAACGCACGCCTGCCGGACAGGCAAATTCAAACTACAGACCCGCGCCGATTAACGAGTGGCGGGCAGTGAGGCAGAGATGGCAGATTACACGTCTTCCCACCAAGGTGGGGAATACTATGCAGATTCTGATATGTATGATGTGGGCCCTCAGCGGTCTAACCCATTGGCAAGTATAACCAATATCGCGGGTGCGGCTTTGTCCGCGGTGCTTGTTATTGGTATCGGTGTTTGGGGCTATAAACTGCTTGTGCGCGATGTAAGCGGTATTCCTATTGTGCGTGCGGCCCAAGGTGACATGCGTGTGCGCCCCGAAAATCCCGGTGGCCAATTGGCGCAAAATCAGGGGCTATCGGTCAATGCTGTTGCCTCTGAAGGGACGGCGGATCAGGTGGCAGAGCGTGTTATTCTGGCCCCCAGACCCCTTGATCTTGAGGCTGAAGACCAGCCGGTGTTGGCGTCGATGGTTGCACCTGTGCCACAGGCGAGCGTGCCGGTTGCTTCGGCGGCTGACGTGAATGCGGCCCTCAACAGCGGTAATGTCGATGATTTGGTCGCCCAACTGACCGACGGAATGGAGCCGATGGATACGGGCGAGGTCGCGCCGATCAAGGCCAGCGCTTCTATCGACCCCGCATCGCTGGATATGGCTGTTTCCAATGCAATTGCAGTCGCCATGGTGGCAGAGCCGGGGGTAAAGGCATCGCTGCGTCCCAAAACGCGTCCCGCTGTGCGTGCCGTGGTGACCCAAGCGGCGTTTGATACCAGTGCATCCGCGACAGAGGTTAAAGAGCTTTCAGCCGATAGCCTGCCCACGGGCACGCGTTTGGTACAGCTTGGTGCCTTTGACACGCCCGAGATTGCGCGCAGCCAATGGGACAAATTGAACGGGCGTTTCGGCGCGTATCTTGAGGGTAAATCCCGCATCGTTCAAGAAGCCAGCAGTGGCGGGCGCACGTTTTATCGCCTGCGCGCGCATGGGTTCATAGACATTGCCGACGCACGCCGCTTTTGTTCGGCCCTTGTGGCGGAAAACGCTGATTGTATCCCTGTCGTGACCCGCTAATGCGGTTTGGCGCGACGATACTGGATGCGACCGGTCTGCGCCTGACAGCGCAGGAAAAGGCGCTGTTTCGCGCCGTAAAACCCTTTGGGTTTATCCTGTTCGCCCGCAATATTGACACGCCTGATCAGGTCCGCGCCCTATGTGATGAAATGCGCGAGGCGGCGGGGCATAACGCGGTGATTACCGTCGATCAGGAAGGTGGGCGTGTGCAACGTCTGCGCGGCCCGATCTGGCATGATTGGACGCCGCCGCTTGATTTTGTGCAGGCCGCTGGTGCCAATGCGGCGCAAGCGATGTACATCCGGTATCGCCTGATCGCACAGGAATTGCATGACGTGGGCATCGACAGCAATTGCGCCCCGATGGTGGACGTCGCAGGCCCGCAAACCCACGCGTTTTTACGCAACCGGTGCTATGGCACTGACGCTGCGCAGGTCGCCGCGTTGGGCCGTGCTGCCGCTGACGGGATGCTGTCCGGTGGCGTGTTGCCCGTGGTCAAACACATGCCGGGACATGGGCGCGCGACCATGGACAGCCATTTCGATCTGCCCTTGGTGGGGGCCGCACATGCCGATCTGACCACCTGTGATTTCGCGCCGTTTAAGGCGTTGAATGACCTGCCGATGGGGATGACCGCGCATCTGGTCTACGACGCGATTGATCCGCGCCCTGCCACGCTGTCGCCGGTGATGATGCAACTGATCCGCGACGAGATCGGGTTTGATAATCTGATCATGACTGATGACATCTCGATGAAGGCGCTTGCGGGCGGCGTTGATCAGATCAGCCGCGATGCTTTGGCGGCGGGCTGTGACGTGATTTTGTACTGCAACGCATCGCTTGAGGACCGCAGTTTGGTGGCTGATGCGGCGGGGGAAATGACCGATGCCGCGCAAACCCGGGCTGAACGGGCGCTTTCTATGCGCGTGACCCCCGACGAGATTGACATTTCCGCCCTGACTGCGAAGCTTGACGCGCTTTTGGGCGAGGAATTGCATGGCTGAAAACCTTTTTGAGGAAGACCAGACAACGGTTGCCGAAAGGCTGGCCGCCGAAGCGTTGATTATTGATGTGGACGGGTTCGAGGGCCCATTGGACCTTTTGCTGACCCTCAGCCGCACCCAAAAAGTCGATCTGCGCAAAATATCGGTGCTGCAACTGGCGCGGCAATATCTGCTGTTTGTGGAAAAGGCCAAGGCGCTGCGGTTGGAATTGGCCGCTGATTATCTGGTGATGGCCGCCTGGCTGGCATTCCTGAAATCCCGTTTGTTGCTGCCACCCGACCCGACCGAGGAAGGCCCCACAGGCGAGGAACTGGCCGCCCATCTGGCGTTTCAGCTGGAACGTTTGCAGGCGATGCGCGATGCGGCTGCACGGCTGATGGCCCGCGATCAGCTGGGGCGCGATTTTTTTGCGCGCGGTCAAACCCACGAGGTCAAACGCACGCGCCGCGTCACCTATAGCGCGACGTTGCTGGACCTGATGCAAGGCTATGCGCGCATCCGCACCCGCGATGAATTCCGCCCCTTTGTGATGGACCGTGACAAGGTTTTCACGATGGAACAGGCGCTTGAACGGATGCGGGGGCTGATCGGCTTTGCGGGTGATTGGGGTGATCTGACCAGCTATTTACCCGAAGGGTGGGGCGATGATCCGGTCATGCGCCGTTCGGCCACGGCATCGACCTTTGCCGCGTCGCTTGAGCTGGTCAAAGAGGGCCATCTTGAGATACGCCAATCCGAAAGCTTTGCCCCGATTGAATTGCGAAAAAGAGAGGGACGTGGTGACTGAACCCGTTGAAGATCAAGAAGAAAGCCTGTTCGAGGCACCACCCGTCGCAGAGCAAGAGCGTATGCTGGAAGCCATTCTTTTTGCCACTGCGGAACCTGTAACGCTGCGCGAGATTGAATCGCGCATGCCCCACGGCTGTGACGCGGCCGAGGCGATGGTGCATCTACGGAAACGCTATGAGGGGCGTGGCGTGCAGGTGGCAAAGATCGGTGATGCCTATGCGATGCGCACCGCCGCCGACTTGGGCTATTTGATGCAAAAAGAAACGGTTGAGGTGCGTAAACTGTCACGTGCCGCGATCGAGACCTTGGCCATCATCGCCTATCACCAGCCCGCAACCCGTGCCGAGATTGAAGAAATTCGCGGGGTTTCCGTGTCTCGGGGCACCTTGGACCAACTGCTTGAGCTGGATTGGATCCGCTTTGGCAGGCGCAAGATGACACCGGGGCGGCCCGTTACCTTTGTCGTGACCCAAGGGTTCTTGGCGCATTTCGGTCTGGAAAGCCCCCGCGATTTGCCTGGTCTGAAAGAACTGCGCTCTGCCGGTCTGTTGGAAAGCCGCCCGGCCTTTGGCGGGCTGCCGCTGATGGCGGGAGAAGAGGATGACGTTGACGAAGACGTGGAAGGCCAAAGCGAGCTTTTTGAAGATTAAAGCTTTGGGGGACCTGAAAAATACCCCAAACTCTGCTATATTAAGAGCTAGAGTTAATTTTTGCGCGAAATAACGAGGTCGAACCATGAACCAGATTGTGAATATGATTATGCGCCGCGTTATGGGCCAGCTGATCAACCGGGGTGTGAACCTTGGGTTTAGCCAGGCGTCTAAAATCGGCAAGGGCAAAAAGGGCGCGGGCAGTCAGCCTGCCGTGTCGCCCGAGGAAGATGCCCGCCGGAACCGGACGGCGCGGGAGCAAGGTAAGCAGTCGCGCCAGATGCTGAAAACCATGCGGCGTTTGGGGCGTTTTTAAGTACCGTTTTTAAGTGTTGTAGGGGGCTCTGCCCCCCGCCCTGTGGGCGTCCCCCGGGATATTTTTAAGCCAGAGAAGCGGTTTAGCCGGGTGCCGCGAAATGTTTGCTGAGTTTGAGGCCTTGGCCTTGGTAGTTTGAGGCAATGCCCGCGCCATAAAGTTGCGTCGGGACTTGCGCCATCTTTTCATAGACCAAGCGGCCCACCACCTGGCCGTGTTCAAGCACAAAGGGTGCCTCGTGGCAGCGGACCTCGAGGACGCCGCGTGATCCGGCCCCGCCAGATTTGTCGTGACCGAAACCGGGATCAAAAAAGCCCGCATAATGCACACGGAATTCACCCACCATGGCAAGGTAGGGGGCCATTTCTGCGGCGTATTCGGGGGGAATTGTCACGGCTTCGCGGCTGACGAGGATATAGAATGCGCCGGGGTCTAGGATGATCTGGCCGTTGTCGCTGTGCACTTCTTCCCAATAGTCGGCGGGCGCGTAGTGGCCGATTTTATCCAGATCAATCACACCGGTATGCGGTTTGGCGCGGTAGCCGACCAAGGTGGTGCCGGGCAGGCGCAGATCGACGGAGAAGCCCAAGCCATCGTCAATGACCGGATCGCCATCAACCAGCGGGGTCGTCGCATGCAAGGCGCGCAGGGCGTCGTCGTTCAGCGTGGCATCGCCGGTAGAAAAGCGGATTTGGTTCAAGCGCATGCCGGGGCGCACCAGCACCGAAAACGAGCGCGGGCAGATTTCAGCATAAAGCGGGCCTGCGTAACCGGGGCTGACGCGGTCAAATTCGGTGCCGCCATCGGTGATGGTGCGGGTCAGCAGGTCTAGCCGTCCGGTCGAGCTTTTGGCGTTGGCGACGGCGGAGATATCATCCGGTAGGGAGAGTCCTTCCATCAGCGGGACAACGTAAACGCAGCCCTTTTCCAGAACGGCCCCGTTTGTAAGGTCAACGCGGTGCATCTCAAACTCGCTGAGCCGGTCGGCGACTTTTGCACCGTGGCCGGCAAGAAACGAGGCGCGCACGCGGTAGGCAACCGTGCCAAGGCGAAGATCAAGGCTGGCGGGTTGGATTTGGGCGGGGTCAACCGGCACATCGCCAGTGATCTGGCCCGCGTTGATCATGTCGCTGATTTGCTGGTTTGGGATAACACCGCCCATAGCAGGACCTTTCAAATGCAAACACCCGCACCGTTACAGGCGCGGGCGTTTGTTTTATGTCGGTTGGTCGGGCTAGCAGGACTCGAACCTGCGACCTTCCGTCCCCCAGACGGACGCGCTACCAGGCTGCGCCATAGCCCGACATGAGGCGGTAAATACCTGATAATCGCGGGTGCGCAAGGGGGAATTGCCGCAAAGCGCATGGCGTTTCAGTCTTTTGTTGCTGGACTGTGGTCCGAGACCCCAGACGCCATGGAATCGCGTAGTGCCGCAAGCTGCGACAACACCGGCGCAATGTCTGCGGCGGCAGCGGGCGTGATTTTGCGGAGGCGGAGCGCAGATGACAGCGTCGCGGCGGTGGCGGGAATGTCGGTTTCCGACGGGATGGTAACGTCGACAACGCGCGGTTTGGCCACGCTTGGCGCGGGTGATACATCCGCCGTTTGGCTGGGAGCGGGGTGAGACGAATCGGTTGCCGCAGGTGCGGTGCCGGAGGCCGCGTCTAAATCTGCCTTGGCGCTGCTTATCGTTTCTTTTTCAACGGGTTGTTGGTCATTGTTAACGTTTTCATCGGGTGCCTCAAACGTTTCAGCAGGTTCAGACACCGGGGCTGCGTCTTGCTTGGATGTTGGTGCCGGCTGTGCAGGCTCTGGCGCGGGATCCGCGGGGCGCGCGCTTTCGAAGGGGAGTACGACGCTTTCGGGTTTGACCGGCTCGGCTGGCAATGCGGCCATATCTACCGTGTCGGCTGCATCGTCGCTGACGTCAGTTTGGCCAAGCTCGTCGAGCGGGGCCGAAAGGGCCGCGACGTAGTTCATGCCTTCTTCGCGCAGCACTTTCTGGACCCCCTTAATCGTAAGGCCATCCTCGTGCAGCATGCGTTTGATACCGCCAAGCAGCAGCATGTCAGCGGGGCGATAGTAACGCCGGCCGCCAGCCCGTTTTATCGGTTTGATTTGTGTGAATTTGCTTTCCCAGAAACGCAGAACATGGGCTTGGATGCCCAGCCAATCAGCGACTTCTGAGATGGTACGGAATGCGTCCGGAGACTTGGGCATCAGATCAACGCTTGTTCCCGTCGGCGACCCGGTCCTTCATCAAATGGGAGGGGCGGAATGTCAGAACGCGGCGCGGGTTAATCGGAACTTCCTCGCCTGTTTTTGGATTACGGCCGACACGCGCAGATTTGTCGCGCACGGAAAATGTCCCGAAGGAGGAGATTTTAACCTGTTCGCCTTTGACCAAGGCGTCAGACATATGTTCAAGAACGGCCTCTACAAGTTGGGCGCTTTCATTGCGGGATAGCCCCACTTCGCGAAAGACAGCTTCGCTCAAATCCATGCGGGTCAACGTTTTGTCGGCCATTCCATATCCCTTGTATTTTTTTCAGCATAGGCAGGGAAGTTTTCACCTGTCAACAACTATGGGCCGTAAGGCCCTGTTTGCGCGGCGAAAAGCGAGTTTACCAGCGCAGAACGACCGCGCCCCATGCCAGCCCACCGCCAATTGCTTCGGTCACAATCAGGTCACCTTGTTTGATCTGGCCGCGCTGTTTGCCGACGGATAATGCCAGCGGAATGGACGCTGCAGAGGTGTTGCCATGGTCCTGAACGGTCACGACAACCTGATCCATCGACAGGTTCAATTTCTTCGCAGTGCCTTGAATAATACGGATATTTGCCTGATGGGGCACGACCCAGTCAATATCTTCGGAGGTCACATCGGCGCGTTCCATTGCGGTCGTTGCCGTGGCGGCAAGCTTTTCAACCGCATGGCGAAAAACTTGATTGCCTTGCATGCGCAAGTAGCCAGTTGTGCCGGTGCTGATGCCGCCGTCGACGTAAAGCAGGTCACGATAGCGACCGTCGGAGTTTAGATCCGTCGACAGGATACCGCGGTCAGCAGGGGTGCCGGTGCCTTCTTGGGCCTCAAGCAGCAGCGCACCTGCGCCGTCGCCGAACAAAACGCTGGTGCTGCGGTCGGTCCAGTCCATGATTTTCGAGAATGTCTCGGAGCCGATGACCAGCACGCGTTTGGCTTGGCCTGACAGAATCAGCGCATTGGCGTTCGCAAGGGCATAGATAAAGCCGGCACAAACAGCCTGCACATCAAAGGCAAAGCCGCTTTCCATGCCCAGTTCGGCCTGCACCATGGTCGCAGCAGAGGGGAATGTCAGATCGGCAGTCGATGTTGCAAGAATGATCGCGTCTACATCTGCGGGGGTTTTACCGGCCTCTTCCAGCGCAATGCGCGCAGCAGCCGTGGCCATGGTCGAGGTGGTTTCGCCTTCGCTTACGAAATGGCGGCGCTCGATGCCCGAGCGGGACCTGATCCATTCATCATCGGTGTCAATTTTGCCTTCGAATTCAACGTTTTCGACGACTCGTTTGGGCAAATAGTGCCCGGCACCAATAACAACAGCTCGGATGGTCATTCTTCGATCTCTTTCACCGGTGGTGCGGTGGCAACCCGTGCCGCAAGCCGGTTGGTAAATTCACTTTCCGCCAGACGTGCGGCCAGTTTGATAGCCGATGATACGCCCGTCGCATCGGCAGCGCCATGAGATTTTACGACTGTGCCATTCAGCCCCAGAAACACGCCCCCGTTTACACGGCGCGGGTCAAACCGCTTTCTGACGCGGGCCAGCGACCCATAGGCAAACAGGGCTGAAATACGCGACCAGATCGAATGCTGAAAGGCTTCGCGCAGACCGTTGCCGATCAATGTCGCCGTGCCTTCGCCGGTTTTGATCGCGACGTTGCCGGTGAAACCGTCGGTGACAATAACGTCAGCGACGTCACCTGACAGATCGCTACCTTCGACAAAACCGACGAAATCGAACTCGGCCTCATCGGCGGCATCACGAATCAGCTCATAGGCTTCTTTCAGCTCGGTACGGCCTTTGTGTTCTTCGGTGCCGACATTCAAAAGCCCGATGCGGGGGCGTTCCATGCCCATACCGTTGCGGGCATATGATTTGCCCATCAAGGCAAAGCGTAGCAGGTCATCGGCATCGGCACGTATGTCTGCACCAACATCCAGCATGACGTTGAACCCTTGGGGGCCGGTTGAGGGATAGAGCACAGCAATGGCAGGGCGATTGACGCCAGCCATCTTTTTCAGACGGATCATCGAAATGGCCATCAACGCGCCGGTGTTGCCGCAGCTTACGGCAACCGACGCTTCGCCCGTGCGCACAGATTCGATGGCAGACCACATCGACGTGTCCTTGCCATTGCGCAGCACATTGCTGGGCTTGTCGCCCATGGTCACAACGCCGGTGGCATTGCGCACAGTACAACGGCCCGCCAATTCGGGGCGCTTGGCCACCAAGGGTTCCAACGTCTCCGCAGGCCCGTGCAGGACAAAGCTGATGTCAGGATTCTTGGCCGCAGACTCAGAGCACCCGGCAACAACGATTGCCGGGCCCTGATCGCCCCCCATTGCATCAACTGAAATAAGGGTGCGCTGAGCGTTCGCTTTAGGCTGATCGGGCGAAACCGTCATCTGGTGCGAAGCCTTTTATTATCTGCGGTTAACGATGACAGCTTACGCCGCGTCTTCGTCTAGGTCGATCTCTTCGTTCTGTGCGATGACTTCGTTGTCATCGTAGTGACCGCAAGCCGCACAAATGTGGTGTGGGCGTTTCAGTTCACCGCAGTTTGCACATTCGTTTGGGTTCGCTGCAGTAAGCGAGTCGTGCGCGCGACGGTTGTTGCGACGCGATTTGGAAACTTTATTCTGTTGGACAGCCATGTCTGGTGCCTTTGCCTTCGGGGTCGTTCAGCGGCATATAGCCAAAGACGACCGTGTTTCAGATCAACTCCCGGTTTGGGCGTGACGTGCGTTTAGGCCTAAGCCTATCCGATGTCCAACCTTAATTGGGGTGAAGGGCGCAAAATACTGCGAAACCTTGCCGATGCAACCCCGTTTTGCACCGATTTCCTTGTATACCTACTCTTTCGGGTCTTCCAGCTTTTCGCGCAGCTGTGCCAGCCCGGCAAACGGGCGCGCGTCTTCGTCGGTCATTGGGGCCACGCCGGGTTCGGCATAGACGGCCTGACCCAGCTCTGCACCGTCTGCGCGCGGGTATTCAGGGACTTCAAGGGCCAAGGCCTCGATCATCACGGCGGCGGGGTCGATCCAAGCTGCAAGCCGTTCGGATCGATCATCGTCGGGCATTTCCGCTTCGGCTTCGTCAGGCTCTTGATAGTCGTTAACGAAAAACCGCGTGATATTTACGTCAATGCGAGTCGTCACCGGCTCAAGCGTCACCACACAAGGCTGCACCACGGTGGCCCCAAGACGGGCATTAAGCTGCCAGTCCGATTTACCGGAGGCGGATAATTTCCCTTCGAAAGATAATTTACGCAATGCGCTTAACCCCAGTTCGTCGGCAATCTGCCGCAGGGTGTCTGCGTCGGGGCGCAAGGAAAAAGGGGTGTCAGCGTTTTGGGGCAGATCTGCAACGCGCAATGCAGTCGATGTGGGGGGCGTGCGAGACATGATGTGTTGCTTTCGTTTCTTGAACCATAGGGCATGCTTGGTGTATGCGAGATAAAAGCCATGATCCCCAAGGGCAAGAGGGCACCAAGAATGCGTATCGATCGCCATGTCACCAAGACACTGATGTCTGCCGCTCTCGTCAGCGCGGGTCTTATGCTTGGGGCCTGTTCGCCGCAGTATAAGAACCATGGCTATGTGCCACTGCAAGAGGATCTGGACCAAATCACCATTGGCAGTGACACACGCGACACGGTGACAGCGATGGCGGGGACACCTGCAGCGTCCGGATTGCTTGATTCTTCCAGCTATTACTATGTGCGTTCGCGCCGCAGGGCGTTGGGGTTTTTCGCACCCAAAGAGATCGAGCGCGAAGTGGTCGCCATCAGCTTTAGCGCCAATGGCATCGTACAAAATGTCGAACGCTTTGGACTTGAGCGTGGCAATGTCATCGCGCTGGACCGGCGCGTGACCAGTTCCTCGGTCAGCGACAAAGCCTTTATTCGCCAGCTTTTGGGCAATATCGGCCGGTTCAACCCTGCGGCCCTTAGTGGCTAGGCATCAGACCTTGGTGGGGATGCATGTGAGGACATGATCGCCATGAGCAAGGGCCGATACGATGTAGTGACGGCGCAAAGCCCCCGAGATATCCAATCAGCGCAGGCGCTTAGGGCCTTGGCCTTTGGGCTGAACACGCCGCTTGACCGCGACCCTTTTGATGCCAGCCAACGTCATATTCTGGTGCGCGAACGCAGCGGCGGGCGTCTTGTTTGCTGTTTTCGGATCGGCGTGTTCGAGGGGGCTGATATTACCGGCAGTTACGCGGCGCAGTTTTACGGGCTGGGCAGGTTGGCCGGATTCGATGGCAAGATGATGGAGCTGGGGCGCTTTTGCGTGCATCCCGATGCCGCCGACCCTGATATCGTGCGCATCGCCTGGGCCGCACTGACCGAGTTTGTTGATAGCCAGAATATCAAGCTGCTGTTTGGCTGCACATCCTTCAAAGGGACCGACCCAGACGCATTTCAGGGGAGTTTTGCGCTGTTGGCGCGGTGCCACCTTGCCCCGCGCATATGGTATCCGGCCGAGGGTGCGGATGAAGTGCTGCGATTCGCAGATCAGACAGGCGAAAGCGTGGACCGCAAAGAGGCGATGCAACAGATGCCGCCACTGCTGCGCACCTATCTGCTAATGGGCGGCTGGGTCAGCGATCATGCCGTGGTGGACCGGCAAATGAACACCATGCATGTGTTCACAGGGCTTGAGATCGATGCAATTCCAGAAAACCGAAAACGCTTGCTGCGCGGGTTGGTTTGAAAAGATTCTATGCCTTCGGCGAGGATTTAGAACCATTTGGAAGCAGGGGTCATTGACCCTGACGCGGCGTGGCGCTAGCTGGCGTTCATGGCACGCGCACCCTTATTACAAGTGAACGAGATTACGCTGACTTTCGGCGGCGATCCCGTATTCGAAGATATGTCTTTGGTCGTTCAACCGGGCGACCGGTTGGCTTTGGTCGGGCGAAACGGCTCGGGCAAGTCGACGTTGATGAAAGTCATGGCTGGCATTGTTGAAGCAGACAGCGGCGATGTGATCGTCGGCCCCGGCGTATCTGTGGGTTATATGGAGCAGGACCCGGATCTGACTGGGTTCGAGACCTTGGGCGATTTTGCGTCACACGGGCTTGATCCATCCGAGATGTACAAGGTGGAACGCGCGGGCGAGGGGCTGAAGTTTGACCCGGCACGCCCTGTCAGCACGGCAAGCGGTGGTGAACGTCGCCGCGCCGCACTGGCGCGGTTGATGGCATCTGAGCCCGAGTTGATGTTGTTGGACGAGCCGACCAACCATCTCGACATCGAAGCAATCCGCTGGTTGGAAGACGAGTTGAAAACCACGCGCGCCGCTTTTGTTATTATTTCGCACGATAGGGCGTTCTTGCGCGAATTGACCCGCGCGACCCTGTGGATCGACCGCGGTGTGACGCGCCGGCAGGAATTCGGCTTTGGCGGGTTCGAGGCATGGCGCGACCAGATGTGGGAAGAAGAGGACATGCAGCGCCACAAGCTGAACCGCAAGATCAAGGCGGAGGCACGTTGGGCTGTCGAGGGTATTTCCGCGCGGCGCAAGCGCAACCAAGGCCGCGTGCGTGCCTTGCAAGACCTGCGTGCGGAACGGGCCAGCCAGATCACACGGCAGGGCACAGCAGCCATGGCGCTTGAGGCCGGACCCAAGTCGGGCCGCAAGGTGGTCGAGGCCGTGGGCATCACCAAAGCCTTTGGCGACAAGACGATTTTGCGCCCCTTTGACATCACCATTCAACGCGGCGACCGGATTGCGCTGGTCGGGCCGAACGGCGTGGGCAAAACCACGCTTTTGAACATGCTGATTGGCAAGGAAGAGCCTGATTCAGGGACGATCAAACTGGGTACGAACCTTGAGATTGCCTTGTTCGACCAAGCGCGCGCGCAGTTGGACGGCGATATGTCACTGTGGGACAGCCTGACCGGCGATCCCGAGATGCGCGTATCGGGCAAAGCGGACCAGATTTTGGTGCGTGGCCAGCCGAAACATGTTGTGGGATATCTGAAAGAGTTCCTGTTTGACGAAGGTCAGGCGCGTGCGCCTGTGCGGTCTTTGTCGGGTGGTGAAAAGGCGCGTTTGCTGCTGGCCAAGATTATGGCGCGGTCCAGCAATATGCTGGTGCTCGATGAACCGACCAACGATCTGGACGTCGAAACCCTTGATTTGATGCAGGAATTGCTGTCGACCTATGATGGCACTGTGCTGCTGGTCAGCCACGACCGTGACTTCCTTGACCGGGTGGCCGCGACCACCATTGCGATGGAAGGTGACGGCAAGGCCACGGTTTATGCCGGCGGTTGGACCGATTATCTGGCACAGCGCCAGCAGGACGATTTTGACCAAAGTGTGATTGCCAAGACCAAAACGGGGGCCAAAGGCGAAAAGCCGAAAGCCGTCGCGCAAAAGGGTCTGAGCTTTACCGAAAAGCACCGTCTTGAGGCATTGCCCGCCGAGATTTCGCGCCTGGAGGCCGAGATTGCCAAGCTGGAAGAGTTGATGAGTGACCCCGCACTTTACACCGACAATCCGGTGAAGTTCCAAAAAGCGACCGATGCCTTGGTCGAGCGGAACGAAAAGCTGCAAGACGCCGAGGCCGAATGGCTGGTGCTTGAGGAAAAGGCCGAGAGCTAAAGTAACGGGGGCAGGGTGACCCGCCCCCATTATGCTTAGCCTAGTTGCACCAAGGCGTGGCGTTTCTTGCCTGCGCTCAGCTTGATTGGCGATGCCAAGGCGGCGGCGTCGACCATCATGCCAGCATCGGTCAGCGGTTCGTCATTGATCCGCGCGCCGTTTTCCGAGATTAGGCGTTTCGCCTCTTTCCCGGAACCCGCCAAGCCCGATTTGACGATCAGCTGCACGATCGACATGCCGTCGCCGATGTCAGCAGCTGTCAGCGTCAGGGTCGGCAGATCGTCGCCAATACCGCCCTTTTCGAACACTTCACGGGCAGTCGCCTCTGCCGCTTTGGCAGCTTCCGCACCGTGCAGCAGGGTTGTGACCTCGTTCGCCAACCTGATCTTGGCGGCGTTGATTTCGGACCCTTCCAGCGCGCCCAAGCGGTCGCATTCTTCGACCGGCAGCTCTGTATAGAGCTTGAGGAAGCGACCCACGTCAGCGTCGGTCGTGTTGCGCCAGAACTGCCAGAATTCATAGGGCGACAGCATGTCAGGGTTCAGCCAGATCGCGCCGGATTGGGATTTGCCCATTTTCTTGCCGTCAGACGTGGTCAGCAGCGGCGTGGTCAGGCCGTAGACTTCGCCATCAATCACGCGGCGGGTCAGGTCGATCCCGTTCACGATATTACCCCATTGATCCGATCCGCCCATTTGCAGGATGCAGCCATGGCGGCGGTGAAGCTCCATGAAATCATAGGCTTGCAGGATCATGTAGTTGAATTCGAGGAAGGACAGAGACTGTTCACGATCAAGGCGGGACTTCACGCTTTCAAAGGACAGCATCCGGTTGATCGAAAAATGCCGCCCGATGTCGCGCAGGAAATCGAGGTAGTTCAACCCGTCCAGCCATTCGGCGTTGTTGATCATCTGTGCATCAGATGGGCCATCGCCATAGGTCAGGTAGGCGCTGAACACTTTTTTAATGCCGGCGATGTTATCGTCGATCTGTTCCGGGGTCAGTAGCGGGCGTTCGTCCGCGCGAAACGACGGGTCGCCCACCTTGGTGGTGCCGCCGCCCATCAGGGTGATCGGTTTGCCGCCGGTCTTTTGCAGCCAGCGCAACATCATGATCTGGATCAGCGATCCGACATGCAGGGACTTGGCAGTCGCGTCAAATCCGATATAGCCGGGTTGCGCGCCCTTGAGTAGCGCCTCGTCAAGGCCTTGATAATCCGTGCAGTCAGCGACAAAGCCGCGTTCCATCATGATGCGGATAAATTCGGATTTGGGGTGGTATGTCATGGCGCTTGCCCTCAGCTTGGGTGGTGGTGCACTCTATATGTGCTGAGCAGACAAAGGAAAAGGCCATGAATAGGCCCCATGGAAATCGGATCGCGAAAACAGGCGTTTTGCGGGCCGCTGGCGCGATGAGCGGCACGTCGTTGGACGGGGTCGATGTGGCCGTGATCGACACGGATGGCCGCGATATCATGGGCTTTGGAGCGTCAGGATATCGCGAATATTCGGGCGAGGAACGCAAAGTGATTGCCGCCGGTTTCGGCAAGTGGTCAGGCCCCGAAGTGCAGGCCGCCACGCAAGTGATCGAGGCCGCGCATCTTGAGGTTTTGCAGGACTTTACAGACGTTGATGTCATCGGCTTTCACGGCCAAACGCTGGCCCATGCGCCGCGCGCCCAAGGCACGTTGCAGGTGGGCGATGGGGCGGCATTGGCGGATGCGCTGGCCACGCCCGTGGTTTGGGATTTCCGCAGTGCTGACGTGGAACTGGGCGGCGAGGGGGCACCGCTCGCGCCGTTTTTCCACCACGCCTGTGCGCGCTATGCTGGGCTGACCGGGCCGGTGGCGTTTTTGAATTTGGGCGGTGTGGGTAATCTGACTTGGGTTGATCCCGCTATCGCGCTGCCAGAGGCTGACGGTGCGCTGCTGGCCTTTGATACGGGGCCTGCAAACGCGCCGATTAACGATCTGATGCAATCACGTCTGGGGCTGGCTTATGACAAGGGCGGCAAGGTTGCATCAAAAGGCACGGTTGAAACTGGCGCGCTTGAGCTGTTTTTGGCAGAACCTTATTTTGCACGCATACCACCCAAGTCACTGGACCGTAATGATTTTGCGGAAATGGTGGCGCTGGTGGGCGAATTGTCCGACGCCGATGCCGCAGCAACCCTGACCGCCATGTGCGCCGCTGGCGTGGCCGAGGCGATGGCCCATTGTCCGCGTGTGCCAGACCGTGTGCTGGTGACGGGTGGCGGGCGGCATAACCCGGTATTGATGAAAATGCTGGCGGTAAGTCTGGACTGCCCCGTAGCCCCAACCGAAGACATCGGGCTGGACGGCGATATGCTGGAGGCGCAGGCATTTGGGTATCTGGCAGTGCGCGTCGCGCGGGGGCTGCCCACGTCATGCCACAGCACAACGGGTGTTCGGGCGGCGGTCGGTGGTGGTACGGTAAGCATGCCCCAAAACGAAAAAAGCGCGCTGAATTAGCGCGCTTTCTAGATTTATCGGTCCTAAGCGACCGCGCTTACCCTTTGAGGATCGAGCGGCCCGCGTATTCTGCCGTCACGCCAAGCGCCTCTTCGATGCGGATCAACTGGTTGTATTTCGCCAGCCGGTCCGACCGCGCCAAGGAACCCGTTTTGATCTGGCCACAGTTTGTCGCAACTGCCAAATCGGCAATCGTCGCGTCTTCGGTTTCGCCCGAACGGTGGGACATCACGTTGGTAAAGCCCGCGCGATGCGCCATATCAACGGCTTGCAGGGTTTCGGTCAGCGTGCCGATCTGGTTGACCTTAACCAGCATCGAATTGGCCGATCCGCGCTTGATCCCTTCGGCCAGACGGGTAGGGTTGGTCACGAACAAATCATCGCCCACCAGCTGGATTTTATCGCCCAAACGGTCGGTCAGCAGTTTCCAACCGTCCCAGTCATCCTCTGACATGCCGTCTTCGATCGAGATGATCGGATAGTCGCCACAAAGGGCGGCCAGATAATCCACATTCTCGGCGCTCGACAGGGTTTTGCCTTCGCCGGACAGGACATAATTGCCGTCTTTGTAATACTCGGTCGCCGCACAATCGAGGGCGAGGTAAATTTCCTCGCCGGGTTTGTAGCCTGCTTTTTCGATGGATTTGAGAATGAAATCAAGCGCATCACGGGTGGAGCTAATGTTGGGGGCAAAGCCACCTTCGTCGCCGATCCCCGTGGAAAGACCCGCAGCAGACAGCTCTTTCTTCAAGGTGTGGAACACTTCGGAGCCCATGCGCACAGCGTCGCGGATGTTTTCCGCAGCGACAGGCATGATCATGAATTCTTGGATATCAATCGGGTTATCCGCGTGTTCACCACCGTTGATGATGTTCATCATCGGAACGGGCAGCATCCGCGCCGAGGTGCCACCGACATAGCGGAACAAAGGCTGCGAACAGAAATCTGCGGCGGCTTTGGCGGCGGCCAGTGACACACCCAAAATCGCATTTGCGCCCAAACGTTCCTTGTTGTCGGTGCCGTCCAGTTCGATCATTGTGCCGTCGATTTCGACTTGCTCGGTCGCATCGATACCCACCAACGCATCCGCAATCTCGCCGTTCACGGCTTCGCAGGCCTGCAAGACACCTTTGCCCATATAGCGCGATTTGTCACCATCGCGACGCTCGACCGCCTCATAGGCACCGGTGGAGGCACCTGATGGCACCGCGGCCCGGCCCATTGTGCCGTCTTCCAACGTTACATCAACCTCGACGGTGGGGTTGCCCCGACTGTCCAGAATTTCGCGGGCATAGATGTCGACGATGGTGCTCATGAGGGGAGATCCTTTTGGCATGGGTGTTTTCGCGTCGTTTTAACCTGCGGGGGGCAGGATGAAAAGTGTTCAGGCTATGTCTTTGACTTTGCGCTCGCGCCAGACGGTATACATGCCCGAGGCGACAATGATCGCGGCCCCAACATAGGTCAGCAGATCGGGACGTTCGCCAAAAACCATGATGCCGATCACGATGGCAAACAGCAGACGCGAATAGCGAAACGGGGTGACAAAGCTGATCTCGCCCACGCGCATGGCCGCGACGATCCCGTAATAGGCAATCATCCCGATGCTCAGCGCCGACACCATATAAGCGCATTGCAGAACCGTCATCGGGACGAAAAACGTATCCGTCGCAAACATATGAAGCACCCCGGTGGGGACCAATGCCAGAAACGCCAAGAACGACAGCTGAAAGCTTGATGTGTGCTTGGGAACGCGCCTAGTTGCCAGATCACGCATGGACAGGCCAATAACACCGACCACGGCCAGCAATGACAGCGCTTCAAAGCTTGCCATGCCGGGGCGAATGATCAAAAGCACACCAAACAACCCGACCAGGATCGCGCTCCACCGGCGCCAGCCGACAGGATCGCCCAGAAACAGCGCCGCGCCCAAGGTGACGGCCAAGGGCGTCGCCTGCAAAATCGCCGAGGCCGAGGAAATGGGGGTTAATACGATTGCGGAGACAAAGCCCAAGGTGCCGACGATTTCGCCCAATGCGCGCAGCATAATGGGCCGCGTTAGCATGGACCGCTCAAGCAACGGTTGCGCCTTGATCCGAACGACCAGACCGAAACAGATCGCACCGCCTAACCCCAGCAGGAACAAAATCTGGCCAATCGGAATATCATCGCCCATCAATTTGATGAACATGTCCTCAAAGGCGAAACCCAGCATCGAAAAGACCATGATGATCGCGCCGCGCAGATTGTCCATTTGTCCAAGCCTTTCAAATCATTCCGTCGATCCATGCCGATTTGACAGGCAATGTGCAAGCGTCGTAGCAGCCGGTGATGCCCTTGGCGGGGCAGGCAGTGGGACGTTGTGGCGTTCACCATAGTTTGCCGCAAGGCGTTGACTTTGCCCGCCGATGCGCCCATCTAGCGTCCAAGCGATGCCTTCTGCCGCGTGAGCAGTCAGCCCTTTGGTCACATCGACCATCATATAGCTGAGACATAAAGGCCGCCGATGTTCCCAAAATCACGCGTGGGGCCAAGCGCAACAGACAGGGTATTGGCATTAGGCCGTCCCCTGCGATCTGCTTTGCGTCCCTCGCGGTTTAGCCCCTTTTGGGGTGCCGCGTGATTTAGACGGGTCCAGCGCTTTTGCTGCGGCCCTTGGAAAGACGATATACATGAGCGATTTTGAAATGATGGGCCTGCCGCGCCGTTTGGTCAAAGCATTGACCAACATGGGCATGACGGACCCGACACCTATTCAAAAACAAGCGATCCCACATGCGATGAACGGCCGCGACGTGATGGGCCTTGCCCAGACCGGCACCGGTAAAACGGCCGCCTTTGGCGTGCCATTGGTTGCACAAATGTTGGAAATGGAAGCCCGCCCCGAACCGCGCACCGTGCGCGGCCTAGTGCTGGCCCCGACCCGTGAGCTGGCCAACCAGATCATGGAAAACCTGAAAGGCTTCTGCGAAGGCACGCAGCTGAAAACCATGATGGTTGTGGGCGGTCAGTCGATCAACCCACAGATCAAACGCATGGAACGTGGCGTTGATTTGCTGGTGGCCACACCAGGCCGCCTGCTTGACCTGATGGACCGCCGCGCGGTGCTGCTGCACAAAACTTCGTTTCTGGTGCTGGACGAAGCCGACCAGATGCTGGACATGGGCTTTATCCACGACCTGCGCAAAATCGCATCCGTGCTGCCCAAAGAACGCCAAACCATGCTGTTCTCGGCCACCATGCCCAAACTGATGAACGAGATCGCAAACAGCTATCTGATCAGTCCGATCCGCATCGAAGTGTCGCCTCCCGGCAAAGCCGCTGACAAAGTCACCCAAGAGGTGCACTTTATCGCCAAAGCCGAGAAAAAATCGCTGCTGATCGAATTGCTGGGCAAGCATACCGAAGAACGCGCATTGGTCTTTGGCCGCACAAAACACGGCTGCGAAAAGCTGATGAAGGATCTGGTCAAGGCCGGTTTCAAAGCCGCCTCGATCCATGGCAACAAAAGCCAGGGCCAACGGGACCGCGCCATTGAGGCGTTCAAAAAAGGCGATGTAACCGTCTTGGTTGCTACCGATGTGGCGGCACGCGGGTTGGACATTCCGGATGTGAAACACGTCTATAACTACGAATTGCCCAACGTCCCCGACAACTATGTGCACCGGATCGGTCGTACGGCACGCGCTGGCAAAGATGGCGCTGCGATTGCCTTTTGCGCCCCTGATGAAATGGGCGAATTGAAAGACATCCAAAAGACGATGAAAATCTCGATCCCTGTGGCCTCGGGCCGCCCATGGGAGGCAATTGACGAACCCGCCAAGCCAAAAGGTGGCCGCGGTCGTGGTCGCGGCGGACGCCCAGGTGGCGGTGGTGGCCGTCCCGGTGGTAACGGCGGTGGCGGTAATGGCGGCGGCGAGGGCAAGCCAGCAGGCGCATCCCGGCGTCGGCGCAAGCCCGGTGGCGGCGGCAAACCCGGCGGCCAGCGCGCAGCGTGATCTCACCTTTACGTAAACTGACGATCGGCATTCTTTATGTCGCGGTGGCGCTGCTAGTTGCAGTGCCACCCGTCTACATTATGGGGCGTCCCGCATCCTGTGCTGTCCCGCCCTGCGGATTCTCGTCCAGCATGCTGTTCAAGGGGGATATCATCCTGCTTTGGCTGCTGCCCTTCAGCATTGCAGCCGTGCTACTGGCGCTGGCGTTCCGGCTGAAAACCACCCGCTGATCGCTTTCCAAATGGACTAAAATCCTCGCCCGAAGGGCGAAACCAGCGCGCTTTGCTGCACAAGCCTACGCTGATGGTTCGCGCACCGCCGCGTCTCTTTTGGCAAGCTGCCCCATCCGAAGCATCAGTAGAAAACCGGCTGCTGCCAGCGCCAGCACCGACGTGATCAACAGATCAATATCGCCGTCGAACATCAACCCGATGGGGGATGCGATCAGCGCTGCCAGCACGGTCGATACCGCACCAATCACCGACGCGGCCATGCCTGCGATATGGCCCATCGGCTCCATCGCCAAGGCGCTTAGATTGCCCAAGACCAGCCCGGCTTGGAAAAACAACGACACCTGCCAGATCATGTAAAAGCCAAAGCCAAGCGGATCGGGCAGATTGTCCAGCCCCGCAAACAGCATGATTGCAGATAGAACGATCTGCGCGCCAAGGGTCAGCGTCACAATCCGCTGCATGCCCAAACGCACCACCAACATTGCGTTAATCAGGCTGGAACAACCCGATATCAATGCAATAACCCCAAACCACAACGGAAAGCTGTCGGCGCGGTCATAGACCTGATCGAATATGGGCTGTACCAACATTAATGTGGCAAAGAGGATGGACATGGCCAGCGTTTGCACCGCGATTGACAGCCGCACCATGGGGTTGCTGAAAATCTCGACAATCGCTTTCCACAAAAGGCCGATGCGCATGGGGCGGCGGTCTTTGACTGCCAAGGTTTCAGGCAGCCGTATCCGCATCCACAGCGTAGAAATGACCGAGAACACGACAAAGCTGACAAAGATACCGCGCCAGCTGGAATAGTGAATGATGACCGCGCCCAATGCGGGGGCAAAGGCAGGCACCATAACAAAGATCATCATCGCAAAGGACATGATCCGCGCCATCTGACGCCCGGAATACAGGTCGCGGATAATCGCAAGCGACACGATACGCGGACCGGCGGCCCCCAGCCCCTGTACCACACGTGCGGCCAGCATCACCTCCAGCGACTGGCTGGCCCAGGCAAGGACCGTTCCCGCGATATAAAGAGCAGCCCCACAGTACACGATGTTCTTGCGGCCATAAGCATCCGACAGCGGCCCGGTAAAGAAGGTCCCAAGGCCAAGGCCAAAGATAAACGCTGTCAGGATCAGGGGGACACGCTCGGGCGTGGCGGGGGCCAACTCGGCGGCGATTTGGGGCACGGCGGGCAGCATTGCGTCGGTGGAAAACGCAATCGTGGCAAAGAGCATTGCAATCAGAGCCACAAATTCAGCGCTGGACATGGGGAAGTCAGGTCTGTCTGATTGCATTCGTGCTGCTCCTAGGAGGTAGAGCGGCAAAATGCGCC
This sequence comes from Sulfitobacter sp. AS59, assembly GCF_038899995.1. NCBI lineage: Bacteria > Pseudomonadati > Pseudomonadota > Alphaproteobacteria > Rhodobacterales > Roseobacteraceae > Sulfitobacter > Sulfitobacter sp. AS59. The sequence goes on from NZ_JBBMQK010000006.1 coordinate 209,195, forward strand.
CGTTGATTCACGTTTAACGAGCATCAAGGGGCAGTGCAATGCGGTGATTTATCAGGCAGATTTAAGGGTGGTTTCGGGCCAGCTTTGAACCGGCGCATCGGGCACATGCAGCACCTGCACAATATCGTGCAAATCGTCCGCATGCGCAGGGTCCCCGCTGCGCAGGGCCAGCACGGAAATGTTGTAGTTCACGATGTCGGTCCGGCGTTGATCCCAGCTCTCCAACGCGATCACCCGCGTCACATAACGGCAGCTTTCCAGAACCGCGCGCCTTGTTTCAAAGGGGATCACCGGCTTTTGCCCCATTTGCGCGCAAAACGCATCGGTGGCACAGCCCACGATTAATTCGCTACCCAAGCTGGACAGCTGTACCAGCAGTTTTGCATGGGTTGTGCGAAATCCGTCAAAGCAGCCATAGGTCAACACGCTGCGCGACCGCTGTCCTGTTTTCTCGATGAAAGAGGGCGCAACCTGCACCCGGCTATGCACCCGAAAGGGTGGTGTTGATTGTTCTAACATGACTGCCCGCTCGTTTTTTGAACTGGGGTCTTTGCCCCGTTTGTAGCGGTGATTCTAGGCGGGCTGGCCAGTAAAGGCAAAGTGTTTCTGCGGGGTTAGCTGCGGTTCAGGAATTATCGGTTTGCTGGCGCAAATCGGCCAGCACCTGTTTCCACAGCTCGGGCGGCTGTGCACCGGGCACGGCATGTTTGCCCCCAACAATAAATGTCGGAACAGAACTGATGCCCATCTTACGGCTATGGTCGTCGCGGTCGCGAATGTCTTGGGCATCTGAATCCGACGCCAGCAAACGTCTGACCACAGACGCATCCATCTCGATCCCATCGGCAATATCGGCCAAAATTTCGGCATCACCAATGTCGCGGGCATCGACAAAGTACGCCTTGAACAACGCCGATACGGCAGCGGTCTGACGCCCTTCGATACCTGCCCAATGGATCAGGCGGTGTGCATCCAGCGTATTGGGCGTGCGCTTCATGTCCTCAAAGTTGATGGTCAAACCGGCTTTCTTCGCATGCTCCACCACGGGGGCATAGGCTTTGACCGCACCTTCTTTGCCGCCGAATTTGCCTTCCAGATAGGCGCGGCGGTCCATGCCTTCGGCGGGCATGTCGGGGTTCAGTTGAAACGGGTGCCATTCAATCACGAACGGGTGGTCCGGCTCTGACGCCAAGGCGCGGTCCAGATGGGCCTTGCCGATATAGCACCACGGGCAAATCGGGTCGGACATGATATCAAGCTTGATCGTCTCAGTCATTTTGCGCCTCATAGCCCGCGCGCAGGGCGCGGCGCAGCAATTTGCCGTTTGCCCCCATTGGCAGTTCGGGCAGATGAACATAAAGACGCGGCTGTTTATAGCGCGCCAGATTTTCTTGTGCATAAAGCGCCAGTGCCGCTTCGTCCAGCGGGGTGTCTGCGGTGTAAAACGCCGCAATCACGGTCACGTCGGCACGTACCGTCACCTCGGTCGCGCCAATGGCTGTAATATCGGGATACTGGGCCAGCTTTTGTTCAACCTCGATGGGCGACACCCGAAAGCCGCCCGCATTCATCATATCATCATTGCGGCCCAGATAGGTGATCTGCCCATCCGGCCCCATAATCCCCTGATCGCCGGTCATAAACCAGCCATCCTGAAACTTCTCTGCGGTTTGATCCGGCGCGCCGAAATACCCCAACATCAGGCCGGGGTCAGTCTTATAAACGGCAATCGTGCCTTCGGTACCATAGGGGACGGGGCCATCAGGCCCAATGATTGCCACGCGCCGCCCCGCTTGGGGGTATCCCAAGGATCCATCGGGGGCCGGATGCGCAGGCGATCCTGACAGGAACGTCGAACATTCCGACATGCCATAGGCCTCGAATATCTGCGTGCGGCTGGCCGCTTGCCACGCATGGCGCAGGGCCTCGGGCAGTTTCTCTCCTGCGCTCAGACCATGGCGCAGGCTGGGGATGTCGATGCTGTCATTATGTTTCAGGATCTGCCGGTAAACGCCCGGTGCCGCTGCAAACAGGCTCGCATTCTCTTGCCGCATCATCTTTGGCAGATCGCCGGCACCAGTGCCCGCCGCAGGGATCAGCGCAGTGGCCCCCATGGTCCAGGGGTCCATCAACCCGGCGCCCAATGTATAGGTCCAATTGAACGCACCGGCATGCATCACGCGGTCGGAATCGTGCAGGTCGTACCATCCGTCAAACATCATCTGCCGTGCCCAGATCGCGCGGTGCGCGTGCATGACAGCGCTCGGCTTGCCCGATGTGCCAGAGGTATAGATGATATATCCCAACCGCTCCGGATCGCCCATGTGCCACGCGGCGGGCGGCAGGTCGCGCATGGCCCGCAAGGCGCTCACATCAACCACGCCAGCACCCTTTGGGCAGGGCACGAGCGGATCGTTCAAGATCGCCTTGGGCCGCAATGTGTCAATGATCGCAGCCACTTCCGACTCGGTCAGCGCGGCGGCGGTGGGGACGGGTACCAACCCAGCCGCCAAAGCGCCCAGATAGGCCAGCGGAAAATCAACCGTATTGCCAAGCCGCATCAAAACGATATCGCCGGGCACCAGCCCAAGCGCCAAAAGCCCCGTTGCCGTGCCCCGTACTGCGCTTTCAAGGGCGCGGTAACTCCAACGCTCGGACCCGTCCGGCCCGATAATAAGCAACGCCGATTTATCGCCCAGCCGGTCTGCTTTGGCCAGCACATGTGCCGCCATATTAAACGGCGCGGGGCAGGGCGCATATCCATCTGAGGGGGACAGTGACAACATGGCCCATCGCTAGCGCGGGTTCCGGCCCGTTGCAAGCCGCAGGACCGGGCGATATACGCAATATATGACAGAGCAAGCGCCCAAATCGATGATCCAGATCGCCCGCGAAAGTGGCGAAACCGAAACCGCGCCCCCCGTTGATCTGGGCGCGCGCGTGCGCGAACTGCGCAAGGCGCGCAATTGGACGCTGGAACAGGCCGCCAATCAGGCAGGGCTGGCACGCTCGACCCTCAGCAAGATCGAAAACGGCCAGATGTCGCCCACTTATGATGCGCTGAAAAAGCTTGCTGTCGGGCTCGAGATTTCTGTACCGCAACTGTTCACCCCGCCCTCAGCCGGCCAGATCAACGGCCGCATGTCGGTGACCAAATCCGGCGACGGCACCAGCAAGGCCACAACAACCTATGAGCATGAATTGCTGGCAGATACTTTGCGCAAAAAGCAGATGCTGCCCTACCGCGCCCGTATCCGCGCCCGCAAGATGGAGGAATTCGACGGTTGGGTCCGCCATGATGGCGAAGAGTTTCTATATGTACTGACAGGCGTCGTGCGGCTTTACACCGAGTTTTACGAACCCGTCGAAATGCGCCGCGGCGACAGCGCCTATTACGATGCCACCATGGGCCACAACGTCGTCTCAACCAGCGACGAAGACGCAACAATCCTGTGGGTCACATCCCTGACCTAAACCGCGCCCAAGCTTCATTTTGCCAAATAAACTCTCCCCGAAGGGCCGTTCTGCGACTGGGTGCTAAAAAGGCTATTTCCCACTCACCGCTCAGCGTCTATCCACCAAACCTCGGGCATATAATTCGGTCCATCCCCATAAAGCGGCACATGATCGGGGTATTTCATCTCGGCGATATGGGCGATGCGGTCTTGGGTGAATTGCCAGAACGGCACCACATAGCGACCGGCAGTCAAAACCCGATCCAACGCGCGGGTCGCGGCGATGAAATCTTGCGTCGTGGTCGCATTCACCATTGTATCAATCATCGCATCAATCGCGGGGGATTTTACCCCCATCAAGTTTCGGCTTCCGGGCTGGTCCGCGGCGTCGGACCCCCAATAATACCGCTGCTCGTTGCCGGGGCTCAGCGACAGCGCCCGGCGAAAGATCGCCATGTCAAAATCGAACTCTGCATTGCGGGCCACGAATTGCGCGTCATCCACCGCCTCGACGGTGGCCTCAATACCAAGCCGCTTGAGCGCTTGAATATAAAGCTCGGCGATCGCCATATTCTCGGTGCTGCCCTTGGACATCAGAATGCGAAAGCTCAGCGGCTTGCCATTTGCATCGCGCATAATGCCCCCCTGCGCGGAATAGCCCGCCTCTTGCAGGGCCTTCATCGCAGCGCGAATGCCGTTGCGATTGCGCGCCGATCCGTCCGATACGGGCAAGGCATAGTCCTCCATCGCGCCTTGGGGCAGGCTGTCTTGGAACGGGGCCAGCAGCTCGGCCACGCGCCCCTCGGCCGGACCATGGGTCATGGCCAAGGGCGAGTTTGAGAAATACGAGGCAATCCGGGGCTGCGCGCCGCCGGTCAGCGTTTCATTGATATATTCAAAGTTGAACGCGGCAATCATGGCGTCGCGCACGCGGATATCGTCAAAGGGCGCGCGGCGGGTGTTCATGACAAAGCCGGTCATGCCCGATGGTTTCTTGTGGGCGAAGGTCGACTTTACGATATCGCCCCGCGTGACAGCGGGGAAATCATATTGGGTCGCCCAGGTTTCCGCGTTGAACTCCCGCAGGGCCGAGATTTCGCCGGCTTTAAATGCCTCGAACAGCACATTGGCATCCCCGTAAAAATCGAGCTTGATCTGATCGATATTATGGGTGCCGCGCCGAAACGGGACATCCTTGCCCCAATAATCAGGATTGCGGGTCAGGGTGACCTGCCGCCCGGCCTGATAATTCGTGACACTGTAAGGGCCGGATCCAAGCGGAATATCGGCCAAAGCGGCATTGGCAAAATCGCGCCCTTCCCACTGGGCCTTGCTCAGGATCGGGCGCATACCCGCCAGCAGCGCCAGTTCACGGTTTTCAGTGTTGAACGTCATACGGACGGTTCGGGGCCCGGTTTGGACGATGCTGTCAATCTGTGCGCGCAGCCCGTGATAGCGCGGGTGCCCCTCTGACCCCAGCATGTCGTAGCTAAAGATCACGTCCTCGACGGTGACGGGGCTGCCGTCAGAAAAACGCGCCTCGGGCCTGAGGGTGAATTCCACCCAAGAACGGTCCTGAGGCACCTCAACCGATTCGGCCAAAAGCCCGTATAGCGAGAACGGTTCGTCCCATGATCGCCCCATCAGCGTCTCGTGGGTGAAAAAAGCAAGCTGCCAGGGCGCGGTGCCTTTACGCACGAACGGATTAAGACTGTCAAAGCCGCCGGTGTTGCCCAAAACAATCGCGCCGCCTTTGGGCGCTTGCGGGTTCGCATAAGGGAGCGACACAAAATCCGGTGGTAGAGCAGGCGTGCCATACATAGATATCCCGTGCGCGGGCTCGGCTTGGGCTGCGGCCCCGAACAGAATCAGTGAAGAAACCGCCGCAACCGCCCGACAGGTTTGGAAAAAATTTGACACCATTTTCGAAACAATCCCGGTCTGCCCTTGTTTTATTACGCCAACTCTTAGCGGCGCTGCGGGGGCTAATCAAACTTTAAGCTTGGATTGCAGCAAAGGTTTGCGTATAAAGACCTTACTGCTCGATAGGTTTCTTGCCTGTATGAAACCTGCCTCAATAACTTAACGTCCGCTTCGTGCGGACGTTTTTTTTTGCCCGTTTTTGTTCCATCTAATCGAATCCCATTTTGGCCAAATCATGCCGCTTGGGTTTAATTAATCATTCCCATTGCCCGGGCTGCGTACCATGATGCAGTTGCAGAAACCGCAGGAGAACACCATGGCCTATAGCATCGACCTTTCACAAAAGACCGCCCTGATCACGGGGTCAAACTCGGGCATTGGCCTTGGCATCGCGTGGGCACTGGCACGGGCGGGCGCGGATGTTGTGTTGAACTCCTTCACCGACCGGGATGAAGACCACGCAATCGCTGAGGAGATCGCCAAAGAGACAGGCGTAACCGCGCGCTATATCAAGGCCGATATGTCCAAGGGCGACGAATGCCGCCAGTTCGTGACCGACGCAGGGCGCTGCGATATTCTGGTGAACAACGCGGGCATTCAACATGTGGCCCCGATCCCCGATTTTCCGGTGGAAAAATGGGACGCGATCATCGCCATCAACCTAAGCTCGGCGTTTCATACAACGGCAATGGCGCTGCCGATGATGCGCAAGGCAGGCTGGGGCCGGGTGGTGAATATCTCCTCCGCGCACGGGTTAACCGCGTCGCCCTATAAATCAGCCTATATCGCGGCAAAACATGGCATCATCGGGCTGACCAAAACCACAGCACTTGAGACCGCCAAGGAACCGATCACCAGCAATGCCATCTGCCCGGGCTATGTTTTGACCGACATCGTGGAAAAGCAGATCCCAGATACGATGAAGGAATACGGGATGAGCCGCGACGAAGTGATCAAAAACGTGATGCTTGAACGCCAACCCAGCAAAGAGTTCGCGACCGTGGAGCAACTGGGCGGCACGGCCACATTCCTGTGCTCGGACGCAGCGGCGCAAATCACCGGCACGACCGTCAGCGTCGATGGTGGCTGGACCGCGCTATAAGAACTTTTATGCCTTCTTCGAGGATATTTGAAAGCCAGAGAATATAGGACCGGCCCACGGCTTCTCTGGCTCTTAAATATCCCCGCCGGAGGCGGTCTTTCTTGAAACGGGGCGGGGCGATCCAATGGTGAAGAAACAGATAAATCTGGCCTTGCAAGGCGGCGGCGCGCATGGGGCCTATACGTGGGGTGTCCTTGATCGGCTGCTGGAAGAGGACGATCTGGAAATTTCAGCGATCTCTGGCACTTCTGCGGGTGCTTTGAACGGGGCCGCGCTGAAGGCTGGGATGATTTCCGGGGGACGTCAGGGCGCACGCGATAACCTCGACTGGCTTTGGCAGAAAGTATCCGGCGTCGGCGAAAGCCAGCTGTCGGGTTGGCTGGCCCCTTTCGGTGTTGCGGCAATCAGCCGGGCGATGGAATACAGCTGGCATAGTGCTGTCAGCACTGCGATGACCCAGATCGTATCGCCCTATGCCTATGGTCCCGCCTATAAGAACCCGCTGCGCGAAATTGTGGAAAAGTTCAATTATGATCTGGTGTGCGGGCAGGATGCGCCCCGGCTGTTTGTTGGTGCGACCAAGGTGCGCGACGGCAAGATTAAGGTTTTCGAGGGGGACGAGATTGGCCCCGATGCATTACTGGCCTCTGCCTGTCTGCCCACCTTGTTTCAGGCCGTGGATATTCCAGACCCCGTAACCGGCAAGTCAGAGGCCTATTGGGACGGTGGCTATACCGGTAATCCGGCGTTGTTTCCCTTGTACACCCGTAATTTGCCGCCTGATATTGTCATTATCAACATCAATCCGCTCGAGCGGGCGGATCTGCCGAAAACCCCGATGGAGATTCAGAACCGGATCAACGAGATCAGCTTTAACTCCAGCTTGTTGCGCGAATTGCGGGCCATCGAATTTGTGCAGCGGTTGTTGGACACAGGCCGGATCGAAGAAGGGCAGATGAACCGCGTCTATATTCACATGATTGCCGATGACGATCTGATGTCCAAGCTGTCGACCGCGACCAAAACCGTGCCAAACCCGGCGGTGATTTCTGCGCTTAGGGCGGCGGGCCGTGCATCAGCCGCGCGGTTTTTAACCCGTGATATCGATCATGTGGGCAAGCGCAGTTCGGTCGATTTGAAAGCGATGTTCAGCTAGGCTTGATCGGGGCCGGTCGCTTGGTCTGGCCATCGACGGGCAGCGGGCGGTCGGGCGGATAGACAAGCCCCGCCGAGATGACCAGCTTGGCTGCGTCTTCGACAGACATATCCAGCTCGATCACGTCTTTGCGGGGAAAGAACAGCAAAAAACCCGACGTGGGGTTCGGGGTGGTGGGAATGAAAACGCCGACCAGTTCTTTTTCAATCCCGGCATGGCGGGCGACTTCGCCCTTGGCCGAGATTGAGATAAAGCCAAGCGCCCAAGCGCCTGCGCGCGGGTATTCCACCATACAGGCTGTTTCAAAGCTGCGTTCGCTTTGGGCGAAAATCGTCTCGGAAATCTGTTTGATGCCTGAATAGATCGTGCGCACGACCGGTGTGCGCTGCACCAGCCCTTCGGCAAAGCGGATAAAGGACCGTCCGATGATGCCCTTGGCCAGCCATCCCACGATGATGGTGAACAGCAAAAAGATGATCACGCCAATGCCGCGTACGTTGATCTGCGCCGACGGGTCCAGCCCGAAATAGGTCTGGATCAGGCGGTCGGGGTGATAGGCCAGCGGCACCATGGGCAGCACAATGCCATCAATCCAGCCGATCACTGTCCAGATCAGCCATATGGTCAGGCCAACCGGGGCAATCACCACCAAACCCGTCAGGAACGACCCGCGCAGCCGCGCAAAAAGCGTCCGCTTTGGCGCATGCGGCGGGGGTGGAGGCGAAAATGGCGTGTTCATTAGCGTGTTTTTCTTCCCAATCATTCCATTTCAGAGCTAAGTGCTTTGCTCGGCTGCTACAATGGAGTGCGCATAAAATTTGGGCTTCAATTGCTGTTTGAGGCCAGTTCAGCCGCAATTTTGGACGCCAAACGGGCATTATTGCGCACCAGCGCGATATTCGCGGTCAGCGAACGCCCCTTGGTCAGCTCAAATATCCGCTGAAGCAGATAGGGCGTGACGGATTTACCGCTGATCCCGTGGGCGATTGCGTCGCTTTGGGCCGTGGCGATGATCGGGGCCAGCTCGGCAGCTGCGATTTCATCGGCTGCTGGGATCGGATTGGCAACCAGCTGACCGCCGGGCAGGCCCAGTTGCGCACGCATGCCATGGGCCGCTGCGATCTGTGCAGGGTCATCCATGCGCAAGGGTGATTTCAGCGGCGAGGTGCTGCTCCAGAACGCGGGAAAGCTGTCTTGGCCGACGGTGATGACCGGCACGCCTTGGGTTTCCAGCACTTCAAGGGTTTTTGCCACGTCCAAGATCGCCTTGGCCCCGGCGGCAACCACGGTGACGGGGGTTTGGGCGAGCTCAAGCAAATCGGCAGAGATGTCGAATGTGTCTTCAGCCCCTTTATGCACGCCGCCGATGCCGCCTGTGGCGAAGACGGCGATGCCCGCCAGATGCGCCGCGATCATCGTGGCGGCGACGGTTGTGGCACCCGTGCCGCCCGTGGCAATGCAGGCGGCCATGTCTGCACGCGACAGTTTGGCGACGCCTTTGGCTTGGGCCAGTTGGCTCAGTTGCGCATCCTCGAGCCCGATATGAAGCTGGCCGTCGATCACGGCGATTGTGGCCGGTGTTGCACCGGCGGCGCGCACGTCGGCCTCGACCTGACGGGCGACCTCGAGGTTTTGCGGATAGGGCATGCCGTGGGTGATGATTGTGCTTTCAAGCGCCACAATCGGGGTGCCTTTGCTATGGGCGGTGGCAACTTCTTGAGAGCGATGTAGCGTGATCATATTTTGGTTTCTCCGGAAACATATTGTGCAGCAGCAGCAAGGGCTTGGCTCAGGGCGGTATCCGCCGCAGCGCCATGGATTTCAGCCGCGATATGGGCCGCCATAAAGGTATCGCCAGCGCCCGTCACACGGGTGACAGAGACGGCGGGCGGGGTTTGGGTGATCAGGCCGCTTGATTGGCCCACGGTCGCAGGATTGCCGCCATCCGTGACGACAGCCCGCACGGCACCGCGTTCAAGCAAGGCCGCAGCCGCATCGCGAGAGGTATCAAAGGCGGTTTGGCACAGCAGCCCGGCCTCTTCGAGGTTCACATAAAGCGTACCACGTTTGGCTTGGATAAACGGGCTTAGGCGCATCGCCTTGCCGGGGCTGGCGGGGGCCACACGCAAATCTGCCTCGGTCAGCAGCGGGCTGCGGGCCATTTCGGCCAGCAGATCAAGGGTCAGGTTGCCATCAAGGGCGACCGTCCCGCGATAGGGCGAGGGCAGGGACCCATCGGCAAAGGGGCGCAGGATCTTGCTGCCCGCAGCCTCAAGCGAGTGGGCATCCGCGATGGCGGCGATCAGGCCATTGGTGCCTTCAATCGCCATATAACGGTCAGTGGGCAGGTCGTCTGATCGATAAACGAAATTAGTGTTCAAGCCACGCAATTGGCAGGCTGCAATCAATTCGTCACCTTCGGGGTCACGGCCCACGGCGCTGATCAGCGCAGGCGACAGGCCAAATCGGGCCAGCGCCATCGCGATGTTCAGGGCAACGCCGCCGGGCAGCCGTGTGATCCGGCCGGGCATGTCCGACCCCAGCCGCATTTGTGTTTCAGCGCGCCCGATGATGTCCCACAGGACCGATCCGATGCAAAGTATATCTGGTGTATTTGTCATAGCGCCCGTTCTGCCCAGACCTGCGCCGGGGCGCAAGCCCGGTTAGGCGATTGATGCGCCAAGATTGCGCGGATTAGTTCGGTACCGCAAAGGTAAGCGAGGCCCAAAGGCTTTCCCAATGCGGGCTTTTGTCTGTTTGGCCCGCATCTGCGGCCGGGCGCAGAACCACGGAATCCACCAGATAGGTCATGCCGGGTGACACCGGAAAGGTCAGATGCCCCTGATCGTCACTGCGGTACACGGTGACGATGGGCTTAATCTCGGCCGATTTCTCATAGACTTCGATCTGCACGTCGGGGCGCGGGGCCCCTTGATAGGTCAATGCGACCGTCATCATCCCGTCGAAATCCGCGTCATACGGGTTGGTCAGCGCGGTAAATTCGGTAGCAAGGCCCAGTTCGCGATCACTGCCACGGCCATCGCCAATCGCAATCAACGCTTTGGAGTGGCGGGTATAGCGTTCGCGCACCTTGTCTTGGGGATAGCCTGCAGCCAGATGTTCAGCCAAGGCATTTTTGAAATCCTTATGCTCGGTAAAGCCGACGAAGGTCTCCCAGTCTTTATAGGTGAGCGAGGACGGCGATGCCTCGTGCGCCACGATCAGCAGGCCGTCCCGTGGGGGCGCTGTGATCTGCAAAGCGGGGGAATCGCCCATGCGGCCCTGCACCGGCAGGGTCTCCCCCTCAAAGCTCAGGTCAAAGCGGTCGGTGCGGTTTGCGAAATACGCAAGGTTCGTGCCCTCGAAAAGCTGGCCGTTCTTAATGTTGGTTGTCAAATCCGCGCCGGGCTGTACTTGATATACCGGCGCTTCAAGCCAGTATTCATGGGCAGTGGCAGGCAGCGCGGCCAAACCAAGCGAGATTACAAGTGCGAGACGGGACAAAAACATGAAAAACACCTTATATGCTGTCATTCTAAAGCTGGTCTATGCGGTGCTTTTGTCAAGTGCGGTAACCGGTATGGCCCGCGCCCATGAGGTTGTTCCGACCATCGCAGATTTGACCGTGGCAGAGGGCGTCGCCGATCTGGTGCTGCGCGTGAACCTTGAGGCGTTGATGTCGGGCATTGATCTGGATGCGGTCGCCGACACCAATGATGCTGAAAACGCAGGCGATTATGACAGCCTGCGCGCCTTGCCCGCCGACCAGATCGCCGAGCGGGTGCCTGAACTGTTGGCCAGATGGAACGCCGCGCCCTTGCTGCGCGCAGATGGGGAGGCGGTAAAACTTACAACTGTGTCCGTCACCGTTCCCCAAGATGTGAATTCTGAGCTGCCGCGTATTTCGCAATGGGTGCTGCAAGGGCAGGTGCCATTGGATGCACGCGGTGTGGTGGTGGCGTGGCCTGCCGGGTCAGGGGCGATGGTTCTGCGCCAGCAGGGTGTCGATGAACCTTACACCGGATATCTGGAGGGCGGTTCGCAAAGCCCCGAGATCGAGCTGGCGGGCGGCGGTCAGGAAAGCGCGTGGCAGGCGTTTCTGACATATATCCCCGTCGGATTTGACCACATCTTGCCCAAGGGGCTGGATCATATCCTGTTCGTGCTGGGTCTGTTCTTTTTGTCGACACATCTGAAGCCGCTGATTTGGCAGGTATCGGCCTTTACCGCGGCGCATACCGTCACGCTGGCCCTTGGGGCGCTTGGGTTGGTGACGGTGCCGGGGTCGATTGTTGAGCCGCTGATCGCCGCCTCGATCGTCTATGTCGCGGTCGAGAATATCTTTACCTCGGGGTTAAATCCTTGGCGGCCTTTTGTAATTTTCGGCTTTGGTCTGCTGCACGGGTTAGGCTTTGCATCGGTTCTGGGCGAGTTTGGCCTGCCGAGCGATCAGTTTGTGCCTGCGCTGATCGGCTTTAACATCGGGGTCGAGATTGGCCAGTTGACGGTCATTGCGATTATGGCGCTTTGCGTCTGGCAAGCCTTGCGCGTGGCGCGGGGCGAAGGCGGCGCAGAGGGGGCCAAGCGGCTTTATGTCGGGCTGGCCGTCGCCGCCTTGGTGCTGTGCTTTGTGCCGATGCCCGATGTTGCCGCCGCACTCGAAGCACCTGTGCCACTGTTCTTGGTACCGCTGGCGTTGGTCTTTACCGCCTGTTTCCTATCGGTCCAGTTTAGGCAAACTGCAGACGCCTATCGGCGCTTTGTGGCGATCCCGGCGTCTGTCGGAATCGCGGCCGTGGGGGCCTATTGGTTCATCGAGCGGGTGTTTTTGTAACACCCGCCTGATCTTAGGCCATCGCAGCGACGAGGGTCGCCAAGGCTTGGGCCGGATCGTCTGATGCCCAGATTTCATCGCCGATGCCAAAGAAATCGGTAAAGGGGCTGAGGGTGCGGATCAGGTCCTCGTCCAGACCACCTTCGGCCACGCAAGGCACTTCGATCACTTCGGACCACCATTGAAACAGGTCCAGCTCGGCATGTGATCCGTCGTCCAACGCACTGGGACGGACGGGGCCAAAGCTGACATAATCTGCGCCGGCTTCACCAGCGGCCATGCCGTCATGGCGCGAGCCTGCGCAATAACTGCCAACGATGGCGTCATCGCCCAGCGTCTTGCGGGCATGGCGGACGGACCGCGCGGCGTCGGTCAGGTGCACGCCGTCCAAGCCGATGCGCTCGGCCAGCAAGGTATGGTCTGCGATCACCAGCGCGACGTCGCGCGCATCGGTAATCTCGCGCAGGGCATCAGCAGCGCGCAGCACCACATCTTCGTCGCGGGCACTAAGGGCAAGTCGGACGCAGGCAATGGACTGGCTATCTAGAACGCGGGCCAATGTCTGGGGGAAGGTTTCCAGCTCAAACGCGGGGGGTGTGATCAGATAAAGCTGCGGCTGTTCGGGCGTATTCATGACAAGCGGTCCTTTGCTGTGTTGGTGCCAATTAACGGATCGCGCAGAGAAAGAAAAACTTTTATGCCTTCGGCGAGGATTTTTTACCATTTGGAAATACGGCGTGTTCTTGTGAGAGGGCTGCCGCGCGGGTAAGAGGCAGGCATGAATGATACTGTAGAGAACCCCAAAATACCTGCATTTGTGTTGGTGCGTCCGCAAATGGGCGAGAATATCGGTGCTGCCGCGCGCGCCATGTGGAATTTCGGTTTGGACCGGATGCGCATTGTCGCACCGCGCGATGGCTGGCCAAACCCGTCGGCTGTGGCCATGGCATCGGGGGCAGGGCGTTTGCTGGACGAGGCGGTTGTTTATGACGATTTGGCCGGTTCGTTGGGGGGTGCGGCATTTGTGTTTGCCACGACCGCGCGGGACCGGGATCTGACCAAGCCAGTTTACAGCCCCGAGGCGGCGATGGCCAAAGCGGCCGAGCTGATTGCCCAAGGCCAGCGGGTCGCCGTGATGTTCGGGCCAGAGCGTGCGGGGCTAGAGAATGACGACATTGCGCGGGCCAATGCGATTGTATCTGTTCCTGTGAACCCGCAGTTTGCATCGCTTAATCTGGCGCAATGTGTGTTGCTGATGGGCTATGAATGGATGCGCGCCCAAGCGGAGATCATTCCCGAGCAGGTCGAGATGGCTGGCACGGATTGGGCGGATAATAGCGAGATCGAACATCTGGCGCGGCATTTTGAGGAACGGTTGGATGTGGCGGGGTTTTTCTATCCCGAGCACAAGGCCGCCAGCATGAAGGTTAATCTGCGCAACATGTGGTCGCGCCTGCCGTTGACCCGCGCCGATGTGCAAACCTTGCATGGTACCCTGCGACAGATGGTACGCTGGAAAGAGCGCGGCTAGACCTTTGGGCCTGTGTGACCTATTTCTGCATCAAACCTAGCAGACAAGAGGCACCATGGCCGAGAAACGTAAGCTTTTTGAGGAAGTGGGCGATGCGCAAGCCGCCCGCCCCGTTGCACAAACCGGTGTGATTGATCGGGGCCGGGGCGGCGCACGTGGTGCGATCCGCGTCTGGTTGTTCATATTGTTCGCGTTGGTCTTTGTGATGATCGCCGTTGGCGGTTTGACCCGGCTGACGGACAGCGGGCTTAGCATCACCGAATGGAAGCCCTTTACCGGGGCGATGCCGCCGCTGAACGAAGCGGACTGGCAATCGGAATTCGCGAAATATCAAGAGATTGACGAATTTCAGGTTCAGAATTCCTGGATGGAGCTGGGCGATTTTAAACTGATTTACTGGTGGGAATGGGGCCATCGCCAGCTGGGCCGTGTGATTGGGTTGGTTTGGGCGATCGGGTTCTTGTGGTTCTTGTTGCGCCGTCAAATACCCACCGGATGGACGGGCCGATTGTTGTTGCTGGGCGGGCTAGGGGGCCTGCAAGGTGCGATTGGCTGGTGGATGGTGTCGTCGGGCGTTAGCACGGGCGGCGCTGTTTTGGATGTGGCCAGCTACCGGCTGGCCACGCATCTGGGGCTGGCCTTTGTGATCCTTGGGTTTATCACGTGGTATGCGCTGATGTTGGGCCGTCCGGAAAAGGACTTGATGCAGGCGCGCCGTGCCAAGGAAGCCAAGCTTTTCGGCATGTCGACCGGGGTGCTTCACTTTGCGTTTCTACAGATTTTGCTGGGCGCGTTGGTCGCGGGGATCGATGCGGGGCGGTATTTTGTGGATTGGCCGTTGATGCAGGGGCAGTTCTTTCCGCCTGATGCGTTTAACATTGCGCCTGTCTGGCGGAACTTCTTTGAAAACCCGGGCCTTGTGCAATTCATGCACCGGATGGCGGGCTATCTGGTGTTTGCTTTTGCCGTTGTCGTTTGGCTGCGCGGCCGCAAATCTGCGCATCCCAAAACGCGCACTGCCTTTCATCTGATGATGCTTGCGATGGCAGGACAGGTCGTGCTGGGCATTGTGACCGTTCTGAACGCGGCACCCGTACACATCGCGATTTGGCATCAGGTGCTGGCTGTCATTCTGTGGGTGTTCATCCTGCGGGCGCGGTTCCTAAGCGGTTATCCCATCCCAACTTCCCTGAGAGGAAAAACCCAATGAGTGCTTTTGACGATCTGATGGCGTTTCAACGCGAGACTGAGGCGTTGGCCCAGATTGCTGGCCGTTTGGGGTGGGATCAGGAAACCATGATGCCGCGCGGCGCGGCCGCACAGCGTGGTGAAGAAATGGCCGCCGTCGAAGGGGTGCTGCACGCGCGCCGTGTTGATCCACGCATTGCTGGCTGGCTTGAAATGATCGACGAGGGCCATCTGGACGCCGCTGGCAGTGCGCAGTTGCGCCATATCCGGCGATCCCATGCGCGGGCCAGCAAAGTACCCGCAGCGCTGGCCGCACGTCTGGCGCGGATCACATCCGAGGCGCAGGGCATTTGGGCCGAAGCGCGCGAAGCGGATGATTTCAAGGCGTTCGCACCGACCTTGTCCGAGGTGATCACGTTGAAACGTGAGGAGGGCATGGCGCTGGCGGCTGGCGGCGACATCTATGACGCAATGCTGGACGACTATGAACCCGGTGCCACGGGGGCCGAGCTTGAGGCGATGTTTAGCGCGCTACGCCCCGAACTGACTCGCCTGCGCGAAGCGGTCCGCAGTGCAGAGGCCCCGCCCATGTTGCAAGGAAAGTTCGACGAATCCGCGCAGATGAAGCTGACCCGGCAGCTGGCCAAGACCTTTGGCTATGACATGAGCATGGGCCGCGTCGATAAGGCCGTGCATCCGTTTTCAAGCGGGTCGGGGCTTGATGTGCGGATCACCACACGTACGAACGAGACCGATCCGTTCAACTGTTTTTATTCAACCATCCACGAGGTCGGCCATGCGTGCTATGAGCAGGGGATCGACCGCGCCTATCTGCTGACGCCTTTGGGGGCGGGGGTGTCGATGGGGGTTCATGAGAGTCAAAGTCGGATTTATGAAAATCAACTCGGCCGCAGCCGTGCCTTTACCGGATGGTTGTTCGGCCAGATGAAAGATGCCTTTGGCGACTTTGGCGTTGCGGATGAAGACACGTTCTATCGCATCGTGAACCGGGTGTCTGACGGGTACATCCGTACCGAAGCGGACGAGTTGCAGTATAACCTTCACGTTTTGATGCGCTTTGATCTTGAGCGGGCGTTGATGGGCGGCGATTTGCAGGTCGATGATCTGGAAGCCGCTTGGAATGAACGCTTCAAGGCTGATTTTGGCTTTGAGGTGGATAAGCCCTCAAACGGCGTGTTGCAGGATGTGCATTGGTCCGTCGGGCTGTTCGGGTATTTCCCGACCTATTCCTTGGGCAATGTCTATGCAGGCTGCTTGAACGAGGCATTGCGCAAGGATATCCCGGATTTGGACAGCCACCTGACAGGGGGCGACACGAGTGCTGCCACAGGCTGGCTGCGCCAAAATGTGCAAAGTCACGGGGGGCTGTATCAACCCAAAGATCTGATCACCCGCGCTACAGGTTCAGCGCCAAGCGAGGCCCCATTGTTGACATATTTGACCTTAAAGTTCGGGGAGTTGTACCGCCTCTGATTGCGCAACTGTATTTATGCCTTGAGGCGTTGATTCGTGATTTTGGCTAGGACGGGGATGGGACCGGCTAATTAGATTAAATTTTGTGCGTGGTTTATTGCGTATTATTTGCGTACAGCTGAAATGGAATTACCGAGCCTATATTGGCACTGCTGCCTATATTTGGACCTAAATGCTTTCTGGATGGCAATATTTTAGGCAAAATTGTCACAGCGATCACACTGATGTTTAAGTTAAAATCATCCTAGGAGGAATTTCGCTTTCTACGGGGAGTTTAAGGTAAAAATACATTTGCAACGGTACGTAAATTGTGTAACTAAGTTAATAATTACTCATTTTATTATCTGGAGATATACCAATGAAACGTTTGACAGCAGTCGCAACAGCCCTTCTTTTGACAACAAGCGCGGCTTCCGCACAAACGAGCCCAGCTCTTGGCGCTGGCTTTGGCGGCGTTGGCGCTGCCGGTATCGCAGCAGTCGTTGTTTCGGTTGCCGTTTTTGCTGGCGTTGCAGCCAGCAACGACGACAGCTCGACAACTACAACAAACTAAGCTTCGGCATTAGTTTTGTAGCAGTTACGAAAGCGTCCCTTCGGGGGCGCTTTTTCGTTTGGGTGCCCCCTTGCTGGATGCTTCCAACACTTTGGCACATAATTAAAAGGCCCGCCCTAGCATGATACTAGGCGGGCCTTTTTACGTTCAGGTGTTGGGGAATTACCGAGATCAGGTTTCCTCGGAAACCTCGCCATCGATTGCATCGTCATCACCTTGGTCTGCAATCCAAGCGACACTGACGACGACCTCGCCCTTGCCGGTATCAAATACCTTCACCCCACCGGCGCTGCGCGAACGGAAGGAAATACCTTCGACCGGAACACGGATGGATTGCCCCTTGGACGTGGCCAGCATGATCTGGTCGTCCAGTTCCACCGGGAAGGACGCCACGATTTCGCCGCCGCGCATCGCCTTATCCATCGCTGTTACGCCCAAACCGCCGCGGCCACGTACCGGATAGTCATGGCTGGACGACAGTTTGCCCGCGCCTTTTTCGGTGATGGTCAGCAGCAGGTTTTCGGCGGCTGACATCTCGGCATAGCGGTCCGGGCTAATTGTCGCGTTTGCGCTGACGTCTTCATCATCGGCGGGCGCATCTACATCATCGGCCAGACCGGCCATTGCGCGGCGCATCTTGAGATAAGCGGAACGTTCATCCGACGTCGCATCAAAGTGGCGGATGATCGACATGGAAACCACCTTGTCGTCGCTGTTCAGCTTGATGCCGCGCACACCAACCGACGCGCGGCTGTTGAAAACGCGTACATCGGTGGCAGGGAAACGGATCGCGCGACCAGAGTTGGTGACCAGCATCACATCGTCATCATTCGACGCAATGCGCGCATTAATGAGCGTGGTGTCGGCATGATCGTCCTCGAACTTCATCGCGATCTTGCCGTTGCGCATGACGTTGGTGAAATCCGACAGCTTGTTGCGCCGCACGGTCCCTGCCGACGTGGCAAAGACCACCTGCAAGTCGTCCCATTCTGCCTCGTCCCGATCGACGGGCATAATGGCCGCGATGGAGACACCAACCGGGATCGGTAGGATATTGACGATCGCTTTGCCCTTGGAGGTACGGCTACCCTGCGGCAAGCGCCATGTCTTGAGCTTGTAGACCATGCCGTCGGTCGTAAAGAACAACAGCTGTGTGTGGGTATTGGCGACGAAAAGCGTGGTAACCACGTCTTCCTCTTTGGTTTGCATCCCCGACACGCCCTTGCCGCCGCGGCGTTGGCTGCGGAAATCCACCAAAGGTGTGCGTTTGATATAGCCGCCAGATGTGACGGTCACGACCATATCTTCGCGTGCAATCAGGTCTTCGTCGTCCATGTCACCGGACCAATCGACGATCTCGGTGCGGCGTGGCACGGCAAACTGGTCCTTCACCTCGGCCAATTCGTCCGAGATGATGCCCATTATGCGTTCACGGCTGCCCAGGATTTCAAGGTACTCTTTGATCTTCTTGGCCAGTTCTTCCAGCTCGTCGGTGACTTCTTTGACGCCGATCTGCGTCAGACGCTGCAAGCGCAGTTCCAGAATGGCACGGGCTTGCGCCTCGGAGAGGTTATAGGTGCCGTCGTCATTGGCGGTATGGGTCGGATCATCGATCAGCGCGATGTAAGGCAAGATCGCTTCAGCGGGCCAACGGCGCGTCATCAGCTTTTCACGCGCTTCAGCCGCGTCGGCAGAGGACCGGATGGTTGCAACGATTTCATCTATATTCGTGACGGCAACAGCCAAACCACACAGGATGTGACTGCGCTCACGGGCTTTGCGCAGCAAGAATGCTGTGCGGCGGGCAACCACGTCTTCACGGAAATCAATGAAGTAAGTCAAGAACTTGCGCAGGGTCAGCTGTTCGGGGCGGCCGCCGTTCAGCGCCAGCATGTTACAGCCGAAATAGGTTTGCATTGGCGTGAACCGGTACAATTGGTTCATCACGACTTCGGCTGTCGCATCGCGTTTCAGCTCGATCACAACGCGCACACCGTTGCGGTCGGATTCGTCTTGTACGTGGGCGATACCGTCGATCTTTTTCTCGCGCACCTGCTCGGCGATCTTTTCGATCATGGTGGATTTATTCACCTGATAGCAGATTTCGTCGATGACGATGGCAAAGCGGTCCTTGCGAATTTCTTCAACGCGGGTTTTGGCCCGCATAATGACGCTGCCACGGCCTTCAAGGTAGGCTTTGCGCGCACCGGCGCGGCCCAGCATAATGCCGCCGGTCGGAAAATCGGGGCCGGGGATGTATTCGATCAGGTCTTCGGATGTCAGATCGGGGTTTTCGATCAGCGCCTGACAGGCATCAATAACTTCGCCCAGGTTGTGCGGCGGAATGTTGGTCGCCATACCAACAGCAATACCGCCCGCGCCGTTCACCAGCATGTTCGGGAAACGTGCTGGCAAAACAGTGGGTTCACGTTCCTTGCCATCGTAGTTGTCGATGAAATTAACGGTTTCTTTGTCCAGATCGCTGGTCATGAAGGACGCGACTTTGTCCAGACGCGATTCAGTATAGCGCATCGCGGCCGCGCTATCGCCATCCATGGAGCCAAAGTTGCCCTGACCATCGACCAGCGGCAAAGACATCGAGAAATCCTGCGCCATGCGCACCAAGGCGTCATAGATCGCGCTGTCGCCGTGCGGGTGGTAGGAACCCATCACATCGCCGACGGATTTCGCAGATTTACGATAGGTTTTGTCGTGGGTAATGCCTTTTTCATACATCGAATAGATGATGCGGCGGTGAACCGGTTTCAGGCCGTCCCGCAGGTCAGGAATGGCGCGGCTGACGATGACCGACATGGCATAATCCAGATAGGATGTGCGCATCTCGTGTTCGATGGTGACCGAGGGGCCATCATAAACGGGGCGCTCTGCCGGGAGTTTGTCATCGTTTTCAGGGGTTTCTGGCGTGTCGTTCACGTAATCTGCCTAGCTCTTGCTGGTTCTATATCTTGGGGTTTTGTATAGCAGATGGCGTATATAGGGTGCAATGCCTGCGGGCTTTCTGGGTCCATTTGAATCTGGCAGATCGGCTAAGGTGTTGAAAACATGTGTGATTAAATATGCCCCATTTCGCGTGGCGTAACGTCAATTTAATACGATTTCCAAATACCGCGAAAACGGGGCTAGGATGCGGGCAAACGCCATCGGGAGGGGCAGATCATGCAGCGCATTTTGGTTAACCAAACATCCATCGAAGAGACACGGGCAGAAGAGGTGGACAGCGCGCCACTTGAGGTGGGGCAAGTCCGCCTTGCGCTGGAAAGCTATGCGCTGACCTCGAACAATGTCACCTATGCGGCGGCGGGGTTTGATATCGGATATTGGCAGTTTTTCCCAAGCGGCACAGCGGGTTGGGGGATCGTGCCGGTGTGGGGCACCGCCAAGGTCGTTGAAAGCCGTAGCGATGTGTTAGAGGTCGGCACGCGCCTTTACGGGTTCTATCCGATGGCAGATGAAGTGGTGATCACGCCTACGTCCGCGCAGGGCGGTTTCATTGACGCCGCCGAACACCGGGCGAAACTGCCGTTGATCTACAATCAATACACGCCCGTGCGTTCCGGCAGTGATGCTGACGATCATTTGCGGGCCATTTTACAGCCGCTGCTGGCCACGTCATTTTTGTTGTTCGACTGGCTGCAGGATAATGCCTGTTTTGGCGCGGATCAGATCATCATCGGCAGCGCATCGTCGAAAACCGGGCTGGGCCTGTGCAAATATCTGGCCGAGCCGGCGGACCGGACCTATCAGATTGTCGGTCTGACCTCCGCTAAAAACCGAGCCTTTGTCGAGGGGTTAGGGGCGTGTGACAGCGTGCTGACCTATGACCAGATTGACGAGATTGCACAGGTGCCATCGGTCTATGTGGACATGTCCGGCAATACCGAGGTGAAGGCCGCGCTGCATGATCATTTGGGCGATACGCTCAAGCATTCGGCGGCCGTGGGGCTAAGCCATTGGGATCACTTTGCCCCGTCGCAAAAGCTGTCCGGCCCCAAGCCGGAGTTCTTTTTTGCCCCCTCGCAGGTGGCCAAACGGCGCGCCGAATGGGGCCCCGGCGAGATTGAAAAACAGATCACAGCCGCGTGGAAAAGGATCGCTGTGGATGCGTCAAACTGGATGGATGTGAAGGTCTATGACGGCGTCGCCGCGTCAGAGGCACCATATCACGCTTTGGTCACGGGGCAGGCTGACCCGAAGACCGCCGTGATCATCCGGCCCTAGCGGTCAGGCCGAACAGCTGGCACCGCCAAGAACGCAGAACTTGGCGCAATGCGGATGGTTCAGGGCGACGTCCTTTTCCGCCTCTTCCAGGCTATTGCCCAGCTCGAATTCAGGGCTGTAGGGCAGCAAGGTGCA
This sequence comes from Sulfitobacter sp. AS59, assembly GCF_038899995.1. Taxonomy (NCBI): domain Bacteria; kingdom Pseudomonadati; phylum Pseudomonadota; class Alphaproteobacteria; order Rhodobacterales; family Roseobacteraceae; genus Sulfitobacter; species Sulfitobacter sp. AS59. The sequence continues at coordinate 230,805 of NZ_JBBMQK010000006.1, forward strand.
GGCCAGAACGGCGGGCTTTTCCGCGCCTTTGCGTTTGACCACCATGCGCGAACTTGCGCACATGATCGCATCGGGGGATTTGTTTAAGATACCCCAGCAAGCGGTTGTAATTTCTGGTACTTCTACATTTTCATCCATCTCGGGGAACAGCACGGTCATGCCGGGATCATAGGCGTCGATGTCGAATCCGTGCTCGGCGTAGAACGCACCATATCCCGCGCGGCTGTCTTCATCGCTGTCGCCAAAAACCGACCGGCCCGCGACCGCCATGCGAATGCCATTGTCGCGCAGCCAAGTCATGCCGGTGATGGTCTTTTCCAGCGCACCAGCGCCGCGTTCAGCATCATGTAGATCGGCACGGTAGTGATCGACCGAAATCCGCAGCGTCAGCTTGCCGGGGTAGGCCGCGTTCAGCCGCGTCAGGCCCGCCAACACCGATTTGCGCATCATGGGCCGCATCGCATTTGTCAGAATCAGCACATCATATCCCGCCTCAAGCGACGCTTCGGTGATGTCGATCATCTGCGGGTTCATAAAGGGTTCACCGCCGGTAAAGGCAATCTCGGTCACGGGCCAATTGCGCGCGGTGATCTGACCCAGATAATAGCGCACTTCAGCGGCCGTGATATACACCAGCGCATCATTGGTCGGGCTGGACGCGATATAGCAGTTCACGCATTCAATGTTGCACAAGGTGCCGGTATTAAACCACAATGTTTGGGGGTTGGTCAGGCTGACGGTCGCGCGGTCTTCGCCCTTGGCAGTCACCAACGGGTTTTCGAATTTACCTGCGTTTGCCTGTGCAAAGTCTTTCATCGACACTGCGCCCTTAGATGGTTTGCGTTGTTTCTTTGTCTAGGCGAATGGTAAAACCAATAAAACCCTGTGTATTCTTTCGCACATACTTGTGAAGCGTGGCAAAATCTGTATGTTTGCGCTAACATTGATTGAAACGCCCAAGCGCTGCGTCCGTGCAGCAAGGAGAGTTGCCCCGATGGTCTCACGCGTTATTCCGGTCGATCCATTTGATTTGGTGATTTTTGGCGGCACCGGAGATTTGGCCCGTCGTAAAATCCTGCCGGGCCTGTTTCGCCGTTTCTGTTCCGGTCAAATGCCCGAGAACGCGCGCATTATTGGTGCCGCGCGCACAGATATGGACGCCGATGGCTACCGCGAGATGATCGCCGAGGCGATTGCTGAATTCAACGCGGATTTCGAGCATGAGAAGGGCCAGCTTGAGGCGTTTTTGGCCAGTTTGCAATATGTGACCATCGACGCCAAAGGCACCGATGGCTGGGAAGCGTTGCAAAAGCTGATGGCGGGTACGGACCGCGTCGAGGCCTATTATTTCTCGGTCTCGCCTGCGCTGTTCGGTGATTTGGCGGAACGGTTGCAGCACTGGGGGATGGCGGATGCGCGCAGCCGGATTGTGGTCGAAAAACCTTTTGGCCGCGATCTGGAAACCGCCCGCGCCTTGAACGCCACGCTGGCCAAGTATTTCGACGAAAGCCAGATTTACCGGATCGATCATTATCTGGGCAAGGAAACCGTTCAAAACCTCATGGCTGTCCGCTTTGGCAACATGCTGTTTGAGCCGCTTTGGAACAGTCAATACGTGGACCACATCCAGATCACGGTGGCCGAAACCGTCGGCGTTGGGGGCAGGGGCGAATATTACGATAAATCCGGTGCGATGCGCGATATGGTGCAAAATCACCTGATGCAGCTGCTGTGCTTGATTGCGATGGAACCACCTGCGCGGTTTGATCCTGACGCGGTGCGTGATGAAAAGCTCAAGGTGATCCGTGCGCTGGATCCGGTGCTGCCGCATCACATCTCGCGCGGGCAATATCAGGCGGAGCCGTGCAACGAGACGGAGCACCCCGGCTATCGCACTGCCGTGGGCGACCCGCGTTCGCGGACCGAAAGCTTTGTCGCGCTCAAGGCCCACATTAGCAACTGGCGGTGGGCGGGTACGCCGTTTTATCTGCGCACCGGCAAACGTATGGCCGCGCGGTCGTCCGAAATCACGGTCGTGTTCAAGGAAACCCCGCATTCGATCTTTGCCGAAGATGCAGGCCGGCACCGCAATGTTCTATCGATCCGCTTGCAACCGAACGAGGGCATCACCCTTGGCGTGACGATCAAGGAACCGGGCCCCGGCGGTATGCGCCTGATCGACGTGCCGCTTGATATGACCTTTGCCGAGGCGTTGGGGCCTGACGGGTCTGAACATGTGGATGCCTATGAGCGCCTGATCATGGACGTGATCCGTGGCAACCAGACCCTGTTCATGCGCGGCGATGAGGTTGAGGCCGCATGGGCCTGGACCGATCCGATTATCCAAGGGTGGGAGGCGCGCAATGATGTGCCCAAACCCTATGATAGCGGGTCGGACGGCCCGACGGATGCCAATGAAATGATGCGACGTGACGGCCGAAAATGGCGGGAGCTTTCGATATGAAACTGATTGAATATGCTGATCGCGAGGCACTTGCGATCGATGTGGCCAATATGCTGGCGGGCGAGTTGAAAAATGCGCTGCTGTCCCATGATAGCGTCAGCCTGGCCGTGCCCGGTGGCACAACGCCCGGCCCGATTTTTGACAGCCTAAGTGCTGCGAGCATTGATTGGGCGCGGGTGCAGGTCATGCTGACTGACGAACGTTGGGTCGCCCCCGATCACGAGATGTCGAATGCGCGCCTTTTGCGTCAACGCCTGTTGGTCGGCCCTGCCGCGGCGGCAGGGTTCACGCCGTTTTTCGTCGACGGGCTGACGGCGGCCGAAGCATCGGAAAGCCTATCTGACACTGTCGCGCAGCATCTGCCGCTTTCGGTGCTGGTCTTGGGCATGGGCGCGGATATGCACACGGCCTCACTTTTCCCCGGATCAGAGGGCTTGGCGGCGGCAATGGCCGATGATGCGCCTGCGGTCTGCCCCATTCACGTTGCGGGCCAAGACATTGGCCGCATTACCCTTTCGCGCCCCGTGCTTGAGGGGGCCATGTCAACGCACCTGGTTATCTTTGGCGATGAAAAACGCGCAGCGGTAGAGCGGGCCTTGACCCTTCCGGCCCATGAGGCCCCCATCGGCGCAGTGTTACAAGAGGCGGTAGTCCATTGGGCAGCATGACAAAATTCGACGACCTAATTGCGATGCAGGCCGCGGTCAAAGACCGGTCGATCTTGTCGCTGTTCGATGATGCGCGCCGCGCCGCGACCTTCAGCGCACAAACCGGCGACATGTTGTTCGACTTCTCCAAGACCAACTTGGAGGCGGGTACGATGGACGCCTTGCTGGCCCTGATCGATGACGCCGATGTTCCGGCGCGCCGCGATGCGATGTTTGCGGGCGACAAGATCAACGAGACCGAAGACCGCGCTGTCTTGCACACCGCCCTGCGCAATCTCGATGGCGGACCGGTGATGGTCGATGGTGCGGATGTCATGCCGGATGTTCTGGCCACGCTGGACCGGATGCGCGATTTTGCAGATCAAATCCGCGCCAGCGACATTACCGATGTGGTAAATATCGGCATTGGCGGCTCTGACCTTGGCCCCGCGATGGCCGTTCAGGCGCTGTCCCCCTATCATGACGGGCCGCGCTGTCATTTCGTATCGAACGTGGACGGCGCGCATATCGCTGACACGCTGCGCGGGCTTGATGCAAAAACCACGCTGGTGATTGTCGCGTCCAAGACGTTCACGACCATTGAGACGATGACCAATGCCCGCACGGCGCGCGCTTGGATGACGGAACATGGCGGTGATCCGGCGCGCCAATTCGCAGCACTCAGCACCGCACAAGACAAAACTGATGCCTTCGGGATCAACGCCGCGCAGGTCTTCGGCTTCGAAGACTGGGTTGGCGGGCGTTATTCCGTCTGGGGGCCGATTGGTCTGTCCTTGATGATCGCAATCGGTCCGCGCGCCTTTCACGCGTTTTTGCGCGGCGGGCAATCCATGGATCGCCATTTTTGCGCCGCTGCCCCTCATGAAAACCTGCCGATGCTGCTGGCGCTTGTCGGCATATGGCACAACCAGATTTGCGGCTACGCGACCCGCGCCGTACTGCCCTATGATCAACGTCTTGGGCAATTGCCCGATTACCTGCAACAGCTTGAAATGGAATCAAACGGCAAAACCACCCAGATGGATGGCAGCACAGCGCCGTTCAACACAGGCCCCGTGGTCTGGGGCGCGCCCGGCACCAATGGCCAACACGCGTTCTATCAGCTGATCCACCAAGGCACCCGCGTGATCCCCTGCGAGTTCCTGATCGCTGCGAATGGCCATGAACCCGATCTTGCGCATCATCACAAACTTCTGATCGCCAATTGCCTTGCCCAGTCCGAGGCTTTGATGCGCGGGCGCAGCTTGCAAGAAGCATCTGAAATCATGGCGGCCAAAGGCCTGACAGGGGCCGAACTTGACCGTCAGGCGCGCCACCGCGTTTTCCCCGGCAACCGTCCGTCGACAACCCTCAGCTATCCGCTGCTCGACCCGTTCACGCTTGGGCAAATCATCGCGCTCTACGAACACCGCGTCTTTGTCGAAGGAGTGATCTTGGGCATCAATTCTTTCGATCAATGGGGGGTTGAACTGGGCAAGGAACTCGCGACATCCCTGCAGCCCATTGTCGATGGCTCAGAACCCGCCACCGACAAAGACGGATCAACCGCCGCGCTTGTCGCCTTCATCGCAAAACACGCAGATTAGCCCATAACCTGTTTCATTTTGCCAAATAAACTCCGGGGAGTTTGAGGGGCAGCGCCCCTCATCCCCTTACAAACAATCTATACCAAGTCCGGATGCCGCCCGACACGGTTGGCCAATCTGGCGACTGTCAGACCTTGGACAATGATTGAAAACACCACAACGATATAGGTGCAGGTCAGGATCAGCGGCTTCCATTCCCCATCGGGCAGCGACAGCGCCAATGCGACGGAAATCCCGCCCTTCAACCCGCCCCATGTCATGATCGGGATCACCCCTTGGTTAAAGTCGCGGAACGGGCGCAAGATCGCGATAGGCACGGCAACGGCTACCAACCGACCCAGCAGGGCTAGGATGATCGCGGCCATCCCCGTCAGGAACAGGTCGCCGTTAAAGGCGATGGCGAATACTTCGAACCCGATCATCAGGAACAGCACCGCGTTCAAAATCTCGTCGATCAGCTTCCAGAATGCCTCGACATAGCGGCGGGTTTCCTCGGACATGCCGCGCGCTGCACCCACATCGCCAATTAAAAGGCCCGCGCACACGGCCATGATCGGGGCCGATACATGCAGCGCCACAGCCAGCTCATAGCCGCCAAATGCCAAGCCGAGGGTCAACAAAACCTCAAGCGAATAGTCGTCAATCCGGCGCATCACGCGAAACGTCAACCAGCCGAGGACCAGCCCCAATACCGCGCCGCCAACGGCCTCTTGCAAGAACAGCTGACCTGCGGCCACCACGGCATTCCCGTCTGACCCATGATCGCCTGTCATCGGATAGGCCAGACCCACCAAAATCAGGAACACCACATAGCCGACGCCGTCATTGAACAGGCTTTCGCCAGCGATCTTGGTCTCCAGCGATTTGGGCAGATCCGCCTCTCGCAGGACCCCCAGCACGGCAACCGGATCAGTCGGCGATATCAACGCGCCAAACACCAGCGCCGTTAGTAGGGGCATGCCTGTTAACCACGAAAAACCAACACCCACGATTGTGGTCGACAGGGCAACGCCCAGCGTCGCCATCAGTGCCACGATCACCCATTCGCGCCGCAGATCCGAGGTTTTGACATGCAGCGCGCCGGCGAACAGCAGTAGACCCAGCATGCCTTCCAGCAGCGCCTCGGAAAAATCGATGCCGGTAACGACGCCGCGCACGGAATCCGCGATGCCCAAGCTGGGCAACACCAGATCAATGCCTAGTAATCCAAAGGATGCGATCAGCGCCACGACCAGAATACCGATGGAGGAGGGCAGTTTCAGGAACAGATAGTTTATCGCCCCGAACCCCCCGGCCATGACGATCAAAAGCGAGGTGATTTGCAGAAAGGTCATGGCACTAACTTTCGTGTTCGGGCTTACAGCTTGATGTCGTAGGTGACCCAAGGCGTGCGCGTGGCCAGTTTGTCATAAACGCCCCGGCCGCGATAGTTGTCTTCGGCAGTGATCCAGCGCACGGTGCCCCAGCCCTTGTCTTGGGCCACGGTTTTCACCGCCCCGATCAAGGCTTGCGCGGCCCCTGATCCGCGCGCGGCAGGGTCCACAAACAGGTCGTCCAGAAAACAATTGGTGCTGGCACGCAACTGGCTGACAAAGGGCCGGAAATGCGTGAACCCGATCAGCGCACCCGTCGCATCTTCGGCGACGATGCAATTGCTGCTGTGTGTGTCATCCATCAGCCAACCAAACACGGTTTCACGCATCTGCGGCGTTTGATCGACCTTATAGAATGCGGCGTATCCGGCAAACAGACCTTCCCAAGCGGCGCGGTCTGCGGGGGCGATCGGGCGTGTGGTTACGGTCATATCAAGTGCCTTTCAGGTTTCGGCGGTGGCCTTGTCGTGGGTTTCAAAATGACGTTTCAGACGGTCGGGCAGGGGGTAGCGACCTGATCCGTCCTTTTTCAACAAGACAAGCACACAATCAAAGGTCGCGCGCAGCTGCCCGCCGACCCAGATTTGCTGGCTGATGCTATAGGATGTGTTGCGAAACCCGGTGCAGCGGCAGGTCACAATGTAATCTTCACGCTCTAGCAATTCGTGCAAATACCGGATCGACCCTGACCGGATCACCACGCGGGGGCCGGGGGCATCCATCAACCCCTGTTCCACGAGCGTTTGCGTGTACCTGATGCGCAGCCGTTCGAACCATTCAAAGTAGGTGCAGTTGTTGACGTGGTTGTTGGTGTCCAGATCGGAATACCGCACTTGATCGGCCATCGCCAAGGGTTGTGGGTCGATCAGACCGGCGTCACGTTGCTGATCTGCGCTAAGTGGCGAATGGTAAACAAGTTTCATTCACCCTGCGTAATCATGTGTGTGTTCGCTTGCAAGACCCGGTTGGATTGGTAAATGTGTGGCCAAACCAAAATCGGGAGGAAGCGCCATGCTTGGCCAAATGATGAATAAGTCGCTAACGATCTCTAGCCTGATCGAACACGCGCAGCGCTATCACGGGACGGGCGAAATCTATTCGGTCAATACCGGTGGCGGGGTCGAGGAAACCACTTGGGGCCAAGTGGGCCGGAATTCGCGCGCCTTGGCATCGGCACTGACGAACCTTGGTCTGGAACCACAGGCGCGCTGCGGTACCATCGCATGGAATAACCGCCGCCATCTTGAGATTTACTTCGGTGCGTCCGGTGGCGGCTTTGTCTGTCACACGATCAACCCGCGCCTGTTCCCCGAACAGCTGGTTTATATTCTGAACCACGCCGAAGATAAGGTGCTGTTCATCGACAAGACATTTGTCCCATTGATCGCCGCGATCATGGACAAGCTTGAGCATCTGGACCACATCGTGCTGATGGAAGGCACGGACGCTGAGGCCGCCAAACAAATCCCCGGTCTCAAGTTCTATGATGATCTGATCGCCAGCGGTGATCCTGAATTCGACTGGCCTGAGTTGGATGAAAACACGGCCTCCAGCCTGTGTTATACCTCTGGCACAACGGGCAACCCCAAGGGTGTGCTGTATTCCCACCGCTCGACCGTCTTGCACAGCTTTGGCATTAACCTTGCTGACAGCATCGCGATCTCCGCCAAAGAGGTCGTGCTGCCGGTTGTGCCGATGTTCCACGTCAACGCATGGGGCGCGCCTTATGCTTGTGCCATGGTCGGTGCGCGTATGGTGATGCCGGGGCCGGGTCTGGATGGCCCGTCGTTGGTGGGCTTGATCGACAAATACAAAATCACGCTGGCACTTGGTGTCCCGACAATCTGGCTGGGTCTGCTGGGCGAGGCTGACAAAATCGGCTCGTCCCTGAGCAGCCTCAAGCGCACGGTTGTCGGCGGCTCGGCCTGTCCGCCGTCAATGATGACAGCCTTCCGCGAAAAATACGGTGTTGAGACGATCCATGCTTGGGGCATGACAGAAATGTCCCCTGTGGGCAGTATCAACCAGCCCTTAGCCAAGCATCTGGACCTGCCAGAGGCCGACCAGCACAAGCTGCGCGAAAACCAAGGGCGGCCCGTCTACGGTGTGGAGCTTGAGATCATGGATGAGGATGGCAATCCCGTCCCCCATGATGGGCAAACCCAAGGTGATCTGGTCACCAAGGGGTTCTGGATTCTGGATGCATATTTCCGCAAAACCCGCGAGGAAACGCTGACCAAGGATGGTTGGTTTGACACCGGCGATGTGGCGACGATGGATGCGGATGGCTATGTCACGATCCGCGACCGGTCCAAGGATATTATCAAATCGGGCGGCGAATGGATCAGCTCGGTTGAGCTGGAAAATATCGCGATTTCGCATCCCAAACTGTCAGATGCCGCCGTCATCGGTGCGCGTCACGAGAAATGGGACGAACGCCCGATCCTGATCGCGGTCAAGGCCGAAGGGCAAGAGCCGACAGAAGAGGAAATTCTGGCGGTGTTCGATGGCAAGATCGCGAAATGGCAAATTCCGGACCGCGTGGTATTTACCGATGTGCTGCCGCGCAACGCAACGGGCAAAGTGCTAAAGCGTAACCTGCGCGACAGCTTTGGCGAAGTCCTGATGATGGGCTGATGTCTTCGGTTGCTGGCTCTGAAATACGGCCAGCAACCGTCTTGAATGTCCGGGACGTGCGCCCCGGGGTCTAGGGCGGCGTCAAATAATATGACCGCTCCGCCGTTTGCATGATTTGCAGATTTTTTGGGGCATCACGTGGCTGTCGCGCCAGCGGTGAAAACCCAGATAACACGGAAAATGCGCTAACGCGCGATACATTGAAAAAAACATTGAGCTACCTACAGTGGTAAGGAAATCGAAAGAACAATTTTCGTAAATAACCAGATTGCTGGTTGGTAAAGAAATCTACCGACTGCGCGCCGTGCGTCAAATGGTTAATAAACTATTAACGTATTGGGTTGTTCGTGTTTGGTGCCAGCCAATTTGAGGTGGAATTTCGCGCAACCCATACTAGAATTTTGCATGCATTTTGGACAAATATGCGGCGAAAATAAGGGCTTTCAACCGCACAGCGTTTACGTGCGCGTGTTTTACACGTCACCTATGATTCGCGATGAATAATGGAGTTTTCAGCCTTCAATCGGCTCGCGCTGTCGTCTATTGACCGCAGCGATTTGGCGGAAAGGTGGTAGGCCCAGCAGGACTATCAGACGATTGATTTCGGCCATATAAATTCGGCGTTTTTGCATACATGTGTCACACGCGGAACCGAGCGTGTGACACAATGTAAATTATAAACGCGCAAAGCTGCACCAATTTCGCCACTGAGGTTCTGCTTTTCGATTTATTTATCAGCCCCAACTATACGATTGTATTTATCAGCCCTAACACTACAATAGTGTCCCGTCATCACTATTTTGAATTTAGAGTCGGGTAAGCAACTAGATGTCTTATAAGTAAATTCTGCCGTGAACGGGAACACTTTAGGATAGCAGCATCATTCTGTATCAAATATTATAGGGAGTTCTTATGAGTGTTTTGATCCGGTGCGAGGAAGCCAAGATGCTTTTAAAGCACCAAATGTACAACGCAGCGCTTATTCTTTTGCTAGTGGCGGTTAGCGGTGCCTCAGAGGTTCGCCGTAAAGAGGTTAATGGAAAGAAAAAATTCCCTGGCGATGATAGGAAATATTTTTTAGATTTTTTAAATAGAGCCGACGAAAGATTTTCTGATACTGTTTTCTTTTTGGGCAAACCGCATCAAATAAGCTTAATATTTTGTAAATATCTTAGATGTGACCTTTTTCATGAAGCGAAGATAAACTTTGGAGAGCTTAATGGTTCGATGAAGCTAATTTCAATAGATGGATGAAGTTTTAATATAGGCTTCGACGCAATCGAAGCACTTATCGATGCTATTGAAGCTGAAACTAAAGATCCAGTACTATACCCCTATACACATGAAAAGGTTGACTTTCCAACTTTCATTCGTGACCGGGACGCGCTAAGAGCCTGTAAGTTGGACCTTAAAGAAGCATATTGTTTATCTATCGGCCGACTAGATGCAATGGAAGAGCTTCTTGTACAACTAGGTCCAAAGTTCTTGCTTGAATCTGATCCAAATAAAATTCAAGAGCGGCTGCAGGGTAGCTGGGCTTCTGTTATGAGGTGGTCTGGATTTAACGGAGGAGCAAATTCAGGCTTGTTGCATACAAAGTTTCCTTTGATTGAGTTCTCCGGTGAGATAAATCCTTCTAATTACGATACAATTAGGCTTACAGATCATAGGATATTCATACTAAAGAAATTATCCGAGCACTTCGTTTCTAAGTATTGATGTGGAAATAATAGAACTTTTTTGTGGAATATTCTCATTTGCATATTACCAATCAATCGACGCTAGTCGGCTGTTCGCGCGCTCTGCCAATCGCTGCCGCTCAACGCCCTTCGTGTAGACCTCAGAGCTGCTTGCATTTGCATGGCCATGCACTGCCATGATCTCGTACTGGGTGGCGCCGTGAAGAGCCATCAGGTGGCCGGCAGCTTTGCGAATACCGTGCGACGATAGCCCAGTCAGCCCCGCATCACGGCACCAGGTCTGCATGCTGTTGCGGAGTGTCTCAGCGCTTCCAAATGGCTTGCCTGACCGATTGAGCAGATATGTGTCGCCAACAACTGTCTGCGCCTAGATCGCTTGTGCCAATGGCGGCAGGATCGGCAGCGAGATAAACTGCGCGTTTTTTTCGAGGGTTGCCATTCCAGCCAGCTGACGCCACCTTTTTTCACTTCGTTCGGTCGTCCAAGCTTGTAGGCTTCGCTGATCCTGCAGGCGGTAAACATGAACAGTGTCAGGGTCAGGTGAGCCATCGTGCCTTTGGGGTGCGCTTCCCTGAATTTTTCAAGATCATCGAGCGTCCAGGGCTTTGCGCCGCCCTTGCTGACATAGTTCACCTTGATCGCCGCTGCGGGGTTGGTCTGGGTGTATTTTCGATCCAGTGCCCACTTGAACATTGCCTTGAGCATCTTGAACGTGTTTGTCGCCTTGCCAGGGGTAGACATCAGGCTGTCCCTGAACAGCACGAGCTCGTGAGGGGGGATATCGACCGGCAGGGTTGCGTAAGCTTTTCCCAGCGATCTTCCGGTTTGGCTGATATGGGCCAGAAATCCCGGCATCAGGTTTTCCCGCTGCTTATAGGTCAGAATGCTGGCATCGCCGTTGTCTACGGCTGTTTTCAGATATTTCAAATAAGCGGTCCCGAGCCAACCCAAGGTTCCGGTCTGTGCCGACGTCACTTTCAAATCTGGTTATTTCTTGACGCCTGATCGAGCGGCCACATAGATCTCGTGAAACTCTGGATGGTCAGGGTCCACGGTCAGCGTTACGCGCTTCTTTGGGTCACCTTCAACGCGCACCAGCCACCGTACATTTCCCGATGGCATGGACAATATGAGATGCCCCTAGTTTCCTAGACGCCTGCTTTGTTCAGTTTTAACTCTCTTGCTTCATAGTCAATCGGTGACAGCA